>JBEAUK010000102.1:0-7317 GCA_041161465.1 Planctomycetota bacterium | reverse complement strand
TCCGAGCTCAGGATGATCTGCTTGCCGAGCTGGTAGAGCGCGTTGAAGGTGTGGAAGAACTCCTCCTGCGTCTGCTCGTGCTTCGACAGGAAGTGGATGTCGTCGATGACCAGCACATCCGCGGTGCGGAAACGATTGCGGAAATCGGTCATTCGGCCCGCCTTCACGGCCTCGTGGAAGAGGTCCATGAACGCGTTGCACGAGATGTAGCAGAGGCGGAGGTTGGGCTGCGCCTTGAGCAGCGACTGGCAGATCGCATGCAGGAGGTGCGTCTTGCCGAGACCGACTCCGCCGTGGATGAAGTACGGGTTGTAGGCGCGGCCTGGCTTGGCGGCGACCGCGAGCGCCGCCGCGTGCGCGAGGCGGTTGCCGGGGCCCACGATGAACGAATCGAAGGTGTAGTCCGGGCTCAGGAGCATCTGCTCGTCGAGCCACGCCGGACGCTCCGCCGACTCCTCCTCGACCGATGCCGTGCCCTGCTGTGCGTTCGCCTCGAGCTTCGCCTCGTCGGTCGGGCTCACGAAGCGCACGACGAGCAGGCGCCCCGTCACATTCTGCGCGGCCTCGGTGAAGTGCGTGCCGCAGCAGCGCTGCAGGTAGCGAAGCTGGACGGGCTCGCGCACGACGAGCCGCAGCACGCCATCGCGGATCTCCGATGGCTCGATGTCATCGAACCAGTGTCTGCAGATGTCGGGATGATTCTTCCGCAGGTAGTCGATGAGCGACTCGCGGAATTCAGGCTCGATCCTCTGCATGCGTCCTCCTGCCGGCTCCGACGCGGAGGCGGCGTAGCCGACCGCCGTTGCGCGGCGGTACGGAAAGTTCGTTTGTTCGTCAGTCGATCTTCGGCGTCCCACCGCCTCGGATCACCCACGGGGCGCAGACGATAGAGATTCCCGCCGACCGCGTCAATCGCCTTGCGGCTCGCTCGCAGGGGCTGCGGCGGGGCGCTGCGCGGCCTGGGCGTCGGCAAGCTGCTTCTCGTGCCGCATGCGGTTGGCGCGGTGATCCATCAGGAGGTGGATGCGCGATGCGTCGGCGCCTGCGAGCGCCTCGATCCGTTCGCGTGCGTAGTGGATCGTGGTGCGGCGCGACGCGTGCACAAGCACGATCGCCTCGGCCTTCCACACCGGGAGCATGCGGATGATGTCGTCGATGTGGAGGTGCATGCCCGTGCGCGCACGGTCGGCGTGCTCGGGCTCGAAGAAGGTGCACTCGCTGATGACGATCTTCGCTTCCGCGAATTCGTCGCGCACGAGGAACTCGCCGGGCGCGGTGTCACCCGTGTATGCGACGAGGGGTATGTCGAGCTGCCGCGTGATCTCGACGCCACGACCGCGGAGCTCGCGCAGCTTCTCCTGGGGAAGATCGCGGAACTCATCCTTCAGCTTGCTGCGCTGCTCGAGCACCGCGAAACCGAGGCTCGGAACCGTGTGACGCGTCGCGATGGCTCGCAAGCGCACGCTGTTCTTGATCTCGAGGTCTTCCTCGGGCGCGAGCGGGATGAACTCGAACGGCGTGCGCTGGCGCTCAAGCGGCTCCCAGGCGCGCATCATCGCGCGAAGGTGCGGCTCGAGCTCGGGGTGGCACACGCAGCGCCCGACCGGAGGCTTCGGCTTGCCTTCTGCCTTTCCGTCGGCCTTCGCTTCGGACTTGTCGGGCATGTGCGTCTCGCCGCCGATCTTCTGGAAGTAGCGCTGGCTGAACCAGTACGGCAGGCCGCCGATGTGATCCATATGCGCATGCGAGAGCGCGATGGTCGGCACGCTGAGAACGGCGCGGGTGCAGAGACCGATGTCGAACGCGAGGTCGAGCTCGGGGATCTGGATGCAGGTCTGCTCGCCGGCGACGCTGATTCCCTGCACGCGGTACGGCGGGAGATAGAGGAAGCCGAGCTGGCCCTCGCGGGCGGGGGGGCTTGGAAGCACTGAGGAACTCCTTCGACCGCGCTTTCGCACGGGCGTGGCTGGTGGAAACGGTTCCACGGTAGACGGAGCCGCACGCAGCGTCAAACAGCGGTCGCGCGGCCGCCGGCTCGGCTGCCTCGATGGGTGCGTTTATTCCGTCTGCACGGCCTGTCTCGAGACGCAACCGCCTGTGGCCGCTGGAGCGGGGCAAGTTCATGGCCGTGGCGGTCGATGACTCCGCCATGCGGGAAGACGACAGCCAGCCTGCGCCATTGCATCCGGAGGGTGGCCACACGCCGCTCCGAAGCCGACTTGCGGACGATCCCGAGATGCGGGAGCTCGTGCAGTGGTTCCTTGGAGATCTCGAGCGTCGCGTCTCCGCGATTCGCAGTGCGCTCGACACCCACGATGCCGCGCGGTTGCGCGTTCTCGCTCATCAGCTTTCCGGCTCTGCGACGGGCTATGGATTCGAGGAGATCGGCGAGGCGGCCCGTCGGGTCGAGAGCGAGATCCGCTTCATCACGCTTCACCGCGAGGCATCGCCGGCCGCCGACGACGGACTCGAGGACGAGGTGCAGATCTCGACGCTCGCGGAAAAGACAGAGGATCTCATCTCTGTCTGCCGGCGCGCGATCGACGGGAAGCGAGGCGCGGCGTGAATTCCCCCGACACCACGAACTCCGACTACGGCATGCGCACGCCGCGCGTCCTCTCGATCGACGACTCGGAGCTGATGCATCGCCTGCTGCGCGCGAGGCTCCAGCTCGAGCAGGTCGAGCTCTACAGCTCGACCTCGGGCGAGGAAGGCCTGCGGATGGCGCTCGAGCTCAAGCCCGATGTCATCCTGCTCGACATCGAGCTCGAGGGTATCGACGGGTTCGAGGTGCTGCAGCGGCTCAAGGAAGACGCGCGCACCCGCGACATCGCCGTCATCTTCATCAGCGCGAGCACGGAGACCATGGATCGCGTGCGTTGCCTCGACCTCGGGGCGATCGACTTCATCTCGAAGCCGTTCGACATGGCCGAGCTCAAGGCGCGCCTTCGCTCGGCGATTCGCGTCCAGCAGTTGCTGCGCATGCTCTCGCAGCGCGCGCAGCTCGACGGCCTCACGGCGCTGTGGAACCGTGCGTTCTTCGACCAGCGCCTTGCCACCGAGGTGACCCAGGCGCGTCGGCTTGGTCATCCGTTGTCGCTGATCCTCACCGACATCGACCACTTCAAGTCGGTCAACGATCGATTCGGCCACCCGTTCGGCGATGAAGTGCTCGCGTACTTCGCCACGATCCTCTCGAGCCGTCGGACGACCGACATCGCGTGCCGCTACGGCGGCGAGGAGTTCGCGATCATCCTGCCCGGGGTTTCGGCAGCGGCAGCCGTGGAGGTCGCGGAGGACATGCGCAAGGGCTTCGAGGCGCACACCTGGCGTCGACACGCCGATCTCGTGCTCACCGCGAGCTTCGGCGTCGCCGACCTGACGATGATCTCGTCGACCGGCACTCCGCAGGATCTCATTGCCCGCGCCGACCTCGCGCTCTACGGCGCGAAGCGCAGCGGACGCAACCGCGTCTCGCTCGAAGGCGTCCCGCTGGCCGCGTGAATCGCTTGCGCACGGCCTCCCGCCGAGGGCGTCGCCGTGTCACAATCCACGCGTGCCGAATCTCGTCGACCAAGCCATCTGCATCCGCCAATGGGACTGGTCGGAGACCTCGCAGACCGTGAGCCTCTTCTGTCGCGGCCACGGCGTGCTGCGCGGACTTGCGAAAGGCGCGCGGCGCGAGCGCGGCAGTTTCTCAGGTGGAATCGACATGCTCGCCTGCGGCGAGGTCGTCGCGGTGGTGAAGCCGGATCGCGATCTGCAGACGCTCACGCAGTGGACGCTCCTGCAGATGTTCCGCAGGCCGCACGACGAGCTGGAGACGAACCTCTTCGGCCTCGCGATGGCGGAACTGGTGCATCGAATGCTCCCGCCCGCGGTTCCGCACGAACGCCTGTACGACTCCATGCTCGACACGCTCGAGCGAATCGAGGAAGGCGAGCGCCCCGCACCGCTGTTCCTGCGCTACTTCCTGATGTTGCTGCGGGAAACCGGGCACGAGCCGCGTTTCGAGATCGGCTCGATTCCGCCTGCGCGCCTCGCGTTTGACCCGGCGGACGGCGGCCTCGTCGACTGCACGGAGCGCCCGAAGGCCTGGCGCATGCGGCCGGAGACGGCGTTTGCGCTCCAGCAGACCGCGCTCGGCGAACCGCCCGAGAACCTTGATCCGGATTCGGTCGATCGATCCATTCGATTGCTGACGGCGTACGCGCGCACCGTCGTGGGAGACGGGCTCCTGACGCTGCACCTCGCGCTCGAACCAAGGCCATCGCGCAGTTTCCGCCGAAGCGGAGGCTGAGTATCCCCCAATCGGTTGACCTCGGGCACGAAACCGCCCATGTCCTCGGGGGTGTCCTTCATACGCGCCCGATCTCGGTCGATGAACCCACGGTGCTCGGGGTCGATGTATCCCCGAGGTTGGTTTGTCTGTGCCTTCGTGCCTAGGCGCGCGTTGACTTGCGCTTGGCACGGGAGCGAGAGGCGTTGCATGCAAAACGCGGCGATCGAACGAGTCCTCGCAATCCCGAACCTGCCGACGATGCCGGCGGTTGCGGTGCGCGTGCTTGACCTCACCTCAAGCCGCGATGCGTCGGTGCGCGAGATCGCCTCGGTGATCGAGAACGATCCCGCGCTCGCCTCGAAGGTGCTGCGCACCGTCAACTCGAGCTTCTTCGGTCTTTCGCGACGCTGCGGCTCGATCCAGCAGGCGCTCGTGTTCCTCGGACTTCATTCGCTGAAGTCGCTCGTGCTCGGCTTCACCCTCATGCGTTCCTCGTCGACCGGTGGCGAGGAGGATGTCGGCTTCGACTTCCTCTCGTACTGGCGTCGTTCGATCTACTCGGCCGCAGCCGCGCGCGAGATCGCGCAGCGCCATCGCCGCTGCGACCCCGAGGAGGCCTTCCTCACGACCCTCGTGCGCGACATCGGGATGATCGCGCTCTGGCGCGCGTTCGGCGACCGCTACCTGCAGATCATCGACCTCACCAAGGGCGACCACGACAAGCTTTGCGCGATCGAGCAACGCACGCTCGATACCGATCACGCGGAGATCTCTGCGGAGCTCGCCGCGCGCTGGCGCTTCCCGATCGCGTTCGCGCAGGCGATTCGCTTCCATCACCGCATCGACGAGGTGACCGGCGAAGTGCAGCCGCTCGTCCGCACCGTCGGCCTCGCGTCGACGGTCGCCAGCGTGCTCGCGCCGAAGAGCAAGCCCGAGACCGTCGATCGCTTCTACACCGAGGCGCGGGAGTGGTTCGGCATCCAGAAGGCGGAGGCGGAGGCGCTGCTTTCGGACATCGTGGCGCTTGCGCGCGAGCTCTCCGATACCTTCGATCTCGAGACCGGCGAAATGCCCGATGTCGACTCGATTCTCGCCGCCGCCGAGCGCATCCGCGAGGAACAGCATCTCGGAGAGCCAGGCACCGGCGGCGGTGAAGGCGAGAAGGATGTCCAGCCGCCCGTCGAGCTCGAGACGATCCCCGAGTCGCACGTCTTCAGCGAGGATCTCGCGAGGCAGTTCACGATCGCCCGCGCCGCGAACCAGGGGCGCATCGGCATCATGCTGATCGGCGTCGACCGCGCGCGTGCGCTGCAGCAGACCTACGGCATGCATGGCGTCGAGGCCGCGCTGCGGCACACGCTTCGCCGCATGCAGCTCGTGCTTCCGCGCAACGCATCGATCTACCGCTTCGTCGGTGCCGAGCTCGCGGTGATGATTCCATCGATCGACCTCGAGGAGTTCACGCGCATCGCCGATTTCATCCGGCGTGCGGCAAGCGAATCGAGCGTCGAGTTCGCCGGCGCGAACGGCGGCGCGTTCCCGATCACGGTGAGCATCGGCGTGGGCATGTACGATCGCGAGCCACAGGTCGTGGTCCGCTCCGGCATCGGCACGCCCGACCAGCTTGTCAGCGGCGCGATGTTCGCGCTGGCGATGGGTCGACGCTCGACCGATCGCGTGGTGGTCTACCGCCGCGAGCTCAAGGCCGAGTACGAAGGCGCCTGAGCGCTACGCCTCGTCGGTCGCGCCTTCCTCGGGCAGCACGGCGATGCGGACCGTCGGTTCAAGCGGGAACTCGCGTGCGCAGGCGCGGAGGTCATCGAGCGTCATGCGCGAGATTCGCTCGACCTCGCTGTCGAGCGTGGTGTAGGGCGCGCCGTATCCCCAGAGCGTCCCGAGCCTGAACATGCGGCCAGACGGTCTCTCCGACGCGACGGCGGCGCCGGTCGCGATGCGGCTGCGCGCGCGAACGAGGTCGTCTTCATCGAGCGAGGCGACGAGCGCCGCGAGCTCGCGGCGCAGCACGCCCTCGATCTCGTCGATCTTGTCGGGATCGCACACCGCGAACAGCGTCGAGTCGCCCGTGCCGTCGTGACCGTCGTAGCTCGCGCTCGCTTCCTCGGCGAGGCCGGTCTCGACGAGCGCCCAGTGAAGCCGCGAACCGTCGCCGCCGCCGAGGACATGCATGAGGATGCCGGCCGCATAGCGGCGGTCGTCCTGGATCGAAGGAGCCGGCATCGCGAGAAGCAGGTACGCGCGCGCCGTGTTCTTCAGGCGCAGGTCGGCGCTGGCGCGCCCCGGCTTCCACGCGGGATGCTCGCGCGTCGGACGCGCCGCGTTCCAGTGTCCACAGAGACGCGCCGCATCCTCGACGAGCGCGTCGAAGTCGAGCCGACCCGCGGCGACGAGCACGGTGTTGTCGGCCGAGTAGCGGGACGAGAAGTACCGCGACATCTGGTCGCGCGAGAGCGCGCGCACCGTTTCAGTGGTGCCGAGCACGCGGTGCGCGAGCGGGTGATCCTCATACAGCCGCTCCATCATCGCCTCGTAGCCGACCCAGAACGGCTGGTCGGCGTACATCGCGATTTCCTCGAGGATCACGCCCTTCTCCTCGTCGAAGTCCTTGCCGCGCAGCGCCGGACGAAGCATGTCGGCGAGAATGTCGAGCACGGAGAGCGCGCGGTCGGGCAGGACATGCGCGTGGTACGCGGTGAGTTCGTTCGTGGTGAAGGCGTTGTGGGACGCGCCCAGTTCGTCGAAGTCGCGGTTGACTTCCTCGGCTGTCCGCCGCGCGCTGCCCTTGAACATCATGTGCTCGAGGAAGTGCGAGACGCCCATAAGTTCGGCCGGCTCGTCGCGAGCGCCCGTCCGGACGAAGAACCCGACGGCGGCGGTGTGCGCCGAATGGTCGATCTCGGCCTGAATCTCGAGCCCGTTGGGCAGTCGCGTCGCATGGTGGGTGATCGTGGCCGTGGGCATCGGAATCGGAGTCTAACCGCGGGCGGGTTCTCCTACACTGCGCGATCCATGCATTC
>JBEAUK010000057.1:0-3741 GCA_041161465.1 Planctomycetota bacterium | reverse complement strand
TCGCACGGCGAGCCATGCGACGTAGCGGAAGAGGTCGATGCCCTTGCCGGTGCCGTCGTCGATGCGCAGGCCAGCGCGGTTCCGGTGCCGCTGCAGCACGCGCTCGCTCGTCACCTCGCCGAGCGGCGTCGAGTTGAGGATGCGGCAGAGCTCGCCGGGGCGGAGCCTGCGCGGATCGAAGCGGGGCGCGTCAGCCACCGGCGTCCTCCCTCGTCTTGAGCGCGAGCCACGCCGCGTAGTGCACGAGGTTCACGGTGCCGTCGGGATTCGTCGGCGCGCCGTCCCTGATGTCGGCCGCGATCATCGCCTCGGTGACGGGCTCGCCGCCTGCCTTCGCGAGGAGGCGCGCCGCGTCGGCCACGGCGAGGGCGGCGGGATTCACGCGCGCTGGCGCTGATTTCCCATGTTCAGGGTCCGTCATGGAAGGCCTCCGTGGCCGCACGTGGCGGCTTCATCTGGGACCTCGCGGGAATTGTCGGAACTATCGGGAAATGAGCCCCGCGTGCGCTTGCTGACGCCGCGACGTCATGGCCACATGTGCCACGCGCCGCCGAGGTGCGGCAAAGGAGAACGCGATGAAGAACAGCAGCAACAGCAACGCCCGCACGACGAACCGCGCCAACAAGAAGCGCGACGAAGCGATCGAGGCGATCGCCCGGAACATCCTCGAGATCGAGACGCTCGCCGAGCGCAAGCGCGACGCCCTCGACTTCCACGAGGTCTCGGTGTGGGGCCTCAAGGACGCCCTCCTCGCCGCCTACGAGCTCGGCCTCACCGCCGCGAAGAAGGGAGCCTGAACCATGGCACGCACGAAGCGCACGCCCGCCGCGGCCGCCGATGCGATCCGGCTGGTCGCCGAGATCGCAAGCCTCCAGGAGAGGCGCGTCGAGGTCCTCGCCCGGCTCGCCGCGGAGGTGCGCGAGATGGACATCGCGATCGCCCGCGCGACCGAGGCCCTCGGCTTCGAGGTGCGGAACGCGCGCATCGCGCCCGCCGACATGGCGGCCGCGGTGAAGGACGCCCTCGCCGAGAGGCGGGTGAACACGGGCCAGCTCTGCAGCCGGTTCTGCGACGCGATGGAGCGGCGCGGGGCGCAGGTCTGGCCGCCCGAGTACCGACCGATCACCAACGGCTGGGACGTGGTCCCGGCGAACACCACCCTTTGAGATTGCAGGAGACCTGACATGAAGACCGCGACGAAGAACGTGAAGAAGGCCGCCCCGAAGACCGCTGCGAAGAAGGTGACCGCGCCGAAGAAGGCCGCGCCAAAGGTCGAGGCGAAGAAGCCCGCGACCCTGGTCGACCCGCGCATCGCCGAGAAGGCGAGGGCGCTTGACGCGGCGGTCGCGAAGCTCGCGACGCCCGGCCTGAAGGCCACGCGCAAGGAGGCGCCGAAGGCGGAGCCGAAGAAGGCGCGGAAGATGGGCGCCCTCGACGCCGCGGCGATCGTCCTCGCCGACGCCGGGAAGCCGATGCGCTCGAAGGACCTGATCGCCGAGATGGCCAAGCGCGGACTCTGGACGAGCCCGGGCGGCAAGACGCCGGAGGCGACGCTCTACGCGGCGATCCTCCGCGAGATCGGCGCCAAGGGCACGGCCGCGCGCTTCGCCCGCGCTGGCAAGGGCGAGTTCGCCTCCACCAAGAAGGGAGGTGCCTGAGCCATGCGCGACACGGAGATCGAGGACCTGCTGCGCCGCCTGATCGAGGCGGCCGCGACCGGCGACCAGGACGCGCTCGAGGAGGCCGCATCGGAGGTGGCCGACCGCATCGGCGGCGTGCGGACCTTCGAGGACGAGGGCGTCCTCTCGATGAACCGCGGGCTCGTGATCGACGCGGTCGAGGGCGGGCGCGAGTTCCAGATGCAGATCGTGAGGAGCCGGTAGGCCATGGAGGACGGCACCCTCGATCCCCGGCTGGCGGAGGCGGGACGCGCGGCGCGCGCGGCGGCTGAAGGGGCGGGCGCAAGCCTGCCCCTTGCGGACGCGGCGCAGGCCGCCGCGGTCGGCCGCCTGCGGTGGGCGCTCCTCGCCGAGCGATGGACGGGCAGCGACCGCGAGCGCGCCCTCGCCGAGAGCCGCCACCACGCCGACCACCTCGCGCGCCTTGCCGCGCGCCTTGGCCGTGATCTCGGCTGAGGTCACTCGCCGCCCTCCGCCTGGACGCGCTCGGCCTTGCGGCCTGTGAATTCCTCCCAGCGGCGCACCACGACATCGCAGTAGCCGGGGTCGAGCTCCATCGCCATGCAGGTGCGACCCGTGCGCTCGCAGGCAATGACGGTCGTGCCGCTCCCGGCGAAGGGCTCGTAGACCAGGTCGGCCCGGTGATTGCGCACCGGTCGCTCCATGCACTCGACGGGCTTCTGCGTCCCATGCCCGTGGCCCGCGTCGTCGCGCGCCGGGATCGACCAGAGCGTGGTCTGCGTGCGGTCGTCGGTGCGGTGGCCCTTGCGCCCATCGCGCACGGCGTACCAGCATGGCTCGTGCTGCCAGTGGTAGTCGCCGCGGCTCAGGGCGAGGCGGTCCTTCGCCCAGATGATCTGCGCACGGATCGCGAAGCCCGCCCGCTCGAGCGACTGCTGCACGGTCGAGGCGAAGACGCCAGCGTGGTAGACGTAGGCCACGTCGCCGGGGAAGAGCTTCCATGCCTCGGTCCAGTCGGCGCGGTCGTCGTTCATGACCTTGCCCATGCGGGCGGTGTTCCCGGTGAGCCCGGCGTCCATGCGCCACTCGGGGTCGTACTCCACGCCGTAGGGCGGGTCGGTGACCATGAGCGTGGGCACGGCGCCGTCGAGGAGCCGGGCGACGTCCGGCGCACTCGTCGAGTCGCCGCAGAGGAGGCGGTGCTTCCCGAGCAGCCACAGGTCGCCTGGCTTCGTGACCGGGTCGGTCGGCTTCTCGGGGACGGCATCGGGATCGGTGAGCCCCTCGGTGCCTGCGGGCGCGAGGAGCTTCGCGAGCTCCTCCTCGTCGAAGCCCAGCAGCGTCCAGTCGATGCCTGTGCCGCGGAGGGCGTCGAGCTCGATCGAGAGCATCGAGGTGTCCCAGGAGGCGAGCTCGGCGGTCTTGTTGTCGGCCAGCCGGTAGGCGCGGATCTCGTCGGCGGTCAGGTCGGTGGCGACATGGACCGGCACGGTCGCGAGCCCGAGGCGCTGGGCGGCTCGGAAGCGGGTGTGCCCGGCGACTATGACGCCGTCCTGGTCGACGACGATCGGCTGGCGGAATCCGAACCGGCGGATGCTCTCAGCGACGGCCTCGACCGCGTCGTCGTTCTGGCGCGGGTTGTTGGCGTACGGCTTTACCTCGGTGATCGGTCTTGTCTCGATCCTCATCCGTTCCCTCCGTTGATGGTGCTTGCTTGAAGCGCTCGACCGCCTGCTTCAGGTCGGACGGGTCGTAGCGCACGACGTTCCGCATGCGGACACACGGGACGGGACCTCGCGGCGACGAGATCTCCCACAGGTAGCGCTCGCTGATCCCGAGGAAGCGCGCGGCATCGCGCGTCGAGAGGAGTCCACGCTCCCGGGTCTCCTCCTCGTTGAGCTTGTTCCATCCGGTCAGCCGCGGCGCGGCCTCGGGCGCGGAGCGCTCCTGCGACTCGCGTCGCCTGATGTCGGCGGCCTCGTCGCGTGCGGACAGGAACTCGAGCATCGCCTCGGCAAGGCGGTGCGCTGCGGCGGTCTCTCTGGCAGTTGGCTTCATGGGTGAAGCTCCTTTCTGCCGCACAGCATCGCCGCCTTCGCCG
>JBEAUK010000054.1:0-4647 GCA_041161465.1 Planctomycetota bacterium | reverse complement strand
GCAAGACGCTCGCCCTCGTCGGCAAGACGCTCACCTACGACACCGGCGGCTACTCGCTCAAGGTGAACAACGGCATGAAGGGAATGAAGTACGACAAGTGCGGCGGCGCCGCCGTGTTCGGTGCGATGCACGCGATCGCGCACGCGAAGCTGCCGCTTCATGTCGTGGCGCTCTTCCCTGCCGCGGAGAACATGGTCAGCTCGAACGCGTACCGGCCCGACGACATCATCACGATGTACAACGGGACGACGGTCGAGGTGACGAACACCGACGCCGAGGGGCGTCTTGTGCTCGCCGACGCGATTTCCTACGGCTGCGAGAAGTACAAGCCGACCACGATGGTCGAGCTCTCGACGCTCACGGGCGGCGTGGTGACTGCACTTGGCTCGTGGAGCGCCGGCTACTTCTGCGACGACGCGAAGCTGCGCGACGCGATCGAGTCGTCGTCCGAGCGCACCGGCGAGAAGGTCTGGCGTCTTCCCCTGTGGAGAGAGCACAAGGACCACATGAAGAGCCAGCACGCCGACATCATCAACTCGAACCCGTCGCGGCTCGCGCACCCGATTCAGGGCGCTGCGTTCCTCGACTTCTTCGTCGACAAGAGCGTGCCGTTCGCGCACATCGACATCGCGGGCGTGGCGAACTCCGACGGCCCGACCGACCTCTGCGTCGCAGGCCCGTCGGGCTACGGCGTGCGGCTGCTGGTCGATCTCGCCGAAAGCATGTGCTGAGGGCTGTTCGAGGGCGAAGCCCGAGCGAACCAAACGCGCTGAACGCACCAGAGGGAGCGGCCGCAGCCGCGACCGCTCAGATACGCCGCACCCACATCGCGACGACCGTCACATCCGCCGGCGAGATTCCTGCAAGCCGGCTCGCCTGGCCGAGCGTGCGGGGGCGGAAGCGTGCGAGCGTCTCGATCGCCTCGCGACGGAGGCCGCGGATCGCGTGCGGGTCGAGCGACTCGGGAATCGCCACCGAGTCGTACTCGCTCTGGCGGCGGATCTCGGCGTTCTGCCGCACGACATATCCCTCGTAGCGCACATCGGTGACGATGCGCTCGAGCAGCGCCGCGGGCACTTCGCCAACCGCGCGCGACACGCGCTCGGCAAGCCACGCGACCTCGACATCGGGCCGCTTCGCGAGGTCGAGGAGCCGCGCGCCGCCCTCGCGCATCTCGCCGAGCGCGCGCGTCACCGCGTCCTTCGCGCGCATGCGGTCCTCGAACGCCTCGAGCTGCGCGCGGCCGACGATGCCCCACGAGGCGCCGAGCGCGGTGAGCCGCTCGTCGGCGTTGTCGGCGCGCAGGAGCAGGCGATGCTCCGCGCGCGAGGTGAACATGCGGTACGGCTCGCGCGGCGTGCGAGTCACGAGGTCGTCCATGAGCACGCCGGTGTAGGCTTCGTGGCGCGCGAGGCGCACGGGTTCGAGCCCGCGCGCGCGCCGCGCCGCGTTCACGCCCGCGACGAGGCCCTGCGCGCCCGCCTCTTCGTAGCCGCTCGTTCCGTTGATCTGCCCCGCGAGAAAGAGCCCCGGCACGAGCTTCGTCTCGGTGGTCGCGTCGATCTGATGCGGCCACACCATGTCGTACTCGACCGCGTAGCCGAACTTCTGGATCTCTGCGTTCTCGAGCCCGCGCATGCCGCGCACGATCTCCAGCTGCACATCGGCCGGCAGCGAGGTCGACACGCCGTTCAGGTAGACCTCGTCGGTGAAGAGCGACTCGGGCTCGAGGAACACATGGTGCGAATCGCGGTCTGCGAAGCGCACGATCTTGTCCTCGATCGACGGGCAGTAGCGGGGGCCGCACTCGGCGTCGATCTGCCCGGAATACATGGGCGCGCGGTCGAGGTTCGCGCGGATGAGCGCGTGAATCTCCGCAGAAGTCTCGGTCTCGCGGCAATCGGTCTGCGCAAGATGCGGGAAGCGGCCGAGCGGCATCGCGCCGGGCGAACGGTCGCTGAACGCGGTCGGCACCGCGTCGCCGAGCGCGGGCTTGAGCGCGTTCCAGTCGATCGACCCGCGCGCGACGCGCGGCGGCGTGCCCGTCTTCAGCCGGCCGAGCTCGAATCCGAGGCTCTTGAGCGCTGCGCTGATCCCGCGCGCGCTCCCTTCGCCGATGCGGCCGCCTTCGTTCTTCTCCTCGCCCGTGTGCATGAGGGCGCGCATGAAGGTACCCGTGGTCAACACCAGAGCACGCGCCGCAAGCGCGCGCGGAACCATCGCGCGCGCCTCGAGCGCGACCGTGAACGGCGGCTGCGCGAGCGCGTCGCCCGCGGTGTTTGCAGCGATCGCCGCGCGGTCGGCGCCGACGCGCTGCGAGCCCGCCGCGAGCACCACGCCGCACGCGGCGCCGTCGGCGTCGCGCACGATCTCGTCGACCGTGCCCGCGATCACATCGATCTCGGGGATCTCGGCGAGCAAGCGCTGGACCTCGGCGCGATACGCGTACTTGTCGCACTGCGCGCGCGGCCCGCGCACGGCGGGGCCCTTCGAGCCGTTCAGTACCTTGAACTGGATGCCTGATGCGTCGGCCGCGAGGCCCATGAGCCCGCCGAGCGCGTCGATCTCGCGCACCATCTGGCCCTTCGCAAGGCCGCCGATCGCGGGGTTGCAGCTCATCTGCCCGAGGCGCGCGGGCTCCATCGTGACAAGCGCCACGCGCGCGCCAGTGCCAAGCGCCGCGGCCGCTGCGCGCGCGGCTTCGGTGCCCGCGTGGCCGCCGCCGATGACGACAACCTCGTAGCGGTCGGCGTCGCGGAGCGCGGCGGGGGAGTTGTCTGCGGAATCGTGCATGGACGGCGCGTTCGGGGCGTCAATCGTAGCCGCTCGACCGCCGCGAACCGATGGCGGATTCGAGGTCGGGACCGTAGGCTCCCGATCTGGCGCCGTGAAGTGGGACGGGCGTCCAATCCCTGGTGTCCCATGCAGCCTCGCGCCCGTCACCCACATCTTCTCCATCGGATCGCATCGCTCGCGGTCGGCGCGACACTGGTCCTGTTCATCGGTGCATGCACGAAGCCCGCGCGCACATCGGGCGGCGCGGACGCGGCTGCAGATCAACTTGTCGAACGCGAGGCGCAGGCTGCGGCGCTGTCGCGCGCGGCTGAATCGGGCGGCGCCGCAGAGATCGCGCGGCTCATCGACGCCGGCGCGGATGTCACGATGCAGGACGGCGACGGCGTGACGCCGCTTCACCTCGCCGCACGGTTCAATCCCGATCCGTCGGTCGTGGGCGTGCTGCTCGACGCCGGCGCCGATATGCACGCCAAGGTGCGCCCCGGCGCGTGGCCTGCGCGCGTGGTTGGCGATGTCTCCGAGCAACAGAAGACCTGGCGGTCGTTCGCATCGCTCTTGAAGGTGGATCCGGACTCTTCGGACGAAGGTGGCGCGACACCCTTGCATTGGGCGGCGCGCGCGAACCCAAGCGCCGCCGTGACAAAGCGCCTGCTCGCCGCCGGGGCCGCGGTCGATGCGCGCGACGAACTCGACCGCACGCCTCTCCAGCTGGCGGTGGCGGAGAATCCCGATGTCGCGGTGGTCGACGCGCTGCTCGCCGCGGGGGCCGAGGCGGATGCCGTGGACCTGCTTGGCGGCCAGGCGCTCCTTTCTGCCGCTTTTCGAGCGGATTCGAGCCTCGAGATGGTGAAGGCGCTGTTGCGGGCTGGCGCTGATGCGCGGAAGGCTCATCGCAGTGGCGTGACCGCGCTCCACCTGGCGTGCGCCAGGAGGGGGAACCCAGAGGTGATCGCGGCGCTGCTCGAAGCCGGCGCCGATGTCAACGCACGGACCGAACATGGCTCGACGCCCCTCCATCGCGCGGCGGGGCGGCGGACGAGCGCGACGATCGTCGAGATGCTGCTCGCCGCCGGCGCCGATGCGCAGGCACGCGACAACCATGATGAGACGCCGATACATGCGGCCGCGGAGGGCGCGGATACCGCGAAGCTCGACATCCTCAGGCGCGCGGGCGCGGATGTGATGGCGCGCAATCGGATGAACGAGACGCCGCTGCACCGTGCAGCGGGACACAGCGCGAGCGTCGCCGTCATCGATTGGTTCATCGCGGCGGGCGCCGATGTGAACGCCGTGACATTGAGCGGCAGTTCGCCACTGCACGCGGCAGTGCTCGCGACGCAGTTTCCCGACTCAGACCCGGCCGTCCCGATCCGCCTGATCGAGGCGGGAGCGGATGTCCGCGCGCGTACCCGGTCTGGGTACACGCCGTTGCACGACGCCCATCGCAGCACGGCCGCGGTGCGCGCGCTGCTTGCCGCCGGCGCCGAGGTGAACGCACGCAGCGAGGAGGGTACGACGCCGCTCCACGAGTTCGTCACGAACAGCTCGGCGGCGGAGACGATCGAACTTCTCCTTGCGATGGGCGCGGATCCGAACGCTGTCGACGACGAGGGTCGGAGGCCGCTCGATGTCGCGAACGAGGAGTACCAACTCGTCCTCCGACGGGCCATGGGCATCCCGTAGTCCGATTGAAGAGCCGCATCTCCGATCCGCTACACTCCCGAATCTCCCGCCGCCTTAGCTCAATTGGCAGAGCACCTGATTTGTAATCTGGAGGTTGCCGGTTCGATTCCGGTAGGCGGCTTTCGTTGGGTTGCCCTTCTCGAGGCGTTGGCCTGGGGGTGGCCGAGT
>JBEAUK010000027.1:0-23731 GCA_041161465.1 Planctomycetota bacterium | reverse complement strand
TTGCGCGGTCGCCGCTGCGGCGGCTCCCTCTGGCCAGCCTCGCCGCGAGTGAATCGCGGCGGGCTGAGGCTGCGGCTTGCGCGGTCGCCGCTGCGGCGGCTCCCTCTGGCCGGGCTCGCCGCGAGTGAATCGCGGCGGGCTGAGGCTGCGGCTTGCGCGGTCGCCGCTGCGGCAATTCTTGTGTAAGTAACTTCCCGTACGGAACTTACACGCAGCAATCAAAAACCTCGAAAATCTGTTCGGAAAAAAGTAGGGTTCAGGCCACGGGCCGTGCCGATGTGGTAGAACACGAACATACACCGAACAGAAGAGCGGATTCTGTTTGGGTACCGAACGCGAATGGTCCGCATCCGACACACAGAGCCAGACACGCCTTCACCCGTCGCCGCCGAGATCAGCAGGGTCACCCTGGAGCGGCGCGAAAGCACAAAACCACAAAGGTGAAGGCACTCGGCTCCCAGCAGAAGACAGAAGGGGTTACAGATGGTCGCTAGCACGAATTCCAACGCCGGCTCCGCAAAGGGATCCAACACGATGGCAACTCCGACGAACAACTCCGCCGCCCGTCCAGGCTCGACTCCCGCCCGCAGCGCAGCCGCGATCGAAGAGAAGCCGCGCGTGGCAACCGCCGCGCAGGCGAAGGTCGATGCGGCGAAGGCAGAGCAGCAGAAGGGCAAGATCGCTGCGATCGGCCGCGCGATGGAGGCGATCGAGAAGGCCTACGGCAAGGGCTCGATCATGAAGCTCGATGGCGACTCGCTCGCGCCGATCCCGTCGATCCCGACGGGCGCGCTGAGCCTCGACCTCGCGCTCGGTGGCCGGGGTCTCCCGCGCGGCCGCATCATCGAGATCTTCGGCCCTGAGTCGTCGGGTAAGACCACGCTCGCGCTCACCGTGGTCGCCAACGCGCAGAAGAACGGTGGCGTCGCGGCGTTCATCGACGCAGAGCACGCGCTCGACCCCTCGTGGGCCAAGCGCATCGGCGTCAACCTCGACGAGATGCTCGTCTCGCAGCCCGACACCGGCGAACAGGCGCTCGAGATCTGCGAGATGCTCGTCCGCTCGAATGCGGTCGACATCATCGTCATCGACTCGGTGGCGGCCCTCATCCCGAAGGCCGAAATCGAGGGCGAAATGGGCGATTCCGTCGTCGGTCTCCAGGCGCGCCTCATGTCGCAGGCCATGCGCAAGCTGACCGGCGCCATCGCGAAGAGCGAGTGCATCGTCATCTTCATCAACCAGCTGCGCGAGAAGATCGGCGTCATGTTCGGCTCGCCCGAGACGACGACCGGCGGCAAGGCGCTCAAGTTCTACGCCTCCGTGCGCATCGATATCCGCCGCATCGGCGCCATCAAGGACGGCGAGCGCAATGTCGGCAACCGCGTGCGCGCCAAGGTCGTCAAGAACAAGATTGCACCTCCGTTCCGCGAGGCCGAGTTCGACATCATGTTCAACGAGGGCATCTCGACGACGGGCGACCTCGTCGACCTCGCTGCGGAGGATGGCGTCGTCGAGAAGGCGGGCGCGTGGTTCAGCTACAAGGGCACGCGCATCGGCCAGGGCCGCGAGAACGCGAAGGCGTTCATCAAGGACAACCCCGCGATGTTCGCCGAGATCCGTCAGCGCGTGATCGAGAAGCGTCTCGCCGCCAACGAGGCTGCGAACAAGGGCCGTGGTCCGGCCGCCGCCGCCGCAGCAGCCGCTGCTGCAGGCGACGAAGACGACGACGAGTAATCACGGAACAGCGCCGAGGGTGCGCGGCGTCGGCCGGATCGTGTCGGAGCGATCTTGGCGGATGTGTTGCGCGCCACAGGCGCACAGGCGAAGTCGTGCGCGCGTCGGCTCTCCAGGCCGATGGGTGCTCGGGACAGCGGTCCATTCGCGTAGCGCAGGCAGGGCGGCGAGGCTCCTCACGCTCTGCCTGCGTTGTTTTGGCTGGAATCTCGGCGTGCAGCGCTCGGAGTCGCGTTGGTTGATCGCGAGGCGTGATCGTCGTACACTTTGCGTCCCGTCGCGGTCGTGGCGGAACTGGCAGACGCGCTAGATTCAGGTTCTAGTGGGGTCAAACCCATGGAGGTTCAAGTCCTCTCGACCGCACTGAGAGCGAGCCCGGCGAAAGCTGGGCTCGTTTGCTTATGGCAACTCGTGCACTGACAACCGACGATCTTCTCTTCGTTAGCTTCGTGGACAAGGTCATCGCCGTCGACCGACTCGACGGCAGCGTTGTGTGGAAATGGAAGGCGCCGAAGTCGACGGGGCTCGTGGCGTTGCTGCCAAGCGGCGACAGGCTCTTCGTAAGCATCAACGGCTATACATGGGCGCTCGACCCGACCAACGGCACGGAGCTTTGGTTCCAGCCGTTCAAGGGAGACGGAGTCGGCATCGCGATGCTGGCGACGATGCGCGATGGCGCGTCCGACGCGCCCCTGACCGGCGGTGCCGCCGTTCAGTCGTCCGATGGTGGTGGCGGCGGAGAGGGCGGCGCCTGAGGGGGCCCGCTCGTCAACCGACGGCGGCGCTGGTCGACGCGCGCAGGCGCTCGATTGCCGCGATCACGCGCATTGCAGCCTCGTCGCACTCGGCCTCGGTCGTTTCGCGCGAGAGGCTGAAGCGGATCGAGCCGTGCGCGATTTCGGGCGCGATGCCCATCGCGAGAAGGACCGGCGACGGGTCGAGGGAGCCGGAACTACACGCAGCGCCGGCCGAGGCGAACACGCCGCGCTCGGAGAGCAGGAGGAGGATCGCCTCGGCCTCGAGTCTCGTAAAGCCGATGTTCGTCGTGTTCCAGAGGCGCTGTGCGTGCTGCGCGTGAACCACGCCGCCCGTCGCGCTGGCGACCGCCTGCTCGAAACGATCCCGCAGCCTGGCTCCGCGCACGACGCCGTCTCCCGCCATCCACGCGCGCGCGAGGTCGGCGGCGACGCCGAATCCCACGATCGCGGCCACATTCTCCGTGCCGCCGCGACGCTCGCGTTCCTGCGGGCCGCCGTAGGTCTGCGGCGTAACTCGCACATTCCGGCGGACGTACAGCGCTCCGACTCCCTTGGGGCCATGCAGCTTGTGCGCCGCGAAACTCGCAAGATCAACCTGCATCGCCGCGAGGTCGGTCGGCATCTTGCCCACCCACTGCGTCGCATCGGTGTGGAACCGCACGCCATGCTCGCGGCACATCGCACCAGCGCGCGCGATATCGGCGATGGCGCCGGTCTCGTTGTTCGCCCACATCAGGCTGACGAGCGCGATCTCGCTTCCGCGGACCTCGAGAAGCGCGGCGAGCGCGTCGAGGTCGGGCGTGCCGGGTGCGGAGCGAGATCCCTCGAGCCACACGACCTCGGTCCCGCGCTTCTCGTACTGCTGCGCCAGTTCACGCACAGCGCTGTGCTCGAACTTCGTCGTCACGAGCACGCGGCGTGCGGGGTCACTGGCGGCGGAATGCTCGAGCGAGCCGCGGATCGCGAGGCTCGCGCCCTCCGTGCCTCCCGAGGTGAACACGATCTCGCGCTCCTGGCACCCAATGAGTCGTGCCACGCTTTCGCGCGCGAGCTCGACTTCGCGCTTCGCCTCGCCGCCCGCGCGGTGCACGCTCGAGGGGTTGGCCCAAGCCTCACGCATCGAACGCGCCACGGCCTCGACGACTTCGTCCGCCGGTCGCGTGGTCGCGTTCGAGTCGAGGTAGATTCGATCCATGGTCGAATGCAGCCGCAATCAGGGCTGCGTCGTCGGCTGGGTCGGCGTCGGGGGCGCGTCGGAGTTCGCACGCTGCCTTGCATCGAGCAGCGCACGCTGGCGCGCCGCCACGGACTGCATCTCGCGCATCTGGCGCTCACGCTCGGCTGGCGTCAGCGTCTGGTCGCCCTCCTGAAGCTGGCGGAGACGCTCGTACTGCGCAGCGTGATAGTCGTTGAGCCGCGCGTGCTGGTAGGTGTAGGCCTCGTAGGGAGTCAGCGGCGCGGCGGGCGACGCGGGCACCGTGGGTAGATTCGGCTGCACGGGCTGGGCGCGCTCGACTGGCTGTGCGGGTTGGGCACGCTCGACCGGCTCGGCGCGCTCGGCGCGCTGCACGCGCTGCACCGGCATGGCGCGCTGAACGCGCTGCACCGGTGGATTCACAAGGAAGTTGCCACCTGCCGGCGGCGGGTTGCCCGTGATTTCGGGTGCGTACACCGGGATGTTCCCACCCTGGATCCGACCGCTCCCCATCTGTCCGCGGCTGTTCACGAACTCGATGGGCGAACCCTGGATCGCGCCGCCACGCATCTTGACCGCTGCCAGGAATGCGTCCTTCGCCTCGGCGGCGCCGAGGCACTTGGTGCGATCGAGCAGTCCTGCGTTGTAGGGCTCAGGCATCCGGTGCGAGCCTGGCCCGTCCGGCTCATGCGCCCAGTTGCCCCAGGTGCCGTGCGCGTCGCGCGAGATGAGTTCCTGCTCCGCGATGGCGAAGTTGCTTGTCGTCATCAGCCGATTCATCGGAACGAAGATCCACGCCATCGGAGGCTGCGGACAGGGAACGGCCTGAACATCGGCACCCGTCGCCATGATCGGCGCCCAGCCGATCACGCCATCGGTCGCGCGCCAGGTGACGGGCGCCGCGGACCAATCGTTGCCCGGGATCCAGAGCCAGCCCTTCGACGCATCGAAGGTCCATGATCCATAGTGCTCCGTCGCCCAGCCGAAGGGATAGCCGCTCCGCCAGTAGGGGGTTCCGTCCTGCGTCACGATCCACTCGCCGACGGCGAACGGCTGCCACCACGGCTGCACATCGTGCGGCTGCCAGACCCATCCGAACTGTGGATGCGACATCCACGAGCCGTAGGGGAGCAGCGCCTGCATGAACTGTTGCGCGGTGATGGTGCCTGAGTCACCGATCTCCTGCTGCGCAACCGCCTGCGGCGAGAGACCGATCGCACCGGCGAGCGCGCCGCCGAACAGGAGAGACATGGACAGAACCGAATGGGCGAGACGGGTCATGCCGCAATCGTATCAGCGACCGCGCCACCCGCGGTAGCGCGCGATGAGTGCGTTGGTCGAGCTGTCGTGCGCGGACTTTGCCGGCTTCGCGCCCGAAAGTTCGGGAATGATCCTCTTGGCAAGCACCTTGCCGAGCTCGACACCCCACTGGTCGAAGCTGTTCACGCGCCAGATCGACCCTTGGACGAACACCTTGTGCTCGTAGAGCGCGATGAGCCGTCCGAGCATCCGCGGCGAGAGCTTCTCGCACAGCAGGGTGTTCGACGGCCGGTTTCCCGGGAAGGTTCGATGCGGCACAAGCCACTCGGGCGTGCCCTCCGCGCGCACCTCCGCCGGCGTCTTGCCGAACGCGAGCGCCTCGCCCTGCGCGAACAGGTTCGCGAGCAGGATGTCGTGGTGCATGCCCGTCGCGGGCGTACCGACATCGTGCAGCGGCTTCGCGAAGGCGATGAAGTCGCAGGGAACCGGCGAGGTTCCCTGATGGATCATCTGATAGAACGCGTGCTGTCCGTTCGTGCCCGGCTCGCCCCAGATCACGGGCGCGGTCTGCCAGCGGCACGGCGAGCCGTCGAGCTGCACGCGCTTTCCGTTCGACTCCATGTCGAGCTGCTGCAGGTACGCGCTGAAGCGGTGGAGGTACTGGCAGTAGGGGAGCACCGACACCGTGTCGAATCCGAGGAACTCGCGGTTCCAGATCCCGACGAGCGCGAGGAGATACGGGAGGTTCTTCTTCGCAGGCGCGGTGCGGAAGTGTTCGTCCATGTCGCGGAAACCCGCGAGAAGTTCATGGAATGCCTTCGGTCCGATCGCGATCATCGTCGAGAGGCCGATCGCCGAGTCCATCGAGTAGCGGCCGCCGACCCAATCCCAGAAGCCGAACATGTTCGCGGTGTCGATGCCGAACTTCGCGACTTCCTCCGCATTCGTCGACACGGCGACGAAGTGCTTCGCGACGGCCGCGGGGCTCTTGAGCTTCGCAAGCGTCCACGCGCGCGCCGTCTGCGCGTTCGTCATCGTCTCGATCGTGGTGAAGGTCTTCGAGCTCACGACGAAGAGCGTGGTCTCAGGGTCGAGGTCGCGCGTCTTCTCGTAGAAGTCCTCGCCGTCGATGTTCGAGACATAGCGGCATTCGATCTCGCGAAGGGTGAAGTCCTTGAGCGCCTCGTAGGCCATCACGGGGCCGAGGTCGCTGCCGCCGATCCCGATGTTGACGACGGCCGCGATCTTCTTGCCCGTGTGTCCGCGCCACGCGCCGCTGCGCACGGCATCCGCGAACGCGGCCATTCGGTCGAGCACCGCGTGCACATGGGGCACGACATTCTCGCCGTCGACCTTCATCACGCTGCCCTTCGGCGCGCGCAGCGCTGCGTGCAGCACCGCGCGGTTCTCGGTGAGGTTGATGTGATCGCCGGCGAACATCGCCTTCGCGCGCCTGGCGACGCCGCACTCCTTCGCCAGCGCGAGAAGCGCGTCGACGATCTCGCCATCGACGAGATTCTTCGAGTAGTCGAGATGGATGCCGAGTGCCTCGGTGGCGAAGCGCGTGCCGCGCGCCTTGTCGCGTGCGAACGCCTGCCGCAGGTCCATCGCGCCGCCGCGCTTCGCAAGCGTCGCGAGGCGCTTCCAGGCGCGCGTCTTGTCGGGCGCGACATGCCACGCGGGCACGGTCGGTCCGGTGGCATCGGCCTTCGTGCGGGCGGCGGGGCGGCGGGTCTTTCGCGAGTGCTTGGCGGCTGGCATGGGACGCAATCATCGGCAGAAATCCACCTTCGCGTGAAGGGGGAAACACCGCGATTGCATCGCGCCCGCGCTCCGAGCGCTCTGCTAGTCTTCCGCAGCCGCACGGAGGCCCCCATGACCGCAGCCCTTCCCACCGCCCGTCTCGCAGCCCTCGGCCAGTCGCTCTGGCTCGACAACATCACCCGCACGCTCCTCGACTCGGGGACGCTGGCGCGCTACATCCGCGAGCTGTCGGTCACCGGCCTGACCTCGAACCCCACGATCTTCGAGAAGGCGATCGGCTCGGGCACGACCTACGACGCGCAGGTCGCCGAACTTGCCGCGAAGGGCCACTCGGTCGAGGAGATCTTCTTCGCCTGCGCGATCAGCGACCTCTCGCGCGCCGCCGACCTCTTCGCGGACATCCACCGCAAGACGAACCGCGTCGACGGATGGGTCTCGCTCGAGGTCTCGCCGCTCCTCGCGAACGACACCGCGGGCACGGTCGCCCAGGCGGTCGAACTCCACACGCGCGCCGGCAAGCCGAACCTCTACATCAAGGTGCCCGGCACCCCCGAAGGTTGCCCGGCGATCGAGGAACTCATCTATCGCGGCGTTCCGATCAATGTGACGCTCCTCTTCTCGCGCGAGCAGTACCTCGCCGCGGCCGAGGCCTACATCCGCGGCATCGAGCGCCGCGTGGCGGCCGGGCTCGACCCGTTCGTCTGCTCGGTCGCGAGCGTCTTCATCTCGCGCTGGGACCGCGCGACCTCGAAGTCGCTGCCCGCGAACCTGCAGAACACCGTCGGCATCGCGATGGCGGGCCGCGTCCTCAAGAGCGCGCTCGACCTCCACGCCTCGCCGCGCTGGAAGGCGCTCGCCGCGAAGGGCGCGACCGAGCAGCGCGTCCTCTGGGCGTCGACCGGCACGAAGGACCCCGCGCTCTCGCCCGCGCTCTACTGCGACGCGCTCGGCGCGCCGAACACCGTGAACACGATTCCCGAGGAGACGCTGCTTGCCGTCGCCGAGAAGGGGAACCCGCAAGGCGCGATGCCTGCGGACGGCGTGGCCGCCGAGAAGATTCTCGCCGCGGTCACCGCGTCGGGCGTCGATCTCGCCGCGCTCGCGACGACGCTCCAGATCGAGGGCCGCGACAGCTTCAACAAGAGCTGGGCCGACCTCCTCGCCAAGATCTCCGCGAAGCGCGAGGCGCTTGCCGCCGCGCGCTAACCGACAGGCCGAACCATGCAGACGACCGGTTTCCTCGATGAACTCACCTGGCGCGGCCTGCTGCACCAGACGACCTCGCCTGAACTCGCCGCGCATCTCGCCTCGGGCGCGCGCGCCGGTTACGCGGGCTTCGACCCGACCTCGGACAGCCTGACGATCGGCAACTTCATGGGCATCAAGATGCTCGCGCACCTTCAGCGCGCGGGTCATCGGCCGATCGTCGTGTCGGGCGGCGGCACGGGCCTGATCGGCGACCCGAGCGGCAAGAGCGCGGAGCGTCAGCTCCAGACCCGCGAGATGGTCGAGCACAACGCGCGCAGCCAGCAGCGGATCTTCGACCGCTTCCTCGACTTCTCGGGGCCGCGCGCCGCGAAGATCGTGAACAACGTCGACTGGCTGAGCGGCGTGTCGTACCTCGACATGCTGCGCGACATCGGCAAGCACTTCAGCGTGAACCAGATGATCGCGCGCGACTCGGTCGCGTCGCGCCTCGAGGGCCGCGAGCAGGGGATCAGCTACACCGAGTTCAGCTACATGATCCTGCAGGCGTACGACTTCCTGCATCTCTACCGCAAGGAACAGTGCACGATCCAGCTCGGCGGCAGCGACCAGTTCGGGAACATCGTCTCGGGCATCGATCTCATCCGCCGCCTCGAGCAGGGCGAGAGCTTCGGCGCGACCTGTCATCTCGTCACCACGAGCGACGGCCAGAAGATCGGCAAGACCGAGAAGGGCGCGATCTGGCTCACCGCCGACAAGACGAGCCCGTACCGCTTCTACCAGTACTGGCTGAACACGACCGACGCCGACGCGGTGAAGTTCCTGAAGTGGTTCACCTTCCTCGACGCGGACACCGTCGGGTCGCTCGCGCATTCGCTCGCGCAGGACCCCGCGAAGCGCGAGGCGCAGAAGCGGCTCGCCGCCGAGATGACGCGCATGACGCACGGCGACACCGAGCTCGCGCGCGCGATCGCGACGAGCGAGGCGATCTTCTCGGGCGATGTGAAGTCGCTCGACGCCGCGCAGATCGCCGAGATCGCGGGCGACCTTCCCTCGAGCGGCGTCGCGGCAGGCGCGCTGTCGGCGGGCTTGCCCATCGTCGATCTTCTCACGGGCACCACCTGCGCGGCCAGCAAGCGCGAGGCGCGCGAGTTCGTGCAGAACGGCGCCGTCAGCGTGAACGGCGAGAAGGTCGGCCCCGACTTCGTCGTGAAGAGCGAGCATGTGCTGCCCGGCGGCGTGATCCTCGTCCGCCGCGGCAAGAAGGCGTACCACGCCGTGCGCGTCGAGAACTGACGCGGCGCCGCGCTACTTCGCGCGCTCGATCGTGATGCGTACGACCGAGGGCGTCACCTCGGTGAGGTCGACGCCCAGCGGCACGATCGATGGCGACGCGCCCAGGACATCCTTGAGCACGATGTCGTGCGTTCCGGGCGTCGACGGCACGCCATCCGCGCCCGTGATGAGCCGGATCGTGCGTCCACTGAGCGACTGCGTGGCGCCGAGCACGGCCTGCCTCGAGCCCTTGATCTCGACCGTGAGGTGAACCGGCTCCGTTTGCGTCACGACGAGGCGGGCAGGGTCGCCGGAATCGATGACCGCATCGAAGGCGATCACGCGTGTCTGCGCCGTCTGGCCGGCGGCCCACAGCCACACGATCACCGTGATCGCGGTGACGGTGGCGAGATCGATGAGCCTTCGGCGCCACGAATTCATGTCGCGCCTCCCGCTTGGGGTTGGGTCTCACCCGAGAGCCCGCCTTCTCCGCGGGCGGCGCCGCGCTCAAGGCGCTCTGCGATCTCGCGCGCAAGATGCTCGTGCTCGATGGGCGAGGTGAGCGTGCCACCTTCGGCGATGCGCACATGCCCGGTTTCCTCGCTCACCACGACCGCGATGCAGTCCGACTCCTCGGTGACGCCCATGGCGGCACGGTGGCGGGCGCCGAGTTGCGCGGGCAGTTCGGCGCCATCGGCGAGGGGCAATTGCACGCCTGCCGCCCAGACGCGCCCGCCGCGGATGACGAGCGCGAGGTCGTGCATGGGGCTGTTTGGCCAGAACACGCTCTCGATCAGCGTGGAGGATGGCTTTGCGTCGAGCTCGACGCCGCCGGTGAGCAGGTCGCCGATCCCGATCCGCCGCTCGATGACCACGATCGCGCCGAACCGGTTCTTCGAGAGGAACTCCGCCGCCTCCGCGATCTCATTGGCCAGGCCGGCCGCGGCAGGGGAGGAGCGCCGGAAGAACTTCGCGCGTCCGATCCGCGCGAACGCAGCGCGGATCTCCGGCTGGAAGACCACGATCAGCAGAATCGCGAGCAGGTTGAAGGCGCGGTCGAAGAGGAACCGCAGCCGCTCGAAGCCATCCGTCGCATCGCCGAGGACGCGAACGAGCAGCGCCAGCGCGACCGTGAGGAGCAAAAACCCCTTGATCGCACCCGCGCCGCGGGTGCCCCGCAGGAATCGGAAGATGACCAGCACCACCAGCCAGATGACAGCCAGCTCGATGGCGATCTCGAGCGCGTCGGTCCACTGGGAGCCTTCTCGTAGGCCGGGCACGGTGCGCGATGATACGGAGGAGACCGTATCATCGCCCGTCCATGAGCAGACTTACCTCATCCTGGGACATCGGTCGTTTCACGGGTCGCTGCGCGGTCACCGGCGTGCCGCTCGAGCCCGGGTCACCATGCATCGTGGCGCTGATCGAGCGCGAGGACGACCCAGCGATGCCGCTGGCGCGCATGGACTTCAGCGAGGCGGGCTGGAACTCGGGCGAGCGTCCGAAGGCCGTCATCGCCTTCTGGAAGTCGACCGCCGCCGCCCCCAACGAGAAGCGTCGCGGGTTCGTCGACGACCAGACTCTGCTCGATCTCTTCGAACGCCTTGGCGGCGATGACCGCCCGCACCGCGTCCGTTTCCGATTTGTGCTGATGCTGCTGCTCGTCCGCAAGAAGCTCCTGCGCGTGACCGGCACCTCCAGTGCGGGCGGTGTCGAGACCTGGCAGGTGCTCCCGAGGGGTGCGGCGGAGGGCGAGGCGCCGACCGCCGTCGTGAACCCGAAGCTCGATGAGGCCGCCATGAAGGAGATCACCGAGCAGCTCGGTGAAGTGCTCGATGGCGCGTGGTGATAGCCCGCTCCGAGCGGCATTCCGCCTGATCGCGCAGGGCGCCGCGACGGCCGCGACGGTTGCAGTGCTCGCAGGCTGCCCGCCGCGCACGGCGGCACCGGACCCCACCAGCGAGATCGACCAAGGCGAGGCCAAGCTCGAGCGTGAGCGCTTGCGCGCCCGCGAGGCGTTCGCGCCGATGGTTGCCGCGCACAACGCGCGCGTTGCCCTTCTGGAGACCTTCGAGGCGCCGGCCGCGACCGTCCTTCGCTATCCCGACGGCGATCGCGTGCAGGAAGATCAACTCGACGGATTCATCTACCTCGCGACGCGCGGTCGCGGAGCCTTCGAACTTCGGCTTCTCGGCAAGACCTGGGCGTGGCTCGGCGGCGATGGCGCCCGCAGCTGGATCTATTTCTCGCCGCCCAACGAGCCGTCGCGCCTCCATGTGTACGAGCGGCTCGTCGACGGCGCGCGTGCGGACGCGACCGAGGTGGTCGGCACCGCAGAACTGACCTTGCTGACGCCCGTGAGCCTTCGATTCCTGCTCGGGCTTGCGCCGATCGCCTCGGACTGGAGCGTGGTGGAAGCGGCTCCCGCACCGGCGGGCGGCGCCGGCTCGATGTTCGAGCGCTTCGAGGTGTCGTGGTCACCGACGCCTGCCACCGTCGCGAGGGCCCGCCTCGGCGCCGATGGGATGCCCGGCCGCGTGGTCGTGTGCGATCTCGCGGGAAACGAGATCGCCCGCGCGACGCTTTCGGAGTTCGAGCGCGTGCAGCGCCCCGATCTCGCGATCGGCGCATGGCCCCGCACGGCGACGAAGGTCGTGATCGAGGCGCCTCGCTCGAAGGCAAGCGCGCGGCTCGCGATTGACCGCGATGCGCTCGTCCGCCGCACGCCCCGCGCGCGCGATGAGTTCTTCAACCTCGACGACCTGCAGCTCTACCTCGCGCCGACCGAAGTCGTCTATCACGATGCGAACGGCGCTGCGCGGCCGAATCCTGCGGCGCCGGCACCTGCGCCGCAGAAGGGACCCTGAGTCACGATGGTTCCGCGCGCGCTCTCGGTCCTCACGGCGTCGCTGTTGGCCGCTCTCGCATTGCTGTCGCCGCTCATGCTTGCGCGCGATGTGCGCGCGGCGCCGCCGGGCACGCTGCGAAGTTCCGCGGCGGGCGACGGTCACATCTGGTGGGCCGTTCGCCGCGCAACGCCTGAGGTTCCGGGTCGCTCGCGTGCGACCGCGGAGCCTGCGTATCTCCTGATGCACCATGCGTCGGTCGAACCGGCGCCGACCGAGCGATTCGTGCTGCAACTCCCCTCGGCGCCCGAAGCGATGGCCGCCGAAGGAAACACGGTGGTGCTGGTGACGCGGCCGGAGGGCGAGCGCAAGCGTCTGGCGCTGTTGATTCGCGCCCAGCGCAATCAGGCGGTCGGCCACTGGTACAGCGAGCCGCGCACGGGGCCGAAGATCCTGACTCCACTCGATGGAAGCGGGGAGGTCGTCGACCTCGCGCTCGTGGATGGAACCATCTACGCCGTGCGCGTTGTCCGCGACGAGCCGGCCGGCGACGGGGGCGCGGCGCCCTCCGCGCGCGCGCGCTTCGAGTTGAGCGCGCTCGTCGCGGAAGCGGGCTCGGAGTGGACGACCGAGGCGCTTCCGCCGCTTGATGCGGGTGACGGCGCCAACGCGCCGTTGTGGACGCTGTTCCGCGACGGCACCGTCCTCTGCGCGCTTGGGACCGTCGATGGCCGTCCGACGATCGCACGGCTCGAGGGCGGCGAGTGGCGCACGGAGCCAGTGCCGGTCGGGCAAGGTTCGATGCCGTTCGGTGCATTTGCGCTCGGCGGTCGGCTCGTGCTCGTTGAGCGCGTCCAGACAATCCCCGCCGCCGACGGCGGAGCTCCCTCGCGGATCGCGCTCACGCTGGTGCGCCAGGGACTTCGCAGCGCATGGGCGCAGTTCGACGAGCCTTCGCGTCCGTGGCTGGTGACCGCGTTCGGCTCTGACGCCATGCTCCTCGAGCTCGACGAGTCCGAGCGGGGAACGGCGCGGGCGATCCCGCCGTCGGCGAACGCGCCGATGCCCCCCGTGACGCTCATGCCGCCCGGCTTCGCCTCGGGCACTTGGATTCACCTGCCAATCATCGGCGCCGTGTCGCTCGCATTCATGATGGCCGCCATGATGTTCGGCAGCGACGCCTACCTGAAGGCGCGCCTCGGGCCCTCCGCGGTTCCCGCGCGTCCGAGGGGGGCGCCGCTGAGTCGCCGGATGCTTGCCTTTGCGCTCGACGCAGCGCCCGCGTTCGTCGTGTGCGCGGCGATCTTCGGGGGAGACCCGCAGCGGCTGTTCGACCATCCGATCCTCAGCCCCAACATCGCCGCATCGCTGCCTGCGGTGCTCGCGCTCGCGGGGGGCTGGCTGATCGGGGCGGTCGGCGACACCTTCTTCGGTCGATCCTTCGGCAAGCGCGTGCTCGGGCTGGTGATCCTCGGCCGCGACGGCCAGCCGGCGCGGATGGGAGTCCGGCTGGTGCGGTCGCTCCTCTCGATCATCGCCGTGTTCTCGCCGCCGGTCATGCTGATGGCGTTCTTCCACCCGTTTGGAGACGGGCCCGCTGAGATGCTGAGCGGCGCCGCGGTCGTGACGGTGGAGGACTGGAAGGCACTGTCCGAGGCGAGCAAGCCCGACGACGGGGCGGGGTGAGCGGGATCTGAATCGCGATCGGGCGGGCCGGGGCAGGGTCGAGTCGCGCCGTTTTTGCCGAGTATGCACTCTGCATGTCGGTCGAACCGAGGCTGAGCAGTTTTTGCCTTTGGAGGATTCTCCGTCCGCCTGCCGATACAGGATGTGGATCGATCCGTTCACGGAACGATCCATCACCCGCAGGCATTCTCTCGCCTGGGCGGTGATGTTTCGTGTGGAGTGTGGAACGCGACTTCAAGGATTGAATTCGCGCAACAGCCAAGTGTGTGGACCTCTCGCGCAGATCGCGCGCTCGGAAGGATTCTGAGGGTCGCAGTGTCAAGCAAGCCGCAGCCAACACCTGATCCGAAGCCTGATGCGAAAGCGAAGGGCGACGCGAAGAAGGACGACGCGAAGGACGACGCCAAGAAGGGCGGCGAGCCTGCGGCGGCTGCCGCACCCGCGAAGCCAAAGACGAAGTTCGACAAGATGCTCGCGCATGCGGCCGAGAGCTGGCAGGCGCCGTTGCTCGTGCTCGGCGCCGTCGGCATCGGTGCTGCGATCTACTACTTCAAGTCGGCGCCTCCGGCGGATGACTTCGAAGGCGCGCTCGCGCAGGCCGAGGAGTTGATCGAGGACGGCGAGTTCAAGGCCGCGCGCGTCGTGCTGTTCGGCGTGGTCGCGCCCAATCTCGAGAAGGCTCCGCCCGAGATCCTGCCGCGCTTCCACGCCGCGACCGCCGACTACATCGCCGTGCAGCTGCGCGGCGTCGAGTTTCCCGCCAAGGAGAACGACGACCGCATCATCGAGGCCTATGAGAAGGCGCGCGATGCGGGCTGGGCGCTGACTTCCGAGCAGGTCAAGCGATACACCGAGAGCCTTGTGCGCGTCGGTCGCATGCAGGACGCGATCACGCTCGTGGCCTCGACCGGCGACAGCCGAGAGGCAGAAGAGCTGAAGCGTCGCGTGCGGCGCGATGCGCTCATGGGCATTCTCCGTGGCGACGACGGCGGCGTGACGCGCTCGCCAGAGGCGCTGCTGACCGCGATCGACGAGTTTCGCTCCGATCCCGCGCTTCCGGCGCGCGAAGAGGCGTGGGCCGTTGCGCGCGCCGCAGAGATTCGGCTCTCGATCGGCCGCATGGAGGATGCAGGCAACCGCCTGCTTCTCGACCTGCGCCGGCTCGAGGGCGCATCGGACGCGGGCGAAGAGGTTCCCTCCGACGCTTTCGCAGAGCTCTCTGGCCTGCTCGGCGAGGCGCTGCGTCGGCAGGGGCGGTTCCTCGAGGCGAAGCGTGAATTCGAGCACGCGGCCTCGTTGGTGACGGCAGGCACGGCGGTCGCCGGCATGATCGATGTCGGCCTCGGCCGCACCTTGGTCGCGCTCAGCGAAATCGACGCCGCGCACGCGGTCTTTGAGCGCGCGGTGTCTGCGGAGCACGCGGGCCGGCTGCGCCAGGAAGCGCTGCTCGGGCGCGCGCTCACCCATGCGCTGCGCAGCCAGTCCACCGAGTCGCTGCGTGACTTCCAGCAGCTGCGCGAGCTGCTTTGGAAGAGCAGCCATCCAGACACCATCCGCGAGGTCGAGACGGTGCTGATTGCGCGCGCCGACTCCGCGCTCGGCGTCGAGCAGCCGGCGCTTGCGCTCTCGTACGCCGACCTGGCCTCGACGATCCGGCCGAATGGCGGGTCGAGCGCCGAATCGCTGCTGCGCGTCGCGGTTGCCGCCCGTGCCGAGGCGCTTCGCGTGCTCGGCGAGGTTCCCGCTGGAACGGCTGTCGATCCCGAGGACCGCGCGAAGGTCAACCGACTGCTCCGCCGCGCAGGCGACTCGTTCGCGGCCCACGCGGCCGCGCCCGAGGTCCGCAGCGCGCAGGACGGAACGGTGGCGTCGAGCCTGTGGTCGGCCGCGGATTGCTACGACCTCGCTGGCTGGCGGGACGCGGCGGTCGCGAACTTCCAGGCGTACATCGATGTGGCGAACCCGGATGATCCGCGCCGCGCAGAGGGATTCTGGCGCATCGCCGGGCTCAGTCACGCCGAGGGAGCCTATGACGACGCGGTGCGTGGATACCAGGCGGCGATCTCTGTTTCGCCGACGGGCCCGTTCGCGGTGCGCTCGGTCGTGCCGATGGCGCGGGCGCTTTCTTCCGGTGGCCGCGGCGCCGATGCGCTCAATCTGCTCCAGCGCGTGCTCGACGGCGACTTCGGTCTCCAGCCGTCTGCAAACGAGTACTTCGACGCGCTCGACCTCATGGCGCGGCTCGCCTACGACCGCGGCGACTTCGTGAAGAGCACGGAGATGCTGCGTGAGGCGCTGCTGCGCCGGCCAGAGGATCCCCGCGGTGGCGAACTGCGCTTCCGGCTCGGCGAGAGTCTCGTCGAGGTGGCGCGTGCCGCGCGCAAGCAGGCCGACACCGGCGATGTGTCGGTGGCGCGCCGGCTGCAGCTCACGCGTGATTCCAACGAACGGCTCGGCGAGGCGCGCCGCGCCTTCGACCAGTCGATCGCGGCGTTCGAGAAGCTGGGTCAGCCGATCGATGGCCTCGCGAACGACATGCTGCGTCGCGCCTATCTCGCCCGTGCGAACACGGCGTTCGACCTCGAGCGGTTTGAAGAGGCGATCCAGCTCTACGAGATCGTGGATCGCAAGTATCCGGAGCATGCGCTCTCGATGGTCGCGCTGATCCAGATCGTGAACGCCTGTGATCGCCTTGGCGACGCCACGCGCGCGGAGATCGCGCATCGGCGTGCGCAGCTCAGGCTTGCACAACTTCCCGACGAGGCGTTCCTCGTCGGTGGCGGAATCCTCGCTCGCGAGAGCTGGGAGACCTGGTTGAGGAATCGCCCGCCCGCCGGGAGGGTGGCATCCAATGTCAAGACATCATCTCGAGGTGCAGTCGAAGGGGGTGTGCCATGAGTTCGCCGGGGTCAGTCCGATTGTTCGAGATTGCTCGGGCACGGCTCAAGAGCGCGAAGGCGCTGCTTGAGCTCGCCGAGTTCGAGTCGAAGGTGCTCGCGGTCGTCGACAGCGCGACGCGCGGCGAATGTACGCCCGCCGAGGCGGAGAGCGCGCTCAATGGTCATCTTGATGCGCGCGACGCGCTCATCAAGGCCATGCGCGCCTTCGACGACGAATGGGTCGCCCTTGCGAAGAATGCCGAGCTCACCGACGACGATGTCGCGCCGCTGCGCGCGATCAACGCCGAGATGAAGTCGGTGCTCGACGCGGTCGGCGTGCGCGACAAGGCGTTCGTCCGCGAGTTGAAGTCTCGTCGCCGCGACGCGGGCGATGGCGTCAAGAGGGCGGAAGCGGGGGTGACGGCGCAGCGCGCCTACAGCCCGGCACAAGGCACGATGCAACCGAGGTTCACGGATAGGGCTGGCTGATGGCGCAAGCAACGGGTCAGGATGGCGACTTCGCTGAGTTCGTGCGGGCCTTCACCGAGGCCACCGCACGGCTGCAGGAGACGCACGCCGCGCTCTCGGCGCAGGTCGAGCGTCTCCAGGGCGAGCTCGCGGAGGCGAACGAGCGCCTTCGCCGCTCGCGGTCGCTTGCTGCCCTGGGAGAGATGGCCGCGGGAATCGCGCATGAGATCCGCAATCCGCTCGGCGCGATCGCGCTCAACGCGGAGATGCTTGGTTCGGATGTCGCGGGCAACGCGGCGGCCACCGCGAGCGTCGAGAAGATCCTGCGCGCCGCGCGCCGACTCGATCGGATCGTCGGCGATGTCCTGAGCTTTGCGCGCGATACGCGCATCAACGCCGTGCCCACGACCGCGCGCGAGATCCTCGAGCTCGCGGCCGCCGATTGCGAGGCGCTGCTCGAGCGCGAGGAGATCGATCTCCGCATCGACATCGACGGCGACTGCCGCTTCGTCGCCGACGGCCCGCTGGTCGCGCAGGCCGTGGCCAACCTGATCCGAAACGCCGTGCAGGCGATGCACGGCATGCCGATGCGCGAAGTCACGCTTTCGGCCCGCGAGGCGCGCCTGCGCACCCCCGACGGAACGCGGCGCGGCTTCATCGTGCTCGCCGTCGAGGACACGGGCCCGGGCATTCCGCCCGAGGCGCGCGAGCGGATCTTCAATCCTTTCTTCACGACGCGGGAGGAAGGGACGGGCCTCGGGCTCGCCATCGTCCACCGCATCGTCGATGCGCACGGCGGCATGACCGCCTGCGCGGAGTCCACCCGCTCGGTCGCAGGACGCGGCCGGGGCGCTCGGCTCGAGCTGTCGTTGCCGCTCGAGCCTACCAAGGTCGTGGCCGCCGAAGGCGTGTCGCTTGGTGAAGCAGTCCGCCGAAGGATCGGCGGGAATCATGCAGTCCACGCAAACGCTGGATGAAGGAGTCATCCGTATGGGCAAAGTACTGGTCGTCGATGACAAGGAACTGATGCGCGACAGCGTCGCCGCGATCCTGAGCCGCAAGGGGCACACGGTGCTCACCGCGCCGGATGCGCGCGCGGCGCTGGCCCGCATCTCCGAGAAGCGGCCCGAGTGCGTGGTGACCGACCTGCAGATGCCGGGCATGAACGGGCTCGAGCTCCTTGAGGAGATCCGCAAGATCGATGCGGAGCTGCCGGTGGTGTTCATGACCGCGTTCGGATCGATCGAGACGGCGGTCGAGGCGATGCGCAAGGGCGCGTTCGACTACGTGACGAAGCCCTTCTCGGGCGATGAACTGACGATCTCGGTCGACCGTGCGCTGGAGCACGCGCGCCTCCTCCGCGAGAACCAGGTGCTTCGCGCGGTCGCCACCCCGCAGACGCGCCGCGCCCAGAGCCACCGCATGATCGGCTCGAGCGCCATCATGGAGGACCTGCGCACCAAGCTCGCGCCGATGGCGTCGAGCCACGGCACGGTGCTCATCACGGGTGAATCCGGCACAGGCAAGGAAGTGGCCGCGCGTCACATCCACGAGCACAGCCCGCGTGCATCGGGTCCGTTCCTCGCGATCAATTGCGCCGCGCTCTCGTCGGCGCTCCTCGAGAGCGAGCTCTTCGGCCATGAGAAGGGCGCCTTCACCGGCGCCGACCGCCTGCGCAAGGGCCGGTTCGAGCTCGCCGACGGCGGCACGCTGCTGCTCGACGAGATCAGCGAGATCCCGCCGGACCTGCAGGCCAAGCTCCTGCGCGTGCTTCAGGAGAAGAACTTCGAGCGCGTCGGCTCGAGCATCGCCCAGAAGGCCGATGTCCGCATCCTCGCGACCACGAACCGCGACCTCGCCCGCGAGGTCGATGCCGGGCGCTTCCGCGGCGATCTCTTCTTCCGCCTGAATGTTCTTCCGATCCGCATGCCCGCGCTGCGAGAGCGTCTCGGCGATGTGTCCGAGCTTGCCGAGCACTTCCTCGGTCTCGTCGCCGACCGCGAGGGCGGCCGCCGCAAGAAGCTGACGAAGGAAGCGCTCGCGCTCTTCGGCGAGTACGGCTGGCCGGGCAATGTGCGCGAACTGCAGAACCTCTGCGAGCGTGCCGCGGTGCTTGCGTCGGGCGACACGATCTCGGCGGAGCTCGTCGCACCTTGGCTCGTCGCGCACGAATCGGGGCCCGCAAGCACGAGCGCCGGCGGCATCGGCGTGCGCCTCTCGCGTCCGACCGAGCCGCCGATCATCGAGACCTTCTCCGCGGCCGCGGCAAACACCCTCATCGGCGCGGCGCACGCGTCGAACGGATCTGCCGCCAATGGGGCTGCATCCACCACGCCATCGCCCGCGGCCTTTGCCGCCGCCGCCGACAACTCTGGCCTCCCGAGCCTCGTCTGCGACGGTCGGCTCACCCTCGATGAGATCGAGCGACGCTCGATCGTCGCCACGCTGGAGCGTTTCCGCGGCCACCGTCAGAAGAGCGCCAAGGCGCTCGGAATCGGCGTCCGCACGCTCGGTCTCAAGCTCAAGAAGTGGAAGGAAGAGGCTCTCGTACCTGCAGAGCTCTGAGGTGTCGCCATGATCGACGGAATGCTTGGAAGCACCAATCTCCCTGCGCTCGAGCGGTCGCTCCAGTACATGGGGGCCCGCCAGCGGCTTCTCGCCGGAAACCTCGCCAACATCGAGACCCCGGGCTACCGGCCGACCGATGTGGCGCCGGCGGCGTTTCAGCAGTCGCTGCGTGAAGCCCTCGAGCAGGACCGCACGGACAAGGGCGGGGGCCTTGCCTTCGACGATTCGGCTCCCGTCGCCTTCACCGAGGCGGGCACCGAACTGAAGCCGCAGGTCCTCGCCGAGAACATCATGTTCCACGACGGAAACGACCGCAGCGTCGAGCGCCTGATGCAGAAGATGCAGGAGAATGTCTACAGCTTCCGGGTGGCTTCGCAGCTGCTCCGCAACCAGTTTGACCTGATCAACACCGCGATCCGCGAGCGCATGTGACGCGCTGGCGAGACAGATCGTGAGCAACAGCGTGCCCGACAGGGGTTGTGCACGCAGGACCGGACCCCGCCATGTTCACCTCGTTCGACATCTCGACCTCTGCCCTTGTCGCCAACCGCACGCGGCTGGACGCCATCGCCGCAAACATCGCCAACGCCGATGTCCCCGTCGACCCGAAGTCGAGGAACCCGCCCTTCTCCGAGCAGGTGGTCTACTTCGCGCCGGGAGACCCGGTCTCCGGCGACCCAAACGGCGTCCATGTCGCCGCGATCCAGCCTCGAAACGACTTCCGCCGCGCCTTCGAGCCGTGGAATCCGCTGGCCGACAAGGACGGCTATGTCCGCTACCCGAACATCGATCCCGTGGTCCAGCAGGCCAACGCCATGCTGGCCACCCGGTCCTACGACGCCAATCTTGCGGCAATCGAGGCCGCGAAGTCGATGATCAGTTCGTCCCTGTCGATCATCAGTTGAGGATTCGCCTCGGGCTGGCACGGAATGTGCTAGCTGAGTCCAGAGGCAACGGACAGTCATGAACGATCCACTTGGAATCGTCTCCCGCATCAACACCCAGGCATCGGGCTTCTCCCGGCCTGGGCAGTCGCCTGCCGGGCAGGATTTCAAGCAGGAACTGCTCGATGAGATGCGCAAGGTGAACCAGATGCAGCAGGACGCCACCCAGGCGACCAACGACCTGCTCACCGGCCAGCGCGACGACATCGAGGGCGTCATGATCGCCACCCAGAAGGCGGATTCCGCCTTCCGCATGCTGCTTGCGCTGCGAAACAAGGTGGTCGACGCGTACGACGAGGTCCGCAACATCCGCGTCTGATCGCCGCCTGACGCGGCCGCACCCAACCTTTGCTCTGGGAACCCGCTGCGCCGCAACCGCGGCGGCGGGCTTGTCGCGTCGCTCGTGCCGTTCGCACGCTCGGCGCATCCTGCGCGGTCACGCGCAACTTTCGCCATTTCGTGCGCGGTCTTTGCGGGATGAAACGGCGCCGTGCCGATGAGGGTTCTCACGGTGCGCTTTGCCAGGATGGCGTTGCGCCGTGCGCAGGCACCAAGGTGCCCGGCGCACAACAGGAAGATCGTCGCGGCGCATCAGGCATGGAGGCCTACGCGTGCAGGCATTGCGGAACACGCTCGAACTCATCCGGAGCAGGCTCAGCGGGCTGACGCCCACGGCCAAGCTGCTGGCAGGAAGCCTCGTGATCATCATCGCGATGGGGCTATTCCTCATCGCGCAGTGGAGCGCCACGGTCGCGTCCGTTCCATTCTCGGTGACGCCGGCCGCGTACGAGCAGGCCAAGACCTACCTCGCGACCCGCGGCGTGAAGTTCACCGAGGAGAACGGCCGGCTCATGGTCCCCTCCGAGCAGCACGGCGAGCTCCTCGCGGGGTTCGCGGAGCAGGGCGCCGCGGGCGAGGCTGGCATCGACTTCGAGGGAATGATCGGGCTCGACAGCCCGTTCGACACCACGCGCCAGAGCGAGACGAAGAAGCTCGTCGCGCTGCAGAACGTGCTCGCGCGCACCATCGCCGGCTTCCGAAACGTGAAGACCGCGACGGTGTTCATCTCGCCGAAGCCGGCCACGCCGCTCGGTGCGTCGCGCAATGTGCAGACGGCAAGCGTCCATGTCGTGATGCGCAGCGGCGGGCTCACGCAGGAGCAGGTCGACGCGATCGCCTCGATGGTGGCCGGCACGCAGGCCGGACTCAAGCCTGAGAACGTGTCGGTCACCGATGGCACGCAGAGCTACAGGACGACCTTCGGCCGCGCCGGCGCCGCGGGCGAGAACCTCGAGCAGTCGCTCAAGATCGCGGACGCCGTGCAGGCGCGCCTCGCGACGATCCTTGCGTCGATCGAAGGCGTGCGCATCGCCGTCAACCCGCAGGTGGTGACCGTCGAGCGCAAGCGGACCAAGACCGAGTTCCGCGACGGCATCTCCGTGCCGGTCAGCGAGACCACGCAGACCTCCGAGACGAAGGGCTCGACGCCGATGCGTGAGCCCGGCACCGTGCCGAACACGGGCATGCAGATCATGTCGACGCCCAGCGGGGCGGGTCAGTCATCGACCGAGCGCGCCGAGAACCGCTATCTCTCGCAGATTCCGGGCACGCAGGAGACCGAGATCGACCCCACGGGCTATGCGACGAAGATCGATGTCGGCGTCGCGATCCCATGGAGCTACTTCGTCAAGGTATGGAAGATGCGCAACCCGGCGACGGATGGAGCCGAGGCCAAGGAGCCGGATGAGGCTGCGGTGTCCTCGGTGCGCGATGAGGAAGTCGCGCGCATCAAGAAGCTCGTGGAGCCGCTCGTCGCAACCGACGCCTTCGAGGATGCCAAGAAGGGCGTCGTCGAGGTCAGCTGGTTCTACGACTTCGCCGACGAGACGCCGGAGCCTTCGATGACGGCGAACCTCGGTGAAATCGTTCTCGGCGGCGGTGGCGGCGGAGGCGGCGGCGGAATCTCCATCAGCGGCGGCGGAATCATCAAGCCGATCGGTCTTGGTGTTCTCGCGGTCGTGAGCCTCTTCTTCATGTTCAACATCGCGAAGAAGGCCTCGGTGCGCGAGCAGCTGCCGAGCGCCGAGGAGCTGGCGGGCGTGCCGCCGATGCTCGAGTCCGACGGCGGCGACATCATCGGCGAGGCCGACGAGGCGACGCCCGCGCTCGAAGGCATGGAGCTCGACGACGACAGCCTGCGTCGCCAGCAGATGCTCGATCAGCTGAACGAGCTGGCCGGCCGCGACCCGGCGGAGCTCTCGGGCATTCTGCGCCGCTGGATGCGCAACCAGGATTGATCCCGACGGAGGAGATGGACCATGGTCTACCGCCCAGGCATGAAGCTTCCGAAGTCCGCCGACGAGCTCGACGGCACGCTCAAGAGCGCGATCCTGCTCCTCTTGCTCGACTCGACCTCCGCGGGAAAGCTGCTCAAGGAGCTTCCCACCGAGTCGGTCGAGGAAGTGACGCGCGCGCTCGCTGCGCTCGGCGATGTGCCCAAGGAACTCGGCGAGGAAGTGATCCGCGAGTTCTATTCGCTCGCGATGGCGCAGGGCTATGTCCGTGAGGGCGGATTCTCGTACGCGAAGAACCTGCTGAAGAACTCCCTCGACTCGAAGGTGGCCGAGAAGGTCATCCAGCAGATCCAGACGCAGGTCCAGAAGACTCCCTTCAGCTTCCTGCAGAAGGCGGAAAGCGCGAACCTGCTGACATTCATCCAGGACGAGCACCCGCAGACGATCGCGCTGATCGTGAGCCATCTCTCGCACCACAAGGCGAGCGAGATCCTCATCGGTCTGCCGCCCGCGAAGCAGATCGAGGTCGTTCGGCGCGTCGCGCACATGGAGCAGACGAATCCCGAGGTCATCCGCGAGGTGGAGATGTCGCTCGAGAGCCGTCTCTCGAACATGATCACCTCGTCGATGGAGAAGGTGGGCGGCGTCGAGACCGTCGCCGAGATCCTCAACCTCGTCGACCGCTCGACCGAGCGCACGATCATGCAGGGCGTCGAGAGCGAGGATCCCGAGCTCGTCGAGGAGATCCGCCGGCGCATGTTCGTGTTCGAGGACATCAACATGGTCAACGACAAGGGCATCCAGGCGGTGCTCAAGGAAGTCGAGAACGACCAGCTGGTGCTGGCGCTCAAGAC
>JBEAUK010000049.1:0-4580 GCA_041161465.1 Planctomycetota bacterium | reverse complement strand
GCATTTGCCCGGGCTGGGGCGGCACGCAGATGCTGCCCGCGCGCATTCTGCCAGCGCTTGCGATTGAGCGCACCGCGACGGGCCAGACCTGGCCGTGCGGCGAAGCGCCGCAGTGCCTCTTCGATGTGCGCGCCGATGCGGGCAGCGGCGCGGACGGCGCCGTCGCCGCAGCGGTCGCGTGGGTGAAGACGCAGGACGCGTCGACCGGCTGCTTCGTGTCGATGCACGCGCCGCGCCGCGCGATCTCGCCGAAGAACGCGGCCGCGATCGCGCCCGTGTGCGACGAACTCGCCGCGAAGGTCGGCGGCACGAAGCACGGCGCCGCATGCCTCGACGCCGTGCGCGTCGGCCTCGCGAACGGCTGGGACGCCGCGCTCGCGTGCGAGCGCGACCACCTCGTGAAGCTGCGCCACACGCCCGAGGCGCGCGCGAAGCTGGATGGCTTCCTGAAGAAGTGAGCGCGCTACCCTCGCTCGCCTCTCCACCAGGCGTCGGGTTTGTAGATGAAGTCTGTCGCGGTTTCGATGCGATCTGGCAGTTGGCTGCGCGCGAGATCGGTCGGGCGTACAGTCCGTATCTCAGTTGCAGCCCTCGCGAGCCCGCGTGACTGACGCCCTGGCTGCGGATTGATGACGACGACTGGGATCGAGAGATCCCGTGAGACCAGTTCTACGGCTCGCCCAAGATCCCCGTCGTTTGAGACGACCGCCGCAGCGCCAAAGCACCGCCGGTGCGCGCGATCGACAAGGTCGACGGCGAGGTTGACGTCGGACCCCTTCTCGATCGTCTGGACGACCTTGACTGGAGGTCCTTCAGTTCCATCGCGCTCGATTCGCGGCAGTGACCGCAGCTGCCGCACATGGTGACCGAGCACCACCTGCGCCGCCTTGGTTGCCGTAAGTGCACGAAACCACATCCCCTGCTTGGTCGCGACACCGACACACCCGTCCCGATCGAGCAGAGGCGCCGTGTAGAGGAACACACCCCCGATCTCTCCGTACCGCCGCGGAAGGATCCGTCCCGCGAGCCTCCGAAGATCGATCCAATGAAGCCCTGTCGGTCTCATCGCGCCAAACTCGAGATTGAACCCATCGATGAACACGTCAATGAACAGCCCCGTGGCTTGATCGCGCACGTGAATTCCTTTCCCCGGCGCGTCGAGGCATAGTCGCTGGAAGGCCGGATTGATTGAGAAAAGCGAAGCCGCCTCACGGCGGCTTGCGGCCTACCACCGAAGCGGTAGGGGGGTTGAACGCACAGTATAGATGACTTGCGCGCCGCTCCTCGAATCTCCGCATGTTTTTCAGCGCGATTCCTACGCGCATCCGCCCCAGCCGGCGAGCACGATCGCGAGGTCGGTGCCGTCGATCACGCCGTCGTCGTTGCAGTCGGCCTGCGGGAACTTCGCGCCCGGCATGCCCCAGCGCGTGAGCACCGTGGCGAGGTCGATGCCGTCGACGGTCTGATCGTTGTTCGTGTCGCCCGGGCAGCACGAGCCGCCGTTCTCGCAGCAGTCGGGGATGTTGTTGTGGTTCGCGTCGGGCAGTTGGCCGGCGCGGATCTGGCCGTAGTCGACGAGGCCGTCGGCGTTGCAGTCGGCGGACCATTCGATGATGATTGGAACCGTCGGTGGCAACTCGCTTGGCTGAAAGTCATCCCACTGAATCTGCGTTCCCTGCGTTCCAGAGCAGTTCGCCGTCTGTAGCCATGCGAATCGCTCGGACGCCAGGGGATTGTTCGGATACGGACCCGAAGGGCATCCACTACCGCCCCAGTTCGAGTAGCCGTTGCTGGGGTCCGTCATCCACGTGAACACGCTTGAGCCAGCAGCAGCAGAAAGTCCAAGAAACCCATCACCGAGCTGCGAGAAAACAAACAACTCCTCAGCGTTGGACGAAAGCGCAACTGGCTGTGCACCTACCGCGTTTGCTGCGGCGACAAACGCCTTCCTCGACATTTGCGTGTTAATCAACACGCGCGCGTACCAATGCCCATTCCCCCCATCCTCCACACGCCACTGCACCGCATTCTGCGCGCTCGCGCCCGCCGACACCGCCGCTGCGACACCGATCGCCATCAACTGCTTCATCTCTGGTGACTCCCCTGCTTGGGCCTTCGAGGCCTGTCGGGCGCCCGCGGGGGACATCGCCGCGGCCTGCGCCGAACGCGGGGATCCGCTCGTCGCCGCCCCATGCGCGGCGAGTGCGAGAATCAGCGCAAATCCCGCGAACGCGCGGCTCCGAGAACCGCCATGCCGCGCCCGCTCGCCCGCAAGGTCGAGGATGCGCGCGGCGGTGCGAGTGTCCATGGCTGAGATCATCGCAGGTTCGCAGACGGGTATCCGCAAGACGGCCATCCATGCGCGGATCCGAGCGCGAATCGCGAGCGCCGCGCGCCCGAGTCGACAGCCTTCATGGGTGGCACTACTTCTAATAGTGCGGAGTCGCAACGGCCTGGTCCGGAGGCTGCTGCCGTTACGCGCGCGAAACCACTACTGAAAGTAGTGGCACCCATGAAAGCTGTCGACCCGCATGATTCGTCGCTCGGGCTTCGCCCTCGCCCAAAGCCCTACAACGATCCGCGCACGCGCGCGATCTCGTCGTCGAGCTCCGCTTCCGGCACGCCCTCCTCGCGCAGCACCTCGGCCAGCGCCGCGCGCACGCGCTGCGCGACCAAGCGCGTCGCGCCCGCGCACTGCTGCTCGCTCTTGCCCACCTCGCGCGCGAACGCCGCGTACGGCTGCCCGTCGATCGCGTGGCGCTTGAAGATCTCGAAGTCGACGCCGCGGCCCTCCGCGCGCATCGCGTCCTCGACGCGTGCCGTCGCCTCGCGCACCACCGCCAGCGCCCACGCGCGCTCGAAGTCGCTCTCGCCCTGCACATCGGCACCGGCGCGTTCATCGAGCTCGCGCGGCTCGACCAAGCCGCCCCGCGCGGCCGCCCGCATCCGGTCGCGCGCCACGCCCTGCCCGTAGAACAGCATCCCGTTCATCAGCCAGCGCCGGAGCCGCATGCCGCTCCGCGACCAGCCCGCGAGAAACGCCGCGTCCGAGAGCCTCGACGCAAAGAACCCGTTGACCAGCTCCTCCGGCTCGCCGAGGCGCGAAAGGCTCGACCCGCGCACGAAGACCGCAAGCGGCCCCGCGTAGCGCGCCATCACATACGCGTTGGCGTTGATGCGCGCGGCGGCCGCCAGCGCGGGATTTCCTGCGCCCGCATTCATGCCGTCGACCTGCGTCCGCAGCCATGTCGCCCGCGTGGTTGGAAAGGCCGTCTCGTTCATCGCAAAGCCCCCTGAAAACACGGCCTCCGCGCAGTGCCGCGTCGGCGCGGGCAACCTATCATGCTCCCCTTCCGCGCGGAACCATCCCGCCGGAACCACCCCCGCAGGATCTCAAACCATGTCGAACGCCAACCTCGCCAAGGACCTCAAGAACGTCTCCGAGAAGGACCGCAAGCAGATCGAGCAGGCTCAGGAGATGCTCGGCCCGGATCCATCGACGATGGGCGTGCTCAAGAATGTCTTCTGGGGCAACTTCCGCGAGGACCTGGTCTTCCCGTACCCCTCGCAGCCGGCCGAGGAGACCGCGAAGTGCGACCAGCTCCTCGCCGCGCTCGACCACTACCTCAAGAACGAGCACCCCTCGATCGAGATCGACCAGAAGCAGGAGATCCCGCAGTGGGTCATCCAGAAGCTCTTCGACCTCGGCGTGCTCGGCATGACGATCCCCGCCGAGTTCGGCGGTCTCGGCCTCGGCATCACCAGCTACAACCGCGTGCTTGAGCGCCTCGGCCGCTCGTGCGGCTCGACCGCCGTGCTCGTGTCGGCGCACCAGTCGATCGGCTGCAAGGCCGTCATGCTCTTCGGCAACGACGAGCAGAAGAAGCGCTTCCTCCCGCTCATGGCGAAGTCGACCCTGAGCGCGTTCTGCCTCTCCGAGCCGAATGTGGGCTGCGATGCCGGCGGGCAGGAGACGCGCTGCGAGCTCAGCGCCGACGGCACGCACTACATCCTCAACGGCGAGAAGAAGTGGGCGACCTCGGGCGCCCTCTCCGGCCTCTTCACCGTGATGGCGAAGCAGAAGATCACCGATCCGAAGACCGGGAAGACGAAGGACGCGGTCACCGCGCTCATCTGCACGCCCGACATGGAGGGCGTCGACATCTTCAGCCGCAACCGCTCGAAGTGCGGCATCCGCGGCACCTGGCAGGCGCGCATCCGCCTGACCAACGTGAAGGTGCCGAAGGAGAACCTGCTCTTCAAGGAGGGCAAGGGCCTCAACGTCGCGCTGACCTGCCTGAACTACGGCCGCTGCACGCTGTCGGCCGGCATGCTCGGCGCCGCGCGCTTCTCGATGGAGCAGGCGACCAAGTGGGCGAAGTCGCGCCACCAGTTCGACCGCGCGATCGGCGAGTTCGACCTCATGCAGGAGAAGCTCGCGCGCATGGCGGCGTACGTGTACGCGGCCGACGCGATGCTCTACATGACGACCGGCTTCCTCGACCGCCACGACGAGGACATCATGCTCGAGACCGCGATGTGCAAGGTCTTCTGCAGCGAGTTCGGCTACCGCACCGTCA
>JBEAUK010000016.1:0-19400 GCA_041161465.1 Planctomycetota bacterium | reverse complement strand
CGCGATGTCGCGTTCGCCGCGAGCGCGAGCTTCATCTGGGACGCCGCGAAGGCACCCGTTCCCGGCACCGACCGCGCGGCGCTCGCGATGAGCTACTACCCGGCCGAGGCGGAGCCGTTGTGGAGCCGCTACTCGACGCACGCCGTCGCCCACACCATCGACTGCTACTCGCGCTATTCCGTGCCGTATCCCTATCCCGTCGCGATCAGCGTGAACGGCCCGGTCGGCGGCATGGAGTACCCGATGATCTCGTTCAATGGCCCGCGCCCCGAACGGGACGGCACCTATTCGGCGGGCACGAAGTGGGGGCTGGTCGGCGTGATCATCCACGAGGTCGGGCACAACTGGTTCCCGATGATCATCAACTCGGATGAGCGCCAGTGGACTTGGATGGACGAGGGCCTCAACACCTTCTGCCAGTACCTCGCGGAGCAGGAGTGGCAGAAGAAGTACCCCTCCGGCCGCGGCGAACCCGAGAAGATCATCGAGTACATGACGGCGTCCGACCAGGAGCCGATCATGACGAACTCGGAGAGCGTGCGCCGGCTTGGCCCCAACGCGTACGCGAAGCCCGCGACCGCGCTCAATGTGCTGCGCGAGACGGTGCTTGGCCGCGAGCTGTTCGACTTCGCGTTCCGCGAGTACTCGCGCCGCTGGGCGTTCAAGCGCCCCGAGCCCGCGGACTTCTTCCGCTCGATGGAGGACGCCTCGGGCGTCGACCTCGACTGGTTCTGGCGCGGTTGGTTCTACTCGACGCGTCCGGTCGACATCGCGATCACCTCGGTGACGCGTCACACGCTCGAGACCGGCGACCCCGAGCGCGTGAAGGGTGCGAAGAAGGCCGAGCGCGACGGGCGGCCGCAGACGCTCTCCGAGCAGCGCAACGAGTCGCTCGCCGTGCGCGCCGACCGCTACCCCGAGCTCCTCGATTTCTACTCGACCTTCGATGAACTCGAGGTCACCGAGCAGGATCGCCGACGCTTCCGCGATCTCGTGGCGCGGCTTGGCGCGCGCGACGCGGCGCTCCTCGACACCACGCTCTCGTTCACCATCGTCCGCTTCGAGAACAAGGGCGGCGTCCCGTCGCCCTTGCCGCTCACCGTGACCTTCACGGACGGATCGACGCAGGACATCGAGCTCCCGGCCGAGATGTGGCGGTTCGCAGGGGGCATCCGCGCGTCGAAGCTGCTCGTCACCGAGAAGGAAGTCGCACGCGTCGAGCTTGACCGCCGTCGCCAGACCGCCGACCGCGACCCGAGCGACAACGCGTTCCCGCAGGAGATTCGCCGCGAGTGGTTCGCGGTCGAGCCGCGTGACCGCGGATCAAACCCGATGCGCGATGCGCGCGACGCCACGAAGTGGACCGAGACCCGTGCGGCGGCCGAGGCGCTCGGGAAGCGCGTGGCCGAGGCCGTCCGCGCCGGTCGCAGCGCCGGCAGCGCGATCGGCGCGGAACCCGCGAAGGACGGCTGGGGCGTCGCGTTCGTCGTGCTCGACGGCGCCGAGCAGGGCTCCGGTGGCATCGCGCAGATCGTCTCGGGCGGACCCGACGGCGCGATCGGCGGCGACGACGACCTCTCGTTCTTCGTGACGGGCGAAGGCGAGCTGCGCGAGCGTCCGCGCGTGCGGCGCTGACAGTGACGATTGCCAGTGACAGGGCGACGCGGAGTCGCTGTTGAGACCTGCATTCCTCCGTTCTCGCGGTATTGCGGCGTGCGCAGTCGTGACGCCGAAGGACAGCACATGCCTCGTATGGATCGTTCTTGTCTCCAACGGTTCTTCGGCGTCGTCGTCGCGTTGCTTCTCGCGACGGTCCAGTCGGGGTGTCGGCCTGCGCCGGTGCCCGCGGTTCAATCCGACCTGAATCGGCTCCGACAGACCATCGTGGTGCCGGCGGGTACGACCGCTGCGAGGTGGCTGATTTCCGCGAATGACAGCGGAGGACTGCTGCCCGCGCCGGGAACAACAGTTCTCCTGGCGCGACTCCAGGTGGATCCAGACGCCATGAAGCAGCTGCATGGCACCGGGGGATGGTCCAGCCCGGACAGGCTTCCCGCGATGTTGGAGATACTCCTCGAGCCCGAAGAACAGGCCGACGCGGTGCTGCGCTGCGTCTCTCCGCAACCGGCGGAATCCATCATCCACGGCACCTCCTGGATGGAGGTCGAGATGTTCGTTGACGAGAAAGGATCCGCCGTCTTCCTCATCCTGAAGAAGAGCTGAGCGGTGCCGTCGGACGACCTCGATCTACCCGCTTGTACCCGCCAGCGACCCGGCACCATTTTTCTCAGAACGGGCCGGGCGCCTCGAACGCGACGCGCGCGCCTGTTGCCGGGTGCGTGAACGCGAGCGTGCGCGCGTGGAGGCACAGTCGCGGCCGCGCGTTGCGCGCCGCGCCTTCGGCGTAGAGCTCGTCGCCAAGGATCGGGTGGCCGAGCGCGAGCATGTGGACGCGCAGCTGGTGGCTGCGGCCCGTGAACGGCGTGAGCTTCACGCGTGTCCACGCAAACCCCTCCGCGCCGCCGTCGCGCCCGCGCTCGAGCACCTCGTAGTCGGTGCGGCTTGGCTTGCCCTCGGTCATGTGCACGATCTGCCGCGCGCTCCCGAGCGCTTCCTTCCGGAGCGGAAGGTCGACCGTGCCGCGGTCGCTCGCGAGGTGCCCCGCGACGAGCGCCTCGTAGGTCTTGTCGACGCCACGCGCCTCGAATGACATCGACAGCGTGCGATGCGTCTCCGCGTCGCGGGCGAGCACGATCGCGCCCGAAGTGTCGCGGTCGAGGCGATGCACGATCCGTGCCCCGGGGAAGTCCCGCTGCAGTCGCGCCACGAGGCAGTCGGCCTTGTCGGGGCCGATTCCGGGCACCGACAGCAGCCCCGACGCCTTGTCGCAGACGACGAGGAAGGGATCTGAGAAGAGAACCGAGTAGCCGAGATCCGTCACGGGACGGGCTACACTAACCGCCCCATGAAGCTTTGGAATCTCGCCGCCGTTTCGCTCCTCGCCGCTGCCTCGGCTTGCACGCCGAAGGCGCCCGAATCACCCGCGGCGGCCGCACCCGCCCAGGCTGCCGAAGCGCGTCCCGCGGTCGCCAACCCGGCCGCCGAGCCCGGCGTCACCGGCGCCCGCCAGCTGACCTTCTCCGACCGCTTCATCAAGGCAGGGGAGGCGTACTTCTCTCCCGACATGAAGCGGATCGTCTTCCAGGCGATCGAAGTCCCCGAGTCGGAGGAGAGCCCCGCCGACTTCTACGCGATGTTCGTGTGCGATGTCGTGCGCGATGGCGCGGGCGACATCACGGGCGTCGCCAACATCCGCCGCGTCTCGCCGAAGGGCAGCGCGAACACCTGCGGCTGGTTCCATCCGACCGATCCGAACCGCCTCCTCTTTGCGTCGACCGTCGGCGCGCCGACGGCGGAGAACGCGCCCGGCTACCAGCGCGGCACATCGCGCTACCGCTGGGCGTTCCCGCCCGAAACGCGCATCGTCGAGGTCGACCTGCGCACGGCCGACGGCAGCGCCGCCTCGCTCAAGCCGCTCGAGGGCGACGGCAAGGCCTACATGGCCGAGGCAAGCTGGTCGCCCGACGGCCGCTTCATCCTGTTCTGCTCGCTCGAGTCCGGCGACGGCGACCTCTACATCCGCGACACGAAGACCGGCGCGCGCCGCGCGATCGTGACCGCCCCCGGCTACGACGGCGGCCCGTTCTTCTCGCCCGATGGAAAGCGCATCTGCTACCGCTCCGACCGGAACCGCGACAACCTGCTGCAGGTCTTCGTCGCCGATCTCGTCTTCGATGAAAGCGGCTCGATCACTGGCATCAAGAACGAGACGCAGCTCACCTCGAACGAGCATGTGAACTGGTGCCCGTTCTTCCGCCCCGACGGCAAGACGCTCGTCTACGCGTCGAGCGAGATCGGTCACCGCAACTACGAGGTCTTCGAGATCGCGCTGCCTGACAGCCCGGGCGCGACGCCCGTCCGCCGCCGCGTCACCGAGGCGGAGGGAGCCGATGTGCTGCCCGTCTTCTGCCCGGATGGCAAGTGGCTGCTCTGGACCGGTCAGCGCAACGAGACGAGGTCGAGCCAGCTCTTCATCGGTCGCTATCGCGATCAAGGCGCCGCCAAGTGAGCGACGCCGCGCTCTCGGCCATCTCGGAGCGGCGCTATCTCATTCCGTTCCGGTCGCAACTCCTCCCTGCGATCTTCACCGATACGCTCGTGATCGGCTCGGGTGTCGCCGGGCTGCGCGCGGCGCTTGCGGCCGCGGAGCATGGCGAAGTGATCGTTGCGGCGAAGGACTCGCTCGAGACCTCGAACACATCGTGGGCGCAAGGCGGCATCGCCGCCACGATCGCGGCCGATGACAGCGCCGACGCCCATGTCGCCGACACGCTCGAGGCGGGCGCCGGGCTCTGCGAGCCAGAGTCGGTGCGCGCGCTCGTCGAGGAAGGCCCGCGCGAGGTCGAGCGGCTGATCGAGATCGGCATGCGCTTCGACCGCGACGCGAGCGGCGCGCTCTCGTTGACGCGCGAAGGCGGGCACGGACGCCGCCGCATCGTCCACACCGATGGGGACGCGACTGGTCGCGAGCTCTCGCGTGCGCTCCTCGAGGCGTGCCGCCAGGATCCGCGCATTCGGCTCTTCGAGAAGTGCTTCGCGCTCGACCTCGTGACCTCCGGCACCTCGCGGCGCGGCGAAGACCGCGTGCTCGGCGCGATCACGCACCACCCGAAGTACGGGCTCCAGATCATCTGGGCGCGCGCGACCATCGTCGCCACGGGCGGCATGGGCCAGCTATGGCGAGAGACGACGAACTCGCGCATCGCGACCGGCGATGGCGTGGCGATGGCGTGGCGCGCGGGCGCGCAGGTCGGCGACCTCGAGTTCGAGCAGTTCCATCCGACCGCGCTCTATGTCGCGGGCGCCGCGCGCTCCCTCATCTCCGAGGCCGTGCGCGGCGAGGGCGCGCACCTCGTCGATCGTGCGGGCCGACGCTTCATGGAGGGCCGCCACGCGCTCGCCGAGCTCGCGCCGCGCGACGTGGTCAGCCGCGGGATCATCGAGCACCTCGCCACCACGCAGGAGCCGAATGTGTTCCTCGATGCGCGCGGTCTTGGCAGCGCTGGCTTCGAGGCGCGGTTTCCCGGCCTCTTCAGGCTGCTCTCGGGCTACGGCATCGACCCTGGCGCGGCGCTCATCCCCGTCATGCCCGCCGCGCACTACACGATCGGCGGCGTCTGGACCGACCTCGACGGCCGCACGAATGTGCCGGGGCTCTTCGCATGCGGCGAGGCCGCGTGCAACGGGCTCCACGGCGCGAATCGCCTCGCCTCGAACTCGCTGCTCGAGGGCCTTGTCTTCGGCCGTCGTGCGGGCGTCGCGGCCGCGACCTCGGACGGCGCCGCGCGCGGGAACATCCGCATCGTCAGCGACATCCGCCCGAGCGAGAAGGGCGAACTCGACCTCGTCGATGTCCGCTCGAGCCTCCGCAGCGCCATGTGGCGCAATGTCGGCATCGTCCGCGCGGGAAACCGCCTCGCCGATGCGCTCGACATGATCCAGTTCTGGTGCCGCTACTCGCTCGACAAGATCTTCGACGATCTCGCTGGATGGGAGATCCAGAACATGCTTGTGTGCGCGACGCTCGTCGCGACGGCGGCCCGTGCCCGCGAGGAATCGCGCGGGACCCACACCCGCAGCGACCATCCCATGATTCGCGCGTCAGAGGCGCATCACAGGCTGTACGCCGCGATGCACGCGCAGCCGGTGCAGCGTGCGGTCGGGGCCGTGACCGCCGCCGCCAAGTAGCAGAGACCCCGCTTGATGCGCAGCGTCCGAAGCAATCTCCTGTCTCCACGCAGCATCGCCGTCGCGCTGCTCGCTGCGGGCCTGGCCACTGCGTGCGGTCCGCGCGTCGAGTATCGGGCGCGCCCCGGATACGCCTCGAGCGAGGAGCTGCCAGACGAGATCGTGCTCGAGGACGGAACGATCATCCGCTATGTGCCGCTTTCGGAGTTCCTCGCTCGCCGCAAGGCTCGCGAACAGGGGCGCGACTACGAGCCGCCATCCACCGACGCTGCGGCCGCCGATCCGCAGAAGCCTGGGTTCCGCGCATGGGAAGAGGCCGAGGATGGCTCGATCCGCATGCAGGCGATCATGCCCGAGCAGGTGGTTGCCAACGCGATGCGCGCATTCCGCGAGGAGCGCTATGGCGACCTGTGGGATCAGATGGTCGCAGACGGCGTGCGGCGCCGCGCCGCGCTTGAAGGGGGACCAGAGGTTGCACGCGAGCGCTTCATCTCCTGGTGCGGCAAGAACCGATCCGACGCGATGACGCTCCTCAACCGCATGAGCTTCGCGTTCAGCTCGAACGGCGTGGTGATGCGCAAGACCGGCGACAACATGCTGCAGATGACGCTGACGCCTCAGGTCATCAAGGACTTCAAGCTGCGCGTGGTCGAGGTCTCGTTCGAGACCACGCCCGAGGGCGAACGCGTGAAGCTTGCCGGCATTCGATAGTCCCCACGCTCCGCGGTCGAAGCAGCAGAGCGAGCAACCTGCGGACGCGGCGCCAAAAGCACACGCGCCGAGGGGCTGCCTCGGCGCGCGTGGATCTGCATCGGATTGAAGCCTGCGCTTACGCGCCCGCGCCTGCGACCGGAGTCGGCGACGGTTCGGTCGGGCCGTGCCCGCCATCGTCGCCACCGCCGCCATCGCCTGTGCGCGAGGCCTTGAAGGTCAGGTGATCCTGGCCCTCGACGCGCGTCACATGGATCTCGTCGCCGGCCTTGAACTCGCCCATGAGCAGGTTCTCCGCCAGCGGATCCTCGATGTACTGACCGAGCGCGCGGCGCAGCGGACGCGCACCGAAGTCGGGGTTGTAGCCCTTGTCGATGAGGAAGTCCTTCGCAGCCGCATCGAGCTCGAGCTTCATGCCCTTCTCGGTGAGACGCTTGCGGACCTTCGACAGCTCGTACTCGATGATCGTGACGAGGTCTTCCTTCATGAGCGGGCGGAACACCACGACATCGTCGAGGCGGTTGATGAACTCCGGCCGGAAGAACTTCTCGACCTCGCCCATCAGCGCCTTGCGCATCTTCTCGTAGTCCTGCACCTCGGACCGCTTGCCGAACCCGAAGGTGGAGCCGCCCTTGATGATGTCGGCGCCGAGGTTCGAGGTCATGATGAGGATGATGTTCTTGAAGTCGACATGGCGGCCGAAGCTGTCGGTGAGACGGCCTTCCTCCATGATCTGGAGGAGCATGTTGAACACATCGGGGTGCGCCTTCTCGACTTCGTCGAGGAGGACGACCGCGTACGGACGGCGACGGATGCGCTCGGTGAGCTGGCCACCCTCTTCGTATCCGACGTAGCCCGGAGGAGCGCCGACGAGACGGCTCACATTGTGCTTCTCCATGTACTCGGACATGTCGAGGTAGATGAGCGCGTCTGGGTCGCCGAACATGAACTCGGCCAGCGCCTTCGCGAGGAGCGTCTTGCCGACGCCCGACGGTCCGACGAAGATGAACGAGCCCATCGGACGCTTCGGGTCCTTGAGGCCCGAGCGCGCCTTGCGGATCGAGCGCGCGACAGCCTTGACCGCGTCGTCCTGGCTGACGACGGTCTTGTGCAGCTCGCCCTCAAGCGCGAGCAGACGCTCGCTCTCGGCCTTCTCGAGACGGGTGAGCGGCACGCCGGTCATCTTGCTGACGACCTCCGCGACCACTTCCTCGTCGACGGTGCCGACGGTCTCGCTCATCCGCTCCTTCCACTCGACCTGCAGACGCTCCCGCTCGCGGCGGTGCTTGTCCATCTGGTCGCGGATCTGCGCGGCGCGCTCGTAGTCGGCGTTCTTGACGGCCTCGTCCTTCTCGATCGCGAGACGCTCGATCTTCTCCTCGATCTCGGCGAGGTTCGGCGGCTTCGCCATCGAACGGAGACGCAGGCGGGCGCCGGCCTCGTCGATCACATCGATCGACTTGTCCGGCTGCACGCGTCCCGGGATATAGCGACCCGAGAACTCGATCGCTGCGCGGAGCGCTGCGTCGGTGATCTTCACGCGGTGGTGCGCCTCGTACTTCGGGCGGATGCCCTTGAGGATCTCGAAGGTCTGCTCCGCGTTCGGCGGCTCGACGGAGATCGACTGGAAGCGGCGCTCGAGCGCTGCGTCCTTCTCGATGTACTTGCGGTACTCGTCGAAGGTGGTCGCGCCGATGCACTGGATCTCGCCGCGGGCGAGCGCGGGCTTGAGCACGTTCGACGCGTCGATCGCGCCTTCCGCGCCGCCGGCGCCCACGAGGGTGTGGAGCTCGTCGATGAACAGGATGATGTTCTTCGCGCGGCGGACCTCGTTCATGACCGCCTTGATGCGCTCTTCGAACTGGCCGCGGTACTTGGTGCCGGCGACCATCGCGGCGAGGTCAAGGACGACCAGGCGGCGGTCGAACAGGATGTCGGGGACCTCCTGGTCGACGATGCGCTGGGCGAGGCCCTCGACGATCGCGGTCTTGCCAACGCCGGCCTCGCCGAGGAGGACGGGGTTGTTCTTGGTTCGGCGGCAGAGGATCTGCACGACGCGCTCGATCTCGTTGACGCGGCCGATGACCGGGTCGAGCTCGCCGTTGCGGGCGAGTTCGGTGAGGTCGCGGCCGAAGCTGTCGAGCGCGGGGGTCTTGCTCTTCGCGGCACCGCGGCTACGCGGGCCTTCGCCGCCCTGCGGGGGTCCGCTGCCCATCGGCGGCTCCTGCGGCTCGCTCGGCGGTGGGGCTTCCTCGCTCTCGACGCCGGCGCCGAGCAGGTTGAGGACCTCCTCGCGCACTTCCTCGAGCTTGAGGCCGATGTTCATGAGGACCTGGGCGGCCACGCCGTCGTGCTCACGGAGGAGTCCGAGCAGCAGGTGCTCAGTGCCCACATAGTTGTGGTTCAGGTTCCGGGCTTCCTCGATCGCGTACTCGATCACCTTCTTGGCGCGAGGGGTCTGGGGGAGCTTGCCCATCGTGACCATCTCGGGGCCACTCTTGACGAGCTTCTCGACCTCGAGACGGACCTTGCGAAGGTCGATGTCGAGGTTCTTCAGCACGTTGGCGCCGACGCCAGAGCCTTCCTTCACGAGGCCGAGCAGGATGTGCTCCGTCCCGATGTACTCATGGTTCAGGCGCTGTGCCTCCTGGTTGGCCAGGGCCATCACCTTGCGTGCACGGTCGGTCAATCGTTCGAACATGAGGAACTCCTTCCTGCTGCTGTCTCGACCCGCGGTGGATGCTGTACGCTCGCTCCGCCGGATTTGTCAGGAGCCTCGGCGAGGCTCCTGCGTATCAGATCGTACGCTCTTCATGCGCACCGCATGCGTCGCGGTTCGCTGAAGATGCGGAGAGGGCAAAGGTCGTGCCCTCCCACCGGGTGTTTTCGGTTCGAGTTCCGCTGGAGATACGCGAATGAACCGCTATTCCCAAAAGTTCGTGAGGCACTTTCTGTCGATCCTGCTGTCGGGACCTGCCGTTCTGGCTGTCTCAAGCAGCCTTTCTGCAGACATCCAACGCCGAGAAGTCGCACCTGAAGTGTCGCTTTCGCTCGGGCTTGCGACGGGGAAGGACGAGCGTTGCGCGGTCTCTGCGTGGTCTGGGGTGGGTCTGGAGGGGTCGTGCGGGTCGTATCGGTGGGAGCAACTCAAGGCAGGCTCCGCGTTTGCGGTTCTGAAGTCGGTCGTAGGCGCAAAAGATGCGGGTGCCGCCCGCGACGCCCTGGCCGTCATCCTGTCGTTGCCCGATTCGGGCAAGGTAAGTTCCCTGGCGATCGACTGGGCCCGCCGGCAGGGGGTTGACGCGGCGGGAGTCGAATCGGCTCGGAAGGAGGCGGAGGCGCTGACCAAGGCTCGCGCGGACCTCGAGAGGGAGGCACTCGCTGCGCGTGCCGCGCGAACTTCTCCCGAGTCGGCCGTCTTCTCGACGACCGCTTGGACTGCGCCCGCCGTCCCGCAGTTCGATGATCTGAGCGCGCGGGCGATCGAGGCGGCGCGGGCGCTCCTCGCGCGGGCCGGGGGAAGCGCGACGCTGCACGAGTCCGCGCACATCGCCGTGCTGGCGGAGTCCGACGATGCATCGTTTGTCCGCGAGACGGCCGCGCTCGAGGCTGTCTTCGGCGAATGGAGCGAGCGGTTGAGCGCCGCGGGCGTGCCTGTGTCGGCGCAAGCGCGAATCCCTGTGATCTTCGTTTCCGACCGCGACCGTTGGCGGCAGCTCGTCACGACCGCGTTTGGCGGCGACCCCGACAAGCACACGGAGAGCGTCACGATCTACCCGCCGGTTGGCGCGCCGAATGCGGTCGCCACCGCAATCGTGCTCGTCGCGCCCGAAGGGGATCGTTCGCGCGCTCGATACGCGGCGACGGCGGGCCTTGCGCGGGCGATCCTTCATTACACCGACGCCCCGGCGCGCGGGCCGGCGTTCCTGAACGAGGCGCTGCCGCGCGTGATGGCCGATGTCTCGACCCCGAAGGCGGGCATGGACATCGCGCTTCGGCGCGACGGGCTGCTCGCCGTCCGCGCGGGAGCCTCGTTCATGCCGGTCGTCGCGAGCACCTACGCCGATCCGATGTGGTCGGACGATCCGCGCCGGGCGCGGGCGCTTTCGTATCTGTTCGTGCGATGGCTCTGGGACAACGAGCCGAATCGGTTGCTCCGCTTTGCGAAGGCGTCGGGCGCATGGGGCGCGCCCGGGGCGCCCTCGCTCGAGGCGCGCTTCACGAACTCGTTCGGCATGTCGCTCGAGGCAGCCGATGCACGCGCTCGGAAGTGGTTCACGACGAACGATTGAGCGGTCGCCGCGCGCGGCGGCAAGCGTCGCACCGGCGCGAGCAAGTCGCGAGCGCTCAAGTCACCTCACGCCACGCGGCCGTCGACGATCTTCACCTGGCGATGCGCGCGTGCAGCGACCGACTGGTCGTGCGTCACCATCACCATCGTGAGGCCTCCGGCCTGACGCTCGGCAAGGAGGTCGAGGATCCCGCCGCCTGTGCGGACATCGAGGTTGCCGGTCGGTTCGTCGGCGAGCAGCACCTTCGGTTTGTTGATGAGCGCCCGGGCGATGGCCACGCGCTGGCGTTCGCCGCCCGACAGCTCGGCGGGGCGGTGCTTGAGGCGATGCCCGAGGCCGCAGGTCTCGAGGAGCTCCGCCGCGCGGTCGCGCAGTTCGGCGCGGCGGCCCGTCAGCCAGGCGAGGCGCGAAAGCCCGACCAGCGACGGCAGCATCGCGTTCTCGAGCACCGTGAGCTCGGGCAGCAAGTGGTAGAACTGGAACACGAAGCCGACATCGCGATTCCGGTAGAGGTTCTCGCGCGCGGGACTGAACGCGCGCAGGTCCTCGCCATCGAAGGAGATCGGTCCCGAGTCCTTGTCGGCGCGGTCGAGCCCGCCGAGGAGATGGAGGAGCGTGCTCTTGCCACTGCCCGAACTGCCGACGATCGCCACCCACTCGCCCTGTGCGACCGTGAGCGACGCATCGTGCAGCACCGGCACGCTCGTCTGGCCGAGCCGGTAGGTCTTCTTCACGCCCTGAGCCTCCAGGAGTGGCTTGACGATGGGCGGCTTCATTCGTACCTCAGGCTCTGGACCGGGTCCGTATCGGCGGCGCGTGCGGCGGGAATCGCAGCGCCAATCACGCTGAAGAGAATGCCGCCTGCGACGGTGGTGCGGACGGTGTCCCAGTCGACTTCGCTCGGGATGCGGGTGAAGTAGTACACGGCTGGATCCCAGACCATGTAGCCCTGGTAGTCCAGCAGGCTGAAGGCGATGACGCTGAGGGCGGCGAAGCCGAAGGTCCAGCACACCGTTTGCAGCGCCGATGCGCGCCGCAGGCCGCGGACGAGCATGACGAGCGCCAGCGCCGCGGCGACCCATGCCGTCACCTTCACCGGCGTCGAGGCGGGCATTCCGATCAGCTCGTGGATGTCGTTGAGACGAACCACGATGACCCACGCGAGGAGCACGCCGACGAGCGAACCGACGATGCCGATGAGCAGGCCGTAGCGGAGGAAGATCCACAGGATGCCGACGCGCGACGCACCGACTGCGCGCAGGATGCCGATGTCTCGCGTCTTCTCCTGCACGATCGCCCAGAAGATCGCAAGCACGAGCGCGGCGCACACGATGTAGACGATCGAGAAGAGCGTGCGCATCAGCTCGCGCTCCTTCTGCACCGGGCCGATGAGGTCGACGAGCCGCTGCTCCCAGGTCTCGATGTTGGTTCGATCGATCGGCGGCGGCAGCAGGGTCCGCGTCGGATCCGCGCGCATCCGCGCCGAGAAACTCGCGTAGGCGCGCTCGACCGCCGCGAGCAGATCTTCCGAGCGGACGCCGTCCCTCGCGCGCACCACGATCGTCGTCGCGCGCGCGGGCGTCGTGCCCACGATCATGGGGCGGCCGTTCGCATCGCGCTTCGACGGATCCGCGAACGGAGCCTCGTCGAGCTTGAGCATCTCCTGCGTCACCTTGATCGGAACGAGCACGCGCTGCGAGTCGATGGTGAACACGCCGCTCTGGATCTCGTTGACGATGTCGAGCTCGCGGCTCTGATCCTCGCCGAGCTTCGCATTCGAGGAGATCGGCACGAGTGTCAGCGTCGTCGGCAGGTCCGGCATGAAGTAGTCGGGATCCTGTGCGCCGCTCGGGCCGCGCGTTCGGTAGCTGCCGTCGCGGGTGCGCTTGTTGTACGGCGAGATCTCGATCCCGAGCACGATGCCGTCGCGGTCGCGCGTCGAGCGGAGCGTCTTGCCCTGTTCGTCGCGCTGGTAGTACGGATCGAGCCTCGGGTCGTCGGGGGCGAGACCCTTCGCGACCTCGTCGCTGGGCTTGCGCCAGTAGAGCTTGTCGTAGTAGCCGGCGACCCGTTCAAGCGACTCCGGCTCGATGCCCCACACATGCACGAACTCGACGCGCCCGCGGATGCTCTGTTCGCTGCGGCCTGGCTCGCCTGGAACCTGCGTCGTCTCCATCGTGCCGTAGGGCATGCGGAGCAGACCGAGCGTCTCGACGATCGGGCTGGCCGCCGCCGTCTCCGGAAGCGCCTCGATCTCCTTGATCAGCTCGTCGTAGTAGGGGATTCCCGAGATCGGGTAGCTCACCACCACATCGCCGATGAGCGTCTTGCCCGAGTTGCGCACCATGTCGAGGAAGCCCGACATGACGCTGACGACGATGATGACGAGCGCGACGCAGAGCGCGACGGCGCCGACCGCGATCAGCGGGATGATCCGCGAGGTGAGGTATCGGTTGGCGAGGAGCGGGGCGTACATCGTTCAGGCCGGAGTGGCGCGGAGTGTAGCTGTGCGGAGTCGGGCGCGTTGCTTTGGGGCTGCGCAGCTCGCGTTTCACTGCGGCTCGAGGATGTACTCGCGCCCACCCCAGCGAACCGGAACGCGGCGACGCAGCATGTGCGCGCCGTCGAAGAGCCAGCGCACCACATGGAAGGCAGCGAACGGGTGGGCGAAGGCTCCGAGCAGCGGCGCCCGCTGACGCTGGTGGAGAAGCGCGACGGTCGCGAAGCCGAGCGCGAGCGCGACGAGGCCGATCGCAGCGACGAGGACGGAGCCATCGCGGCCCTGCAGGGCGCCGACGGCCCCGAGGATGGCGGCTGCGACGGCCGAAAGCGGCAGCACCACGGACACGATGAACAGCTCGATCGCAGCGAAGACGAGCCTTCGGGGCCGGCGGCCGCAGCTCTCGATGTAGATGCGGGTCCAGCCGGAGCGCATGGCCTTCGCGGAGTCGTACATCGCGACCTCCATCCGGCGCGAGGCATCCACGACGCCAAGCCGCCCGCCGCGGGCGTGGATGCGCCACGCGAAGGCGAGGTCCTCGAGGAGCGCGTCCTTCACGAGTTCGTGCCCGCCGAAGGCCTCGTAGGCCTCTCGGCGGAAGAGCAGGAACTGGCCGTTCGCGAAGGGCCAGCGGCGATGCTCGCGGTTCGCCTTGTCGAGCGGGAAGATCCGCAGCAGCACCGCCGCCGCGACCGGCTGCAACAGGCGTTCGAAGCGGTGCTGGAAGGTCAGGCGCCCAAGGGCCGAGAGGAGCGCTGTGTCGCGCGCCTGCGCGATCGCCAGCATCGCGTCGAGCATGTCGGGCGCGAAGCGGCAGTCAGCATCCGTGAAGAGGAGCCACTCGCCGGTCGCCTCGCGCGAACCGATCCGGCAGGCGTTGCACTTTCCGGCCCAGTCGTCGGGGCAGTGCCCGTTCTCGATGAAGCGGATGCGAGGGTCGCCCTCCGCAGCAGCCACGAGCAGCTCGCGCGTGCGATCGGTGCAGCGGTCGAGCACATAGATCGCCTCGAAGTTGCGGCGGGTCTGGCGCCGAAGCCCGCGAACGCTCTCGGCGATGACGCGCTCCTCGTTGTGGGCGGGAATGACGATCGAAAGCAGCCCGGCCGCCGGCGGCAGCGAATCCCCGTGCCGCACGCGCGGGATGTTGCGATCGGCGCGGACGATGCGCACGATCAGCACCAGCGACACCACGATGAGCACCAGGCTCAGCGAAGCGAGGATGATCCCGAGGACGGTCACGGGTTCGCATGGTACGCGCTTCCGCCCGCCCCACGCAGGCGCTCGGCGCGCCGGCGCAGGTTCCCTACACTGCGCGCCCCATGCGGATCATGCTGACCAACGACGACGGCATCCACGCCCCAGGCATCGCAGCGCTGCACGCCGCGATCCGCGATCTCGGCGAGGTCGTCACGATCGCGCCGAGCGAGGGGCAGAGCGCCACCAGCCACGGGATCACCTTCCACACACCGCTCATGGTCGAGGAGTGCTCGCCAGCGCCCCATATGCGCGGGTTTGCCGTCGAGGGGCGTCCAGCCGACTGCGTCAAGCTCGGCATGCGGCGCATCTGGCCGGATCTCTTCGGCGACGGCCAGCGTCCGGACCTCGTCATCTCAGGGATGAACTCCGGTGCCAATGTCGGCATCAATGTGATCTACTCGGGCACGGTCGGCGCCGCCGTCGAGGCCGCGTTCCTCGGCGTGCCCTCGATCGCCGTCAGCCTGCACATGGGCGGCGGCGCGCCGCACTGGCGTCGCGCGGCGGAGATCGCTCGTCACGCCATCGACCGCGTGCGGCAGCACGAGATCGACGCGCATTCGGTCATCAACATCAATGTGCCGCGCACGCATTCGGCCGATGCGCCGATGCCGGCGATCCGCGTCGTCCAGATGAACACGGCGGCCGGCATCGACAACTACGAGAAGCGCGTCTCGCCGAGCGGGCAGGCGTACTACTGGCCGAACGGCGACGGCATGAAGTTCGTGCACACGAAGGAAGGCACCGATGTCGAGGCGCTCATGGAGCGCTTCATCACGGTGACGCCGCTGCAGTACGACCTCACCGACTACCACCGCATCGCGGAGTGGCGCAAGCGGCTGGCGTGATCCCTCGCGCGGCGTGCGATCACGACTTTCGCTTCGACGCGCGGACGAATCCGATCACCATGAGGGCGATTCCACTGCCGAAGAGCCCCACGATGAGACCGCCGATCGTTCCGATCAGCGCGAACTTGAACACATCCTCGCCGGCGACCATGGCGGCGATCGTGCAGGAAACCCCGCCGAGCAGGGCGCCGCCCGCGCACGCGATCAGCTGCATGAGGTTGTCCTTCACGCGCAGGTTCGGACCTGCGATCGTCTCGGCGACGCGGTTGACCTGCTCGAAGGCGTCCGGCGTGACGGGCGGATGAGTCGGATGCTGGGAAGGCGAGGTCGGAGGCAACCTCGAGGGTGGCGGCGGGGGCTGCGTCGTCATGATGGGATCGTACAGCGGCAGCGGTTGCGTTCGCGGTGCCGGGCGGAGCCGCTCGAGCGGCGATCGGATCGGTCACGGTTGCGGCAGGGCCTTCGCGTGCCGTGACTTCCTCGCGCATCGCCTGACGAAGCCATGCTGTCGGAAGACTCGCGAATGCCCGCTCAATCCGCGAGCATGATCATCCGCAGGCGGATCGTCACCGTCTGCCCCGGCTTCAGCTTCTCGAGTTGCGTGCCGCTCGCGCGCCACTTGAACAACGCGCTGCGGATCGCCTCGTCGATGCTTGGGTTGCCCGTCGAGCGAACGATGCGAGCGACCTGCGGAACGCCATCGCGCCCGATCACGAGTTCGCCGATCGGGTTCCGCGCGATGCCATCGAGCATGTTCAGCGTGGTGAAACGCGGGCGCACCGGCTTCAACTCGATGCCCTTCGCAGCGAGCGGCTTGCCGTTGCGCCACGAGGTCATCGGTACTTCGATGATCGAGGTCGGATCGCTCTCGCGGTCGGAGAGCTCGCCGGTCTTCGCGGTCGTGTCGCCCGGGTCGCCAGCGGGTGCCGGAGGCGTCGGGGTCTTGCTCTGGCCTTCGGTGGGTTGCGGACCCTGCGCGCCGCCGCCTTGCGCGCCGTTGGTCGGCAGCACGGCAGGGTCCCCGGCCGGATTCTGCTTGGAAGGATCGATCGCAGCGTCTCGCGGAGCGTTCGGATCGCGCGGATCGAGCGGAGCATCCTGGGGCGGCTTGACCGTCGTCGCGGTTGGGTCGCTCGAATCACGCGGTGGTGCCTCTGGCGCAGCGCCTGGCGCGGCGGGGGTCAGCACCTTGGATGGATCGGTTTCGGAAGGCCGTGGCTCTTGCGTCGGATCCGTCCGCGGATCATTGCGGGGATCGGTCTTGGTCGGATCATCGACTGGGGGCGCAGGCTTGGTTCCGACGCCTGGGTTGCGCGGGGTCGTCGGCGAAGGAACGGCTGGGTCATCGGGGGTCGTCGATGGATCGCGCCGCGGGTCTTCGGTCGCTGGGTTGGAGGCTGCGCGCGGAAGGCTCGGATCCTGGGAGTTCGGCGCATCCTCGTTCGGGCCACCGCGATCTGGCTCCGGGCGGGCGACGGCCGGCATCTCGGGCGCCGGGAGGGGTCGCGCGAGCTCGGCATCGGACCCGCGTGTCGCGGTCGCCTCGGACGGCGGCGATGAAGCTGCGGGCGACGCGGCCTCGGGCGTCGGTTGCGAGACAAGGTTCGTCGGGGTCGCGGCGTCGGTTCCCGCCGCCGACGCGGGCAGTCCAGCATCGCTCGGGTTCGGCGAAACGGCCACCGACGGCGAGGGCGTCGACGGTGGAAGAAGCGGCGAGGCCGTGCCGCGCGAGCCGCTCGCGGCCTGCAGGCGATACGCGGCCTGCTCGACCTCCGCGAGTTCCGCGAGATGCTGCTCGTACTGGTCGTAGCCGATCCAGTTCATCGTGACCGCGGTGCTCTCGTCGATTCCGAGGCGCACTTCCTCCTCACGGTTGCGCAGTTCCGGCGGCAGGTTTCGAACGCGGTCGCGTCGCTCCTGCAGCGTGCGACGGGAGTTCTCTGCGGCGCGCTCGGCCGCCTGGTCGCGCTCGGTGCCCTTGCTCTTGTCCTTGCTTCGGTCCTTGCTGTCGTCCGCGTCCTCGATCGAATCGCGTCGCACGGGCTGCGCCGAATCTCCGCCGCGCCCTCCGGCTCCGCCGAACAAGCCAAGCGCCGGAAAGACCACGAACAAGTGCAGCGCGAGCGACAGCCCAAGCGCAATCGTGATCGGGAGGTTGGCGCGGAGCCATTGCATGGAGGTGAGTGTCGGAGCGTGCGGGGCGCGCACGCGCGAGACCAAAGCCTAGGTTCGTTCAGCCGCCCGTGGCGCTGGGCGCCCCGGGGTTTGTCGGTGAAGCAGGGGCGGGGGACGAAACGGATGAGGGTACGGTCGGCACGGTCGGCCCTGTGGCTGGAGCCGACGCCGGCGGCGTCTCGAGCTCGCGAGTCTCGGGGCCACGACGCTGGCGCCCGACGATGTTCACATTGAACTTCGCGGGCTGGAGCCGATCCCAGATGTCGAGCAGCGTGGCGGAGCGGTCGACCGGCGAATCGCCGTCGGCAAGCGCGAGGTAGACGACGAGATCCGGCGCCTTTTCGCGCGCTTCCTCGAGCTTGGACACGAGTTCATCGAGCGCGACCGGCACGCGGTCGAGATAGAGCGATCCGTCGAGATCGACCGAGATCGTCGCAGCGGGCACGGGCTTCGCGGCCGTGCCCGACTGGTAGGTGCGAAGCGACATCGGGATGAGATCGACGCGCTCCATCACCATCACGCTGTAGATGAAGAAGGTCAGCAGGAACAGCATGACATCGATGAGCGGTGCAAGCTCGATGCGCGGTTCATGCGGGATGCGTCGGACCTTGAACATGCAGCGGGCCTTGCGGGTGGCGACTCAGGGTCGCAGCCGTTCGCGCGGATCGATCACGCCTCGGGCGCGGGCGCCGGCTCGGCCTCCGCTCCGTCGGTCGCCTCACCGTCGGTCTCCTCCATCGGCGCGCTCGCGACGCCGACGACCGCATCGCCGTCCTTCAGTCGGACGACGCGCACGCCCTGGGTGTTGCGGCCGACCTCGCGAATCGACGCGGCCGGCACGCGCACGAGCATGCCGCCCTCGCTCACGACGACGACCGAATCATCGGGCGCGATCGGAAGCACCGCGACCACCAGGCCGTTCTTGTCGGTGGTCTGGATGTCGATGCGGCCCTTGCCGCCGCGCGACTGGGCGCGCGTCGAGCCGTCCTCGCTCTGGACGAGGTATTCGCCGAAGCCCGTTCGCTTGCCGTAGCCCTTCGTCGTGACGGTGAGGAGTGCGCGCGAGTCGTCGCAGCGCACGATACCGACCACCTCGTCGGTGTCGGCGAGCTCGATGCCCTTCACGCCCGCTGCGTCGCGGCCCATCACGCGCGCGTCGTCTTCCTCGAAGCGGATCGCCATGCCTTCGCGCGTGGCGAGGAGCACATGGTCGGTGCCCGAGGTCGAGATCACGCCGACGAGGTTGTCGCCCTCGTTGAGCGCGACGGCGATGATGCCGGCGCGGTTGACATTGCGGTAGTCCTTCAGGCTCGTGCGCTTCACGCGGCCCTTCGAGGTCGCGAAGACGAGGTAGTCCTCCTTCTTCTCGAAGTCCTCGATCGGAAGGAATGTGCGGATCTTCTCGCCCTCGCGCAGGTCGAGCAGGTTCACGATCGCGCGGCCCTTCGCGGTGCGCGCCATCTCGGGGATCTGCCACACCTTGATGCGGAAGACGCGGCCCGTGTTCGTGAAGCAGAGGAGGTCGTCGTGCGAGCCGCAGACGAGCACCTGCTCGACATAGTCGTCGTCGCGGGCGTCGGAGCCCTTGATGCCGGTGCCGCCGCGGCCCTGCGTCCTGTAGGTGTCGAGCGGCAGGCGCTTGACATACCCCGCGTGGCTGACGGTGAGCACGGCGGTGTGCTCGGGCACGAGCTCGCCGAGCGCTTCGGCGACGACCGCAAGACCGCGATCGAGGGCAACGAGGCCGAGGACTTCGAGCTCGGCGAGCTCGTGCCCGAGCACACCGCCGTGCTCACCGTCAGCCACGCGGGG
>JBEAUK010000173.1:0-10017 GCA_041161465.1 Planctomycetota bacterium | reverse complement strand
TCGTCGACTACTGGGCGCAGCACGGCGAGAACCTGCCGCGCTCGCGCGAGGACATCATGAAGGCGATCCTCGACTTCGGCGTCGCCGTCATCGACGGCCGCGTCGTCGGCTGCGCGGCGCTCTGGATCTACAACCCCGATCTCGCGGAGATCCGCTCGCTCGGCGTCCACACCGAGTTCCAGGGCCGCGGCATCGGCCAGGGCCTCGTGCGGCACTTCCAGCAGGTCGCTGGGCAGCTCCACATCGACCGCCTGTTCGTGCTCACGCGCGCGCCCGACTTCTTCGAGAAGTGCGGCTTCCGCAAGGTGTCGATCAACTCGCTGCCCGAGAAGGTGCTCAAGGACTGCTCGAGCTGCCCGAAGAACGCGAACTGCGACGAGATCGCGCTGATTCACGACACCGTGCTGCCGGAAGGCAACGGCGACGCGAAGTAACGAGACCCCAATGACGAACGCACACGCCGATTCCTCCACGGCAGGAAGCATCGTCGCCGCAACGCACCACTGGCCACGCGGCTTCCGCGCCTCGGTCGGAGCAGCCGCGATCAAGAAGCCGGGCCGCGACGACCTCGCGCTCCTCGCGATGCCCGAGGGCGCGACGGCGGCCGCGATCTTCACGCGCAACCTGTTCGCAGCGGCGCCGATCGAGGTCTCGCGGCGGCATATCAAGGATTCCCGCGGCCACGCGTCGGCGCTCATCCTCAACTCGGGCTGCGCGAACGCCGCCACGGGCCCGCGCGGGCTTGCGAACGCGCAGGAGATGGTCGACGCCGTGTCGCTTGCGCTCGGATGCGCGTGCGAGGCGGTGCTCGTCAACTCGACGGGCGTGATCGGCGTGCAGCTTCCGATGGAGCGGATCGCGCCGGTCATCCCGAAGATGGCGGCGGGCATCGCGGAAGCGCTCGACGCTGGCCCGCTCGAGCCGTTTGCGCGCGCGATCATGACGACCGACACGAAGCCCAAGATGAGCGCGCGGCGCATCGAACTCGCTGGCGGCGGCATCGTGCATGTCGCGGGCGTCGCGAAGGGCGCGGGCATGATCCGCCCCGACATGGCGACGATGATCTCGGTGCTCGCGACCGACGCGGCGGTCGAGCCGAAGGCGCTCGACCGCATCCTGCGCCACGCGGCCGACGCGAGCTACCACCGCATCTCGGTCGACGGCGACACCAGCACGAACGATTCGGTGTTTGCCTTCGCCTCGGGCGTGGCGGGCGCGTGCGACGAGATCCTGCTCGCGCGCGCGTTCCGCGAGGTTGCGTGCGAGCTCGCGCGCATGATCGTGTGCGACGGCGAGGGCTTCGAGCGGTCGCTCGCCGTGCGCGTGACGGGCGCCGCGACCAAGGCCGATGCGCTCAGGGTCGCGGAGACCGTCGCGTCGAGCCTGCTCGTGCGCACCGCGATCACAGGCGGCGACCCGAACTGGGGCCGCATCGTGGCCGCGGCCGGCCGCGCGGGCATCGCGTTCCGCGCAGGCGACCTCGAACTGCGCGTCGGCGGCATCCTGATCTTCCGCGACGGCGAGCCCTGCCCTGCCGACAAGGAGGCCGTGCGCGCCGCGTTCAATGGCTCGCATGTGGCGATCGAGATCTCCCTCGGCGCCACCGACGGCGCCACGGCCGAGACCAACTCCGACGAGTTCCTCAGCTGCGGACTGACGACCGAGTATGTGCGGCTGAACGCTGATTACACGACGTGAGTTGAACGGTCGCGGCTGCGGCAGCCGCCTTTGGCGGTACGAGCACCAAAGGGAGCGGCCGCAGCCGCGACCGCTCAAAATTGCCGCAGGAACCGCGCGTCGTTCTCGAACAACAGCCGGATGTCGCCGATCCCGTACTTGCGCATCGCAACGCGCTCGATGCCGAGGCCGAAGGCGAAGCCTGTCCACTCCTCGGGGTCGATGCCGACCGACTTGAAGACATTCGGGTCGACCATGCCGCAGCCGCCGAGCTCGATCCAGCGCCATTCGGGGACGCCGTTCTTCATCACGCGCATCTTCATGTCGAGCTCCGCGCTCGGCTCGGTGAACGGGAAGAAGCTCGGGCGCAGGCGGATCTCGGCCTCCTCGCCGAAGAACGCCTTCGCGAACTGGACGAGCGTCGTCTTGAGGTCGACCATCGACACCTTGCGGTCGACATAGAGCCCCTCGACCTGGTGGAACATCGAGTAGTGCGTCGCGTCATGCGCGTCGGGGCGGTACACGCGGCCGATCGCGCAGATCTTCAAGGGCGGCTTCATCGCCTCCATCGCGCGGATCTGCACGGTCGAAGTCTGGGTGCGCAGCAAGAGCTTCCCCGCGACCTCGCCGCCGAGGAAGAAGTTGTCGGCCGGCCCGCGCGCCGGGTGGCTCTCGGGAATATTCAGCGCGTTGAAGTTGTGCCACTCGTCCTCGAGCTCGGGGCCGTCGGCGACCGCGAAGCCCATCCGGCCAAGCACATCGACGATCTCGTCGATCGTCTTCGTGAGCACATGACGGGCACCCTCGCCCATCGGGAAGCCTGGCTCGGTGACATCGACCGCGGGTCCCTTCGGCGCCGCAGGTGCGGCATCCTTCTTCGCGTTGAACGCGCCCTCGATCGCGGCCTTGACCTCGTTCAACCGCTTGCCGACGGCGGGCTTCTGGTCCTTCGGCACGGTCTTCAGGGCGTCCATGACCCCCTTGAGGCGGCCGTTGGAGCCGAGCCAGCGGACGCGGAACGCCTCCAGGGCGGCGGCGTCGGCCACGGCGGCGATCTCCGAGAGCGCCTCGCGCTCCATCGTGTCAAGTTCAGCGAGCATGGGGCATACTTTAGCGGCTCCCCCGCCGACGCTTGGGCTCCCGAATCGGGTCCGTACTCGGCAATCCGGCCTCGCCCGAATCCGTTTCTCACCTGTGATGCCTCGCACCTTCCCCGCCATCCTCATCGCCTCGCTGGTCGCGGTCGGCGCATCCTGCGATTCCCCGCCTCCGCAGCCGGCGGCACCTGCGATACCCGAGCCTCCTTCGTCGACGGTTGTCGCCGCCGACGAGGCGTTCCTCGCACGGTGCCGCGCCGCGGCGGAGTACTCACGGAAGCACGACGGCGAAGTGATGCTCGTCCTGCACGACGGGAAGCCCGTCTTCGAGGATGCCATCGGTGACTTCACCGTGCGATCGCCCCATCTGCTCGCGAGCGGCACCAAGAGCTTCAGCGGCATCGCCGCCGCGCTTGCAATCGAGGACGGACTGCTTTCGCTCGACGAAAAGGTCGCGGACACGATTCACGAGTGGAAGGACGACCCGCGCAAGTCGCAGGTGACGGTGCGGCAGCTGCTGTCGCTCGCAAGCGGCCTCGAGTCGCTCAGCGGCACAATCGAGAACACGCGCAACGCGCGCGCGGCTGGCATCACCAACCGCGTCACGGCGTCGATCGGCGCCAAGATGCTCGCCGATCCCGGCAAGCGGTTCATCTACGGCCCAAGCCAGTTCTATGTGTTCGGCGAGCTGATGAAGCGGAAACTCGCGGCCGCAAAGACAGGCGACGACGATGTCGTGGCGTATCTCGACCGCAAGGTGTTCGCGCCGCTCGGCATCAAGCCCCGCTTCCTCCTCGACGAGGCGGGCAACGCCAACCTCCCGGGCGGCTGCCGCGTGAGCGCGGAGGAGTGGGCCGTGTTCGGCGAGTTCGTGCGCAATGGCGGCGTTCACGACGGCAAGCGCATCGTGGGCGAATCGACGCTCGCGGAGCTCATGAAGTCGCACGGCCCCAACAAGTCCTACGGCCTCACCTGGTGGCTTCTCCGCGACGATGCAGACGCTGCGGATGTCGAGGACACCCTCGCCGCGGACATGGTTGCCGAGCGGCTCGAGCAGCAAGGCGGGCGCCTCCGCGGGAGGCTCGCGGCGCAGGCAAGGCAGCGCGCGCAAGCGGGCGCCCCGTCCGAGTCCAGCGCCGTGGTTGGCTTCATGGCCGCGGGCAAAGGCAAGCAGCGCCTCTACATCCTGCCCGAGCAGAAGCTGACGATCGTCCGCTTCGGGCCGCTCGAGGGGTCGAAGGGCTTCGACAACAGCGAGTTCTTCCGTCTCCTGCTCGGGGAGTGACGCTCGAAAAACACAACCGCCCCGCGCGAGGCGGGGCGGCTGGGATTCACGATTGCTGCCCGCGTCACTCGGCGGCAGGAGCCTCGGCCTTCGAACCCTCGGCCTTCGAACCCTCGGCCTTGCTCGCGCCCTTCTTGCGAAGGTCGGCGGCGTAGGCCGTGCGCTTGTCGGCGGTGCGGCGGCGGTTCGAACGGCGACCGCTGACCTGCGGTCCGTCTTCCTTGCCAACGAGCTGGAGGATGCACAGGTCGGTCTGATCACCGACACGGCGCTTGTCGAGCTTGATGATGCGGGTGTAGCCACCGGCGCGGTCCGCGTAGAGCGGAGCGACCTTCGACATCAGGTGCTGCACGAGGCGCGGGGCCTTGCGGAGCTCGCCGTAGCGGTTGAACTCGATCGCGTCCTCGCTCGGGAGATCCCAGAGCTGGTGCGCGTTCTTCTTCTCTTCACGGGTGTTCGGGTCAGCGACCCACGCGAAGACCGCGCGGTCGTTGATTCGAGCCTCGATGCCGCGGCGGCTTGCGAGACCGCTGCGCTTCGCCATGGTGATGAGCTTCTCGACGAACGGCTGGACAGCCTTCGCCTTGGGGAGCGTGGTCTCGATCTGGCCGTGCTCGAAGAGGCCCGCAGCGAGGTTGCGGAGCATCGCGCGGCGGTGATCTTCCTTCACGCAGAGTTGCTTACCAAAGACACGGTGACGCATGACTTGATTCCTATCTGGGCGCGTGCCTCATGGCCGGCCCTCATTCACTCGTTTGCCGCGCGACCCACCGTCGCGAGGCCCTGACCACACCCACCAATCAACCGTTCAGCAGACCTTCCGGCACCGGGTAACCGAGGTGCAGGCCGATCTTCTCAAGCTCAGACTTGACCTCGCGGAGCGAAGTCTTGCCGAAGCTGCGGACCGAGAGCAGGTCGTCCTCGGTGCGCTGCACGAGCTCGCCGACCGTACGGATCTTGGCGGTCTCGAGGCAGTTCGACGCGCGGACGCTGAGCTCGAGCTCGCTGACCGGCATGCGAAGCTTGCGGATGATCTCGTCGTCCTGAGCATTCGCATCGGCAACCTCGTCAGAGACGACGGCATCGCCGAGCTCGTCGAACTGGACGAACGGATTGAGATGCTTGCGCAGGATCTTGCCTGCCTCGACGATGGCCATGTCGGGCGTGACCGTCCCGTTGGTCCAGATGTCGAGGAGGAGGCGCTGCTTGTTGGTCTGCTGACCGACGCGGGTATCCTCGGTGGCGAAGCGCACGCGCTGCACCGGCGAGAAGATGGCGTCGATCGGGATCTCGCCGATGACCTGCTCGGCGCCCTTGGCGGCGTCGCGGGCGATCTGCTCGCTTGCGGGCATGTAGCCGCGGCCCTTCTCGACCGTGAACTCGACCTCAAAGTCGATCTTGTCGGTGAGGGTGGCGATCACCTTGTCGGGATTCATGATCTCGATCGAGGCATCGCACTCGATGAGCTCGGCGGTGACATCGCCAGGGCCTTCGGCCGAGAGCTTCATCTTCTTCTCGCCGTCGCCGTCCATCGCGACGACGATGCCCTTGATGTTCAGGATGATGTCGACGACATCCTCGAGAACGCCGGGAATCGTCGAGAACTCATGGGTGACGCCCTTGATCTTCACCTTGGTGATCGCGGCGCCCTCGATCGAGGAGAGCAGCACGCGACGCATGCTGTTGCCGATGGTCGTGCCGAAACCGGGCTCGAACGGCTCAGCGATGAAACGCGTGAACGTGTTCGAACGGCTCTTGGGATCGGGAATGACATTCGCGGGAAGATCGAGGCCGCGCCAACGAAGATGCATCACAAGCTCCTACGCCCATTCCGGGCTTTCGACAGAACCGGGCTTCCGCCCTGTTTCGACACCCCTGCAGCTCGGATGACCACCGCTGTCGATCGGTGGGTGCCTTCTGTGCAGAGGATCCAGTTGAAGCCGTCGGGAGGGTTGTCACCCGCACGACGGGATGTGCTTACTTTCCTCGCGAGCATCCAAAGAGGTTTTCTTCGGATGCGGCTCAGGACCGCGGCTTACACGCGCCGCTTCTTCGGCGGACGGCAACCGTTGAACGGGATCGGGGTGTGATCCTCGACCGCCGTCACGCGGAGACCGCTCGCCTGGAGCGCGGTGATCGCGCTCTCGCGGCCCGGGCCCGGACCCTTCACGCGCACCTCGACCTCGCGGAGACCGGAGCGCTTCGCAACGCCCACGGCCTTCTCAGAGGCGCGGCTCGCCGCGAACGGCGTCGACTTGCGAGCGCCCTTGAAGCCAACCGTGCCGGCCGAGGCCTGCGCGATGGTCTCGCCATTCACATCGGTGATGGTGACGAGGGTGTTGTTGAAAGTGGCGTTCACATGCACGAGGCCGCGAAGGACGTTCTTGCGAACCTTCTTCTTCGAGGTTGATGCTGATGCTGGGGTCGGGGTGTTCATCGGAATACTCGGTTGTCTGAATCGATCGCGGTCAGGCCGCGCGTGCGTCCGAGGCAAAGAGCCTCGGGCCCACGCTCATCAGCCCTTCACGCCCTTCTTGCCGGCGACGGTCTTCTTCTTGCCCTTGCGCGTGCGCGAGTTGGAGCGCGTGCGCTGCCCGTGAACAGGCAGGCTCTTGCGGTGACGATCGCCGCGGTAGCTCTTGATGTCCTTCAGGCGCTGGATGTCCTGCTGGATCTGACGGCGCAGCGCGCCCTCGACGACGATCTTCGCGTCGATGACGCTGGCGATCGCAGCAACTTCCTGCTCCTTGAGGTCGTTCGTGCGACGCTCCGGGTCGATGCCGACCTCGCGGAGGATCTCCAACGCCACCTTCGGCCCGATGCCGAACACGTAGCGGAGGGAGACGCCAATCTTCTTCTTCTCAGGAATGTCGATACCAGCGATACGCGGCATGTCAGGCTCCGGTCAGCCCCTCTCGGGGTTCATTCTTTTTCTCGAGATGGGGCTCAACTCGATTGGTGATTTCGATCTTGGAATCAGTTGGTCGCAAACAGTCGCGGTCAGTCAGCGGTCACACATGGCTTACGCCTGGCGAAGCGCGAAGGGACTGCGTCCCGTCGCCTTCAAAGGCGTTCTTCAGCGGGTTCCGAGCCACAATCAAACCACACGGCTCCCGCAGGTCCCGCTCCAAACTGACCTTGTGGGCCGGCTTGGGGGGAAGGGGAGATTGTAGCGAGAAACCCGACCAAGTCAGCCCTGTCGCTGCTTGAGGCGCGGATTCTTCTTGTTGATGACCAGACGCTTGCCCTTGCGGACGACGATCTGGCAGTCACGGGTACGGCGCTTGATGCTCGAACGAACCTTCATGGTGTTCTCCTTCGCTGTCTTCTGCGGCCTTCGCCGCTTTGTCCTGCCGTCGGTTCAAGACTGCAGGGTTGGTTGCTGATCGATGCTTGTTCTCGGTCGTTGGTTCTCGGAAGTGCCTCTTGCATCCACCGCTCTGTTTAGAAGCGGTAGACGATGCGGCCCTTCGTCATGTCGTACGGGCTCATCTCGACGGTCACTCGATCACCGGGCAGGATCTTGATCGAGAACTTCCTCATCTTGCCGCTCACGTAGGCGATGATCTCCTGATCATTCTGAAGCCGCACGCGAAACATCGCGTCGGGGAGCGCCTCTGTGACTTCGGCGTCGAGGGTGATTTTGTCTTCCTTTGCCATCGGCTGGGGTGACCTCGTGTTCGGGCGCTGGTCTCTGGTCTGGTCGGTCGTGAATTCGGTTTCGGACGGTCGTTTCGGCGGGATCGCGAGTCTAGCCCGCGCGCCTCATGCGACTCGGTGCGTGTGACGGGAGAGTGAGGATTTCGGCGCCGTCGCGAGTGACAACGACCGTGTGCTCGACATGGCAGCTCGGCGCCTCGGAGTCGACCGTGACGGTCCATCCGTCGGCCGCGAGCCGGCACGCGGGATTGATGAGGCGCGCGTCTTCGCCGACGCGACGCGGCGACTCGAGCACGAGCATCGGCTCGATCGCGAGCACCATGCCCGGGCGCAGCGTGAAATCGTTGTGATCGAGAAACGCCTTGCTGAGCGTGCACGGGACTTGCGGGGCCTCGTGCAGCGCGCGGCCGATGCCGTGGCCCACGAAATCCGCGGCGATCGCGTACCCCGCGCGCTCTGCGATCGTCTCGAGCTCCGCCACGATGCCGCTCCAACGACGGCCCGGCACGATCGCACCGATCGCGTGCGCAAGCATGCGCTCCGCACACTCGAGCATCTCGCGACGCTCGGCTGCGACCTGCCCGACCGCGACGGTCAGGGCGGTATCGGCACACCAGCCGTCAAGCAGGACGCCGACATCGATCGCGACGAGATCGCCGTTGCGGATCATTCGGGTGCCAGGCACGCCGTGCACGAGCTCTTCGTTCACGCTCACGCAGGTGCTCGCGGGATAAGGCGGACGATCAGCGCCGCCGGCGCGAGCCGACGAACCGCGGTATCCGAGGAAGAGCGGCTCGCCGCCCCCCTGCCGAATCGCCTGCTCGGCGGCTTGATCGATGTCGATGGTCATCGCACCCGCCACGCAAGCGCCACGCGCTGCCTCAAGTGCAGCGGCCGCCAACGCACCCGCCGCGCGAATCGCGTCGATCTCGACCGCCGATCGCAGCGCGATGCTGCGCGACGGCCGCGCGGGCCGATCTGCACGGACAGCGCGCGACCCGCGGTCTCCGTCTCGGAGGTCGCGGGTCGGGGTTGCGCTCGGCGCAGGTGCGGTGGTCGCAGCGGCCGGCATTCGAATCAACCTTGACGGCTCCGCACGCGCGGCGCCTTCTGGTCGTTCGGACCGGAGGCGAGGAATCCTGAGTAGTTGCGCATCAGCAGGTTCGCCTCGATGCGCTGGATCAGATCAAGACCGACGCTGACGACGATCAGCAGACCCGTGCCGCCGAGGAACTGCGACACATTCATGGGGATGCCCATGTTGAAGCTGACGACCGTCGGAATCAGCGCGATCGCCGCGAGGAAGCCGCCACCGACATAGGTGATGCGCTCCATCACCGTCTCGAGGTACTCGGCGGTGCGCGGACCTGGGCGATAGCCGGGGATGAACGCGCCGCTCTGCTTGAGCTGCTTCGACATCTCCTCGGGGCTGAACTGGACGGTGGTCCAGAAATAGCTGAAGAAGAAGATCAGGACGATCTCAAGCAGCACATACGGGAACATGCCCGGGCGGCTGTTGATCTCAAGGAAGCTCGTGGTGGTTCGCCACCATTCGGCTGAATCGGTTCCGCTGGCCGCGCGGCTCGCCATCCAACCGAAGACAGCCGACGGGAAGATCATCAGCGAGCTCGCGAACACGATCGGCATGACGCCGGCGTGGTTCAGGCGCAGCGGCAGGTACTGGCGCTGACCGCCGAACACGCGGCGACCGCGGGTGTGCTTGGCCTGCTGGATCGGAATGCGGCGCTGCGCGACCGTGATGATCACGGCACCGGCGACGACGACGACGAAGCCACCGATGAGCAGGATCAGTCCAACGGGATTGAGTTCGCCCGGACCCGACTGGATCGAGGGCGTGAAGTTCTCGACGACCCAACCCACGGCGCCTGGCATCTGCGCGACGATGCCGGCCGTCAGAATCAGCGAGATGCCGTTGCCGATGCCGTACTTGTCGATCTGCTCGCCGAGCCACATCAGGAACAGGCTGCCCGCGGTCAGGCCGACGATGCCGGCCGTGTAGAACACCGCCTTGCCGCCTGGCTCGGTGAAGCTCGCCTGGACCATGTTCTGGCTGCTGAGGTAGGACAGCCACATGAAGCCCTGCACGATGCAGAGCCCGACGGTGGCGTAGCGCGTCCACTCGTTGATCTTGGTCTGGCCCGACTGGCCTTCCTTCTTCAGTTCCTGCAGCGGCTTCCACACCGTCGCGAGGAGTTGGAAGATGATCGACGCCGTGATGTACGGCATGATGCCGAGACCGAAGATCGTCGACTGCGAGAGGCTGCCGCCCGAGAAGAT
>JBEAUK010000045.1:0-7270 GCA_041161465.1 Planctomycetota bacterium | reverse complement strand
ACCGCGTCTACAAGGCGTACGACCCGCGCGCGACCTACCTCAAGACCTTCGCGAAGCAGATCGCGACCGACACGGGCAACCTCAAGCTCTTCGACATGAGCCAGAAGATCGAGGGCATCGTGCTCGCGGCGAAGGCCGACAAGGGCATCTTCCCGAATGTCGACTTCTACTCGGCGACGACCTACCACTGCCTCGGCATCAAGACCGACCTCTTCACCTGCATGTTCGCGCTGAGCCGCATGTCGGGCTGGACCGGCCACTGCATCGAGCAGCTGAAGGACAACCGCCTCATCCGCCCGCAGGCGATGTACACCGGCCCGCACGCGGCCACCTACACGCCGATCGCGCAGCGCTGAGCGACGCGTCGATGATCCATGCAAACGAACGAGGGGCGCCGCACTGGCGCCCCTCGGTTGCTTTTCGGTTGCTTTCGGGATGGGCTCGCCGTCACTTCTTCGGCGACTTCGCCTGCGGATAGACGAGCATGCGGTCGTGGCAGAGGAGGATCACATCGTCGGAGCCATCGCCGGTGACATCGGCGATGAGCGCGACGCTCGGCTCGAACTCGCGCGGCTCGCCGCCCTGGAAGAGCCGCGACTCGAACACCTTGAAACGGGTGGCGGGCACGAGGCGCCCGGTCTCGCTGAAGCTCAGGACGCCCATCGACTGCTCGCCCGCATCGAGGACGATCAGGTCAAGGAACCCGTCGCCGTTCACATCGCCAGAGGAGATCTCGTGGTCGATCTGCTGCACGCGGTCTCCGCGGTAGCTCGCGAGCTCCTCGAGCGTGAGCCGCTTTCCATCGAGCTGCGCGATCGCGAACCCATCGTCGCCGACGAGCATGATGTCGTTCGAGCCCTCGCCGTTGAACGCGCCGGCGCGCACCGGGCCGAACTTGAAGCCCGTCACCGAGTGCTCGTCGGTCTGCGTCCACTTGCCGGCGCTCTCTCCCGACGCGGACTTGGTGAAGACCGCGAGCTCGTTGTTCTCCTTGTCGCTCGCGACGAGTGCATCGCCGCGAACGGTCAGCGCCACGAGCTTCGCGTCGCTGCGCGAGGCGTTCATCTGCGAGACGACCTGCCATCCCGGAGGCGTGGCGGTGGGGGCGTAGCGCAGCGCTCGGATGAAGTTGCGGTCCGCGACCACAAGTTCCTTCTTGCCGTCGCCATCGACATCGAAGGCGACCGAGTTGCCGGCGTTCGCGGCCTGCGCGAGGCCGAACTGCGCCATGTCCTTGGACTCGCGCAGCTCGAAGGTGACCTTGCCGTCCTTCTCGACCGCCTGGAGCATCGACATGGGCTTGTCGGCCGTGAAGAGGAGGAGATCGGTCTTCCCGTCCTGGTCGGCATCGAGATCGAGGATCGCGTCGGGGCCCTTGACGAGCGAGCCGAGCTTCACGATCTCCGGCTTCGCGGCCTCGCCCGACCCATCGAGGGGGAGGAGTTCCATCTGGTAGTTGCGGCCGTCCTTCGTCACGACGGCGACGCGCGGTCCGCTCTCAAGGCGCACGAGCGACAGCACCGAAGGCACCGCGCCGGGCGAGACGGGCATCGCCACCGGGAACGCCAGCGCGCCGTCCTTCCACGAGGCACGGCCGACGACGCCCTCCTTCTCGGAGAGGACGAACACCTCGTCGCCAGGCTGACCGTCCACATTGCCGGCGACCACAGCGTCGAGCTCCGCGAAGCTCGGCTGCGAGACGCCCGGCTGCAGGCCGCGGCCCTTCGTCTGGCGGTACACCATCACGGCGCTCGACGACGGGTCGGTCGCGAGCACATCCGCAAGACCATCGCCGTCGACATCTGCGATGGCGTACGAGCGCTTCTTGCCACCGGAGCTCGAGAAGACCTCGAGGGCCGCATCATTCGAGCCGCCTGCATCGACGGCCAGCTCCTCGACCACGAGCCGCTTCGACTGCCGCTCGATGCGCGCCAGGAGATCCTTGTTCGCGCCTGGCAGCCGGATCGCGGTCGCCTCGCGCAGCGGGGGCATCTCGAAGCGACGCTGGGCGCCGAGGCGCGCGGAAGCGCCAGCTGCGGTCTGCTCGACGCTCGCGAGCCACAGGCGGATGGGCGCAGCGTTGTCCGGCGCAACGCCGACGAGATCGTTGTGCCCGTCGCCGTCGAAGTCGCCCACGACGAGCGCGACGATCGGCTCTCCCGACCCAAGCTCGATCGGGTCGCCAAGCTTGCTGCCGTCCATCGGCCACACCGTGGCCTGCCCGCCGATGATCGCGGCGAGGTCGGGCTTCGAGTCGCCGACGAGATCGCTGATGACGAACCCGTCGCGCGAGGTCGAGAGGCCCTTCTGCGGGATGCGGCGCTCCACCTCGAACACGCCAGGCTTCGACTGCTTGAGGAACACGATGGTTCCCGGCTGTCCCGCGTACACGATGTCGAGGAGACCGTCGCGGTTGAAGTCGAACGGAACGATCGCATTCACCTCGTGCGACACGGGGATCTCGATCCGCTTGAAGCGCCAGTGCGGCGGCACCTCGTTCACCGAGCTCGTCGGCTCGACGGGGTCATCGGGCGAGGCGCCTTCCTTCTGCACATGCAGCTCGATGCGGCTCTTGAAGTTGTTGGCCGCGACCAGGTCGGACTTCCCGTCCCCGTTGAAGTCGCCGGTCGCGATCGGACCTGCGTTCGGGTCGATCTTGACGACCTCGAGGCCGTCGAAGCCGAAGTGACCCGCGACATCGGTCGTGTCCTGCGCGGCGGTGCCCGCCGTGGTCGCCGCCGCCAGCAGGGCGGCCGTCAGGGAGGGAAGAGCGAGGATCGCGGTGGCTGCGGAGGAGATCTTGATTCGAGGCATGGCTGAACCAGTGTGGTGTGTGTGTCATGCGTCCGTCGGCGACGGACGCGGCGGGTATAGTAGGGAATTGCCATGCGCATGACTTCACAGATTCACCTTCTCGCCGCGGCGCTCCTCTGCACCGTGCTTCCGTTTGGCGCCACCTCCGCGGTGTCGGCCGACATCGTCCGCCTCAAGAGCGGCGCCTCGGTCGACGGCACGGTGCTCAAGCGCACCGACCGCCGCATCTGGATCGATGTGGGCCCGGATGTGCTGAGCTTCGACATGAACGATGTCGCGAGCGTCGAGTCGCAGAACGCCTCTGCGAGCGTCGAGCTCAAGCAGGACACGCTCTTCTCGACCGCGACGGGTCTCTCCGAGCTCCCGGCGCGCGAGCAGGCCAAGATCCTCGGCCCCGCGGTCATCAAGGTCTCGACTCCGGGAGGCCTCGGCTCTGGCGTGATCCTTTCGCGCGAAGGCCACGCCATCACAAACGCCCATGTGATCCAGGGCGAGACGAACATCCGCGCCACCGTGTGGTTCGCGCAGGCCGACGGCACGCTGAAGCGCACCGAGATCGACGATGTCGAGATCCTCGCGGTCAACAACCACATCGACCTCGCGCTCATCAAGGTCAAGCACCCCGAAGGCAAGGACTTCCTGTTCGCGCCGGTGCAGGACGCCGAGAAGCTTGAGATCGGGCAGAATGTCTTCGCGATCGGCAACCCGCTCGGCCTCGAGCGCACGCTGACGCAGGGCGTCGTGTCGACCACGCAGCGCAACTTCGATGGTCTCACCTACATCCAGACCGACACGCCGATCAATCCCGGCAACTCTGGCGGTCCGCTGTTCAACACGAAGGGCGAGGTCATCGGCATCACCAACATGGGAATCCGCGGCGGCGAGGCGCTGGGATTCGCCATCCCCGCCCGCTATGTGAAGGACTTCATCCGGAACCGCGAGAGTTTCGCGTACGACCGAAACAATCCCAATTCGGGCCACAACTACCAGAAGCCGCCCGCGCGCTCGAAGGAAGGCGCCCCGCCGGCCCTGAAGGACGGCTCGTCGTCGCCGGCCGCCAGCGGAAAGTCGGGCTGAACGCGTCCGGGGAGTCGGTTTCCGCGAAATGTCGCGGGCTCGGCTCCAAATTGCGGACGAACAACGAGACGACGGGCGTCTGGCCATCCCGTCCGCGCCGTTCGGGCGGACCCCGAAATCGTCCTCGCAACGAAACCAAGTCGATCAAGGCCGAGCACAACAACGCCTCGTCCGTCTGAAGCCAACCCCAAAGGAACCACCGTGAAGCGTCTCGCACTCTCCGTCGCAACCCTCTCGACCACCTTCATCAGCGGCACGCTGTTCGCGGCTGACGCCCTGACCATCCGTGACCTCGCGCCAGAGAAGGCGCTGCTCGTCGTGGGTGCCGATGATGTTCGCGGCACGATCGAGCGCCTCGGCCCGACGGCGTACGGCAAGCTCTGGAACGACGCGAGCGTCGCCGAGGAGGTCAAGAAGATCAAGGAGAACTTCGAGAAGAACCTCGCCGAGGCCGCCGCGGAGGCTGGTATCGAGCGTGGTGACATGAATTGGCCATCGAGCCTTGGCCTCGCCGTGATGGCCGAGGTCGACGAGGAGCTCGGTTTCCCGACTGCGCAGTTCATGTTCTTCTGTGACTGGGCTTCCGAGGCCGAGGCGACCGTGAAGATGGTCGATGTGCTCGTTGCTCGCATGGAGAAGGACGCGAAGGATGGCGGCGCGACCGTCAAGGCTGAGGAGATCCGCGGCCGTCGCGCGTTCGGCATGCCCTTCGGCGGCGGGAATGCGGCGGGGGGCGAAGGCGAGGATCCGATGGCCGAGGATCCGATGGACGGGCAGTTCGGCGGTGGCGGTCCCGACATGGCTCCGAAGGAGATCTATGTCATCTCCGACAAGGGACGCCTCTTTGCAGCGAGCAGCGTGGCCGCGATGGACACGCTCCTGGCCCGAGTTGACGGCGACCGCGCGAAGAGCGCTGGCGAGTCCGAGACCTTCAAGGCCTCGACCGAACTCGCCGGCGGCACGCAGGATGTCTACGCAGTGCTCTCGACCGAGGCGGCTGGCCCGATCCTCGACACCATGCCGCAGTTCATGCTGGTTCGCCCGCTGATCGCGCGCTTCTTCGGTGACATCAAGGCCTGGAGCTTCGGCCTTCACGCGAAGGACGGAGTTCTCGAGGTCGGCCAAGGCATCTATGTCCCGGGCGACAAGGTCGGTCTGCTCTCGCTCGCGGATCTCGCGACCGATGCGAAGGCGCCGCCGGCGATCGTTCCTGCCGACGCCATCAGCTACGGCCGCATGAACCTGCGCTTCGAGAAGTTCGTCGGCATGATCGACGAGGCGATCGGCGGATTGCCTGCCGACCAGGCCGAGATGATCAAGCCTCAGCTCGACCTCTATCGCCCCGCCATGCAGGCCGCGTTCGCCGCGATGGGGCCGGAGATCCACATGTGGGGTCTCCCGACTGGCGCCGAAGACCCGATGTCGGGTGGCACCGTGACCGCGATCACGATGAAGAACGACAAGGATTCGGCGCGCGCGGTGATGGACTTCATCAACCTTCTTCCGCTGGGCCTCCAGTCGCGTGACTTCAACGGCATGACGATCATGTCCGACGAGTTCTCGCCGTTCGCGGTCGGCGTTGGCGGCGGCTACCTCGTCATCGGCAGCGTGAAGAGCGTCGAGCAGTCGCTGCGGTCGGTCGATGCGAAGGGCGAGGCGGGTCTCGCGTCGGACGAGCAGTTCAAGCAGAGCCTCGCGATGATGTCGAAGTCGCCCGTCGTCGGCATGGCGTGGTGGAACACGGTCAAGCAGATGGAGGGCCAGGCGCTCATGATGGAGGCCATGGCCGGTCAGCTTGGCGGCATGGCGGGCCTCGAGGGCGATGAGGGCGCAGAGGTCCCGGGCCTCGGCGTCGGCATGGATGAGCTCGGCGGCTTCATGGATCTCATCAAGGGTGATGTCGTGAAGCGCTGCTTCGGCGATGCGATGCTCGAGTTCACCGCGAGCTCGAAGGGCTTCTCGACCTTCTACCGTCAGCATCCCGCTGCCGCGAAGTGATCGGCCCGAACCCGGACCGTCGCGATCCTCAGATCAACACACCCACCGCCGCCCGAAAGGGCGGCGGTGTGCGTTGCGATTCGCACCCGGCGTGCGTCAGCCGCAGGAATCGATCCATGCCAGGGCCGCTTCCATCTCGGCGCGGCCGATGGTGTGGAAGTCGTCGTGCCGTGCAAGGGGAATGGCGGTGAACCGCGAGGTCGATGCGGCTTCCGCGATGGCACGCGCCTCCGCGAGGGGGGTCACGGGATCCGCTTCGCCCGCGAGCACGGCGACCGGGCACGCGACCTTTGCCGCCGCCTCGCGCGTCGATCGTTCACGGATTCCGAGCGCCCCAAGGACGCCGATCGCCGGCGAGAGCAGGGGGCGCCTCGGCATTGCGCGGAGTTCAAGCCGCGCGCCGAGCGGCGTGCGGAGGCGTTCGTACGGCGCGAGCGCAAGCACCCCGCGCACGCGCGGAGCGAGGCCTTCGCGGCCAGCGGCTTGCAGAGCGACCACGGCACCGAGCGAGTGACCGATCAGGAGAACGGGTCCAGTGGTTGCCGTCGTGATGAGAGACTCGAGGAATGCGTCCTCGTCGGTCCCGAGGCGCGTGCCGCGGCCGATGGCGTCGCCGTGGCCTGGAAGATCCGGCAGGATGAACCGGCGCGCATGCGGAAAGAGCGGCTCGAGTCGTGCAAGCGCGTCATATCGCGATCGCGCGAACCCATGGATCACGATCGCCGTCGGCGCGCCGGGATCCTCGTCGCCGATGTCGAACACGGGGCACGAGGCACCGTTGAACCCGTGGCTCCACTCGCGCGAGGGCTTGCCCCACTGCGATGGCTCCGAGGGAGTGCCGCGCGCGAGCGCCCATCCAACCGTGCGCCGTTCGGGCCGGAGCGCCTCGCGCACCACGCCGAACAGCGCCCCTCCGTAGAGAAGGCCTGCCGAGACGCCGAGGAATGCGCCGCCGCCGACGATGGACGAGACATCGCTCACGACGCGAGTCTATCGGGATGCTTCGAATGGCGCGGCAACGCCAGAGGCCTCGTGTTCACGACGCCTCGAACATGCGGCGGTTGGTGCCGCCCTCGCCGACGGGAACCTCGAGGTGCGCAAGGCACTTCGGGCAGCGGCCTTCGTAGAACAGGCCGTCCTTGGTCTTGTGGAGGCGCCCGTAGGCCGCACAGCAGCGGAACCAGATCATGAGGAAGGGCTTGGCCGGTCCGACAGGCGGCGCCGTGTTCGGAGCCGACGCCGCCGGCGCTGGAGTACGCCGAAGCCCGTCGATGTCGACAATGTCCCGCGGATCCGCCACGGGAAAATCGTCGGCAAGCATTCGTGGGGAACTTGAGCGGAAACGGAAGCAAGCGCCCGGTTCGGCCCGCCCATTTGGGAG
>JBEAUK010000152.1:0-10593 GCA_041161465.1 Planctomycetota bacterium | reverse complement strand
GGTCGCGCCCGCGATCGCCGCGATCGAGCCGTCGGCGATGGTCACGGCGCGGTGCAGCGCCGACAGCAGCGTCCTTCCGACGGCCGTCCTGCGCGCCTCGATGTGTGCGGCTTCCGGATCCACTGGGACGACTCTATCCCCCCTTCATGCAGGAACCACCGTGAAATCATGGGGAATCCCGTTCCTGCTACCTTCTCGGCCCTGCGAGAACCACCATGTCGAACGAGAAGAACGCCCAGAACCAGAAGCAAGCCGCAGCCCAGACGGCGATCACGCCGACCCGCGCCGAGAACTACCCCGAGTGGTACCAGCAGGTCGTGCGTGCGGCGGACCTCGCCGAGAACAGCGACGTGCGCGGCTGCATGGTGATCAAGCCGTGGGGCTACGCGCTCTGGGAGAACATCCAGCGCTCGCTCGACAGGATGTTCAAGGACACCGGGCATAAGAACGCGTACTTCCCGCTGTTCATCCCGCTGTCGTACTTCGAGAAGGAAGCGGAGCACGTCGAGGGCTTCGCGAAGGAGTGCGCGGTCGTCACGCACCACCGCCTGAAGCCGGGCGTGAAGGCGGACGGCAAGGAAGGACTCATTCCCGACGGCGAGCTGCAGGAGCCGCTCGTCGTGCGTCCGACCTCCGAGACGATCATCGGCGCAAGCTTCGCCAAGTGGGTGCAGAGCTACCGCGACCTGCCGCTTCTCATCAACCAGTGGGCGAACGTCGTGCGCTGGGAGATGCGCACGCGCCTCTTCCTGCGCACGGCCGAGTTCCTGTGGCAGGAAGGCCACACCGCGCACGCCACCGAGAAGGAGGCGATGGAGGAGACCCTGAAGATGCTCGAGGTCTACGCGGATTTCGCGGAGAACTGGATGGCGATGCCCGTCATCAAGGGCGAGAAGACCGAGGGCGAGCGCTTCCCCGGCGCGGTGAACACGTACTGCATCGAGGCGATGATGCAGGACCGCAAGGCACTGCAGGCGGGCACGTCGCACTTCCTCGGGCAGAACTTCGCGCACGCGAGCGACATCAAGTTCAGCGACGCCGAGGGCAAGATCTCGCACGCGTGGACGACCTCGTGGGGCGTGTCGACGCGCCTGATCGGCGGCATGATCATGACGCACGCCGACGACGACGGCATGGTGCTGCCGCCGCGGCTCGCGCCGTCGCATGTCGTCATCATTCCCGTGACGCACAAGCCCGAGACCGCGCAGGCAGTGCTCGACTACTGCAACAGGCTCGCGGCCGACCTGCGCAAGATCCCGTACGCGGGGCGCACGGTCGATGTCGAGGTCGACAACCGCGACATCCGTGGCGGCGACAAGGCATGGCAGTGGACAAGAAGGGCATCCCGCTGCGCGTCGAGGTGGGCCCTCGCGACATGGAGCAGGACAGCGTGTTCATGGCGCGCCGCGACCGCGCGCACAAGGACAAGGTGTCGCTCAAGCGCGACGAGTTCGTCGCGACCGTGACGCAGATCCTCGAGGACATGCAGTCGACGCTGTTTGCGCGCGCGAAGGCGCACCGCGAGCAGAGCACGAAGCGCATCGACTCGCGCGCCGAGTTCGAGGCTTTCTTCGGCGCGAAGCAGGACGAGGAGTCGGGCGCCGCCGCGCAAGGCGGATTCGCGCTCGTCCACTACGCGCCCGACCGCAAGGTCGAGGAAGAGCTCAAGGCGAAGTTCGCGGTGACCTGCCGCTGCATCCCGATCGAGGGTGCGGACGAGCCGGGCACCTGCATCTTCACGGGCAAGCCGGCGACGCGCCGCGCGATCTTCGCGAAGGCGTACTGAAGTGCGCGGGCGTCGGAAGGCTTTCGCCTGCTGAACCGCGCGTTTCAGACTTCGACTCCGTCGTCATTCGTTCAGCAGCCTGAAGTCTGCTGGCACCCAAGCCATCAGTTGCCGTCGGTCGGTGCGGCGGCCTGCTCGGTTGAGGGCTGCTCGGTCGCGGCCTGTTCCGCCGCGGCCTTCTCGGCGGCGAGACGCTCCGCGTCGGCCTTCGCAGCCTCGGCCGCGATCATCGGGTCGTTCGCAACCGGCGCGGTCGCGGGGATCACCCAGCGGTACGCCCACTGGACGCGCCACGGGATCACCGGGCCGCCCTCGAACTTCACCGTCATCAGCTGATACACGCCGCGCTCGGGATAGGTGACGTCGACCTCGGCGGTGCCGCCCGAGAGACGCAGCTGCTGCACCGAGTAGACGGCCTCGTCGCCCGCGCGCATCGGACGCGCACCAGACGGCAGCAGGCTCGCGACGCGACGCCAGGTTCCGCTGTCGAGACCAGCGGGCAAGTTGAAGACGATCGGCTGCGTGCCGTTGGTGACGCGGTTTGCTTCCTTGATCGCACCAGCCATGAGCTCGGGGCCAGGCGACACCGTCGGCGTCATCTTGGTGGTGCCGGCGGTGGGCGGATAGGTCGAGACGGCGGTGCAGGCCGCGGGAACGGAGACGAGCAGAACAGCGGCGAGGACGCGGAGCGAAGTCATGGTGACGCCATCCTAGCACGGTGCTCGGCGAATTTTGCGCGGTTTCCGCGCAGTCCCGAGCGTCACCCGAGAACGAGCGACTCAGGCAACGCCCGCGCGCGGCCATCGCGGTCGAGGCACGCGAGCGTCGTCGCGCCCTCCGCCAGAAGTTCATCGCCGCGGAACAGTCTGTACGCGTGCTCGATCTTGACGGGTCCGGCGACGAGGAGGTCGGTCTCGAGCCGCAGTTCGTCGTCGTATCGCGCGGGCCTGCGATAGCGAACCTCGAGCCGCACGACCGCGAGGAACACCCCCGCCGCCTCGAGGTCCCTGTAGTTGCCGCCGCTCGCGCGCAGCATCTCGGTGCGGCCGATCTCGAGCCAGATCGGGTACGCCGCGTGGTGCGCGACGCCCATCGGATCGCACTCCGGATAGCGCACGCGGATCATGGTCGAGTGGGTGGCGAGAGGCCTACGGGTGCTTGAGTCGCTCATCGCGTCACTTTCCGATGCAGAAGCGTGAGAAGACGAGTCCGAGGACATCGTCGGGGTGGACGGGGCCGGCGACGGAGCCGAGCGCGTCGAGCGCCGCGCGCAGGAGGCCTGCGGCGAGCTCGGGGTCGTGGAGACGGTCGCCGCGCGCGATGTCGGCGGCCGCGAGCGCCGCTGCGTCGACGATCGCCGCGCGCGCCTGCTCGAACGCTGCGTCGTGCCGTGGCAGGATCGCCGCGAGCTGCGCGCGGCGCATGGTGCGGTCGGTGCGCAATCGCGCGGCAAGTTCGTGCTTGAGCGCCGCGATGCCCGCTCGGTCGCGCGCGCTCGTGGCGATGGCGTCGGAGGGCGTGCGGCCCGCCACGCCCGCGCGGTCGCACATCGTCGCGACCTCGACGATGCCGTCCTCTCGCGCAAGCGGCACGCGCTCTGCGCCGACGGGCGTGCATCGGACCACGAGATCCGCGATCGCGAGCATCTCCTGCGCGCGGCGCTGCATCGCCTCCGCGATCTCGCGCGGCGCGCGTGCGGTCGCGACACGCTCGAGCCCCGCGAGATCGGCGAGATCGATCTCGATGCCGCCGGCCAACGCGACGCGCGCAATCACCGCGTCGCGCGTCGTGCCGGCGAGCGCGCTCTCGACGCTGCGCGTGCGGCCGAGCATGGCGTTGAAGAGCGAGCTCTTGCCCGCGTTCGGCTCGCCCGCGAGGACGACGAGGGGCACCGCGTGCGCGCGTGCGCCACCCGCGGCACCGCGCAGCGCCGCGATCTCCGCGGCGAGCGCGTCGCAGCGCGTGCGGACATCCGATGCGTGGACCGAGACGACATCCTCCTGATCGGTGAAGTCGATGCCCGCCTCGACGCGCGCGAGGAGCTCGGCCGTTCGCGCGCACAGCTCGGCTGCGCGCGCGCCGTAGACACCGCGCGCCACCTCGACGCTCGCTGCGAGCTCCGCATCGCTCGTCGCGGCGATGCGCGCGGCGATGCCCTCGGCCTCGTCGACGCTGAGGCGCCCCGCGAGATGCGCGCGCCACGCGAACTCGCCTGGAAGCGCGAGGCGCGCGGCGTGTCCGGCGGCCGCCGCGTGCCCGATCAGCGCGTGCACCATCTGCTCGACGAGCGCCGGCGAGCCGACGCAGGAGATCTCGAGCGAGTCCTCGCCCGTGAAGCTCGCGGGCGACTCCATCCAGGAAAGAAGCGCGGGGCACGCGACGCCGGCGTCGCCATCGTGCGCGGGCATGCGCAGCCTCACGCGCGAGACGCCGCGCGACGACGGCACCGAGCCGATGGCGCGGCGCGCGATCTCACGGACCGCGGGTCCAGATGCACGCACGATCGCGCGCAGCCCGCGACCGGGCGGCGAGGCGACGGCGACGATCGTGTCGCGCGCGCCACGCATCGCGTGATCAGCGGTCCTTGCCGCGCGGCTTGCCGCGGCCCGCCTGCTGCTGCTGCGCGGCGGCGCGCTCGAGCGCCTGCTCGTAGACGCGCGCGAGAATGCCCTTCTTGCCGGAGGCGGGCTTCGCGGTCAGGTCCATCGCGTCGATCTGCTTCTTGATGATGCGGCTCTCGATGATGCCGATGCAGGTCGAGGTGAGGATGTAGAGCGTGAGTCCGCTCGGCGCCACATAGGTCATGATGGGGAACAGGATGACCATCATCCACTTCATGATCTTCTGCTGCTGGATCTGCTCCTCGCTCATGTTGGGCGTGATCGGCGGCGACATGTACTTCTGCTGGAAGTAGAAGACGATGCCCATGAGCACCGGCAGGAGGTTGATCGCGGAGAGGCTGAAGAGCCAGAGGTTGATCGGGTTCGAGAAGCGGAAGAAGTTGTCCTGCGCCGAGAGGTCGGCGAGGAACGACCAGCCGCCGAAGTTCTGGAAGAAGCCGAAGAACGCAGGCTGCTGGCGCAGGTCGAACGCGAAGAAGAGCACTGCGTAGAGCGCCATCCAGATCGGCATCTGCGCGAACATCGGCAGCATGCCGCCGAGGCATCCCGCGGGGCTCACGCCCTTCTCGCGGAACAGGCGCATCTGCTCCTGCTGCATGCGGGCCGGATCGTCCTTGAACTTCTTCTGCAGCGCGTCGAGCTCGGGCTTCATCGCGGTCATCGCGCGCGAGAAGCGCTGCATGGCGATCTGCGAGCGCTTCTGGATCGGATGCAGGATGAGACGCACCACGATCACCAATGCGATGATCGCGAAGCCCCAGTCGAACACCAGGTAGTCATGGATGAACGAGAGGAACCACAGGAGCGCATCGGCGAGCCACGCGAAGGTGCACCACGAGCAGCAGCCACCCATCGTGTAGACGACGAGGCCGCCCATGTTGAGGCCGAGGTACGGTTCGGTGTGCTTGAGCACGCGCGGGTTGAGCGGGCCCGCGTAGACGCCCATGTCGAAGCTCGCGGTCGCCTGCGGGGCGACGGCGGTGACCGGCGTCCAGAGCGAGGTGATGAGTTTCTCGTTCGGCGACGCGACGCCGTTGGAGATTCCCTGCACCTTCTCGATGCCCGTCAGCTTGCGCGAAGGCGAGCCGGGCGGCGCGTACGGCGCATGCACCGCGAACGCGAAGTAACGGTCGGTGGAGCCGAACCAGGAGAGCGTGAACTCGTCCTTGATCGATGCCGCGTTCGGCCAGAGGTCGAAGTCGCCGTTGGCGATCTGCGACGACACCTTGCTGCGATCGATCATCTGCCCGTTGGTGTGGACGAATGTCTGCGTCGGATCGCGCTTCTCGGGGTAGAGGTAGCCGAAGTGGAAGCGGCGGATGTCGAGCGCGGATCCAGGGTCGGGCGGAAGGTCGCCGGGACCGTAGTGGATGAGACGCACATTGATCGGCGCCGCGGTGAGGTTCATCACGCGCTGCGCGAGCAGGAGCTCGTACGAGCGGCTGTCGCTCGACGGCACGAACGCACGCTCGACGCGCGCGATGGCTCGGCCGTCCGCGTCGGCGATCTCGGTCACGAAGCGGCCCGGCGCCGCCTCGGCCCAGACTGCGCCGAAGAGGTTCGCCTTTGCTCCGTCGACCTCGATCTCACGCGCGGCGAGCACGGGCACGCTGAACTCGCCGATCGCGGTCGAGCTTGCGAGCACGAAGCGCGCCGAATCCGGCGGCATCGCGGCGGGGTCCTTGTTCTCGCGAGCCTTCTGTGCGGCGTGGCGGTCGTCGAAGGTCTTCCAGAAATCGGCGAAGACGATCTCGGTGATGCCGGCGCCTGAGCCCGAGAAGGTCATGCGGTACGGCGCGACGGACGGGTCAAGCGAGCCGATCACGCTCCCTGCGACGGCGGGCGTCATGCCCTCCGGCACGCGCGCGGAGATCTTGCGGGTCTCCGCGGGTGCGCTCGGTGCAGGCTGCGCCGCCGGAGCGGCTGCTGGCGCGGCATCGGTCGCCGCTGCCGGCGCCGGCGTGGCGGTCTGCGCCGCCGGCGTGATCGCGGGCGCGGGTGCGTCGGGCGTGGCCGACGCTGTCACGGGCTCGGTTGCAGGCTGGGTCGTCGCTGGGGTGGTCGGACGCTGGCCGCTCGCAACGATCAGACCGATCGCTGCGACAAGGACGATGAGACCACTCGTGATGAAGAACTTCTTCAAGGCTTGGCCCTGCTTGATTCGTGGAGGCGCCCTGCTCGAGGGCCGGCGCGCGGGGTGCGCGGCCGTCCGAGCGCCGAGCCCGGAGAGTCGCGAAGGGTAGCGGGATCGGACGCTTCGCGCCGAGTCGACGAACGCATGACGACCGAGAAGCGCGCCAGACGCGGGAAACGCCGCGTGCGCCGCATCTCTCGCCGCTCGCTGGCTTTACTGACCCTTCTCGAGGCGTTCCCAGAGCCACTCGACGAGCGGCGCGCCCTCCGCCGCGAACGCGCGCAGACGCGACTGCGTCCGCGCGATGTCGTAGGCCACGCGGTGGAAGGTGAAGCGGTCGCGCGCGCCGTTCTCGCCGACCTCAAGCATCGCGTAGCACGCGCGCGGGTCGCCGTCGCGCGGCTGCCCGACCGAGCCTGGGTTCAGGATGAAACGGCAACCAGCAGGCATCTCGTCGTCGTTCGGCGTCCAAGTGTCGCGGCCGACGGCAAACGCCTCGAACTCGTAGTTGCGCGGGATGCGGCTGATCGCGCTCTCAAGCAGCGAGCTTCGGAACGCGCCGCCCTCCTGCTCGCGCGCGGCTTGCGCCGCAAGCTCGGCCTCGACGCGCGCGACCTCGACCGGATCGGGCGGCGCCTCGAGGATGAAGCCCGGGCAATGCGTGTGGCCGACGATCGCGCTCACCGGACGCTCGCCATCGGCGCCAGGCAGCATGAGCAGACCGAAGTTGCGCTCGAGGCGCTTGGTGTTGTTCTCGACATCGGTCGGGAACAGGTATTCGTTCACGGGACGCGACGGCGACGCATGCACGCAGATGTAGCGGTCGAGCAGGATCTTGCGCGGCGAGATCCGGAACATGAAGTCGACACGCTCGCGCTGCTCGACCTCTGCGCCGCACTTCTTGTCAAGGAACTCCGTGTCGGAGATGCGGTCCTCGTCGCGCGCCTGCTGGAGCGCCGCGATGTGCCGCCGCAGCCACTCGCCCTCGATCGTCTGCGCGCGGGTCCAGAACACCGCCTTCGCGGCGCCCGGGTTGAAGTTGGTCGGCTCGTAGACGGCCGCGAAGTCGTGGTTGCCAAGCAGCGTCCAGTCGCAATGCTCGCGCACGAGATCGACGCACTCGACGGGATCGGGTCCGTAGCCGACGACATCGCCGAGGCACACCATGCGGTCGTAGCCGATCCCCCGCGCGTGCGCGAGTACGGACTCGAACGCGGCAAGGTTGGCGTGGATGTCACTGACGATGGCGATGCGCACGCGGGCTCTCCTGCCACGAGACGATGCCGCCGCGCAGCGCGGGAGTGCACCGGACGGGCACTCCTCGGAGACACGATGCTATCAACTCGAGGGCTTCGCTGAAGCAGGGAACGCGCCGAGCGTACGGTCGATTGCGGCCTTCAGCGAGGCTCGCGTGATTGGCTTCGGCACCGCGCCGGCCGCGCCTTCGCAGGTCAGGGAGGCGTGGGAATGGGCGCTCGAGACGAGGACCGGGGTTCGGCCGGCCTTGGAGACGAGATCCGCCGCGGTTCCGTCGGCAAGCTCGAAGTCGCTCAGGATGAGGTCGAAGCGCTCGCTTGCGAGGAGGCGCGCTGCTTCGGCGACGCTGCTCGCGACCGTGACGCCGTGCCCGAGCGACGCAAGGTGGTGCTCGGCAAGTCGCGCCGCGTCGGCCGCGTCCTCGACGACCAGCACGCGCGCCGTGGCGACCTCGTCGTGGGAAGAGTCCGTAGGCGCGACGGTCTCGGCGCCAGCGGGCGCGCGGCGGCACGGCACGACCAGCGTGAAGCAGGCCCCGGGGCCATCGACTCGGTTGCCGGCGACCCAGTGACCGCCGAAAAGACGGGCGCACCGCTCGGCGATCGCCAGTCCGAGGCCGAGACCTTCGCCTGCCTGCGCGGAAGTGCGCTGCGACTGGTGGAAAGGCTCGAAGATCTTCTCGAGCGATGCCTCGTCGAGGCCAGGGCCGCGGTCGCGCACGCAGATCGAAATCGCGTCCGGCGCAGGCATCGCAAGCTCGATCTCGACGGAGCCGGTGGCGCTGAACTTCACGCCGTTGGTGACGACATTCACGAGCGATTGCTTGAGGCGCCCCGCGTCGATCCACACCGCGGAGAGCGCGTGCTCGCCGCAGTCCCGCAGCGAGACCTCGATCGCGATCGACTTCGCGCGGGCCTGCGGCTCGACGATCGTGCGCACCTCGTGCACGAGCGACACGAGATTGACCGACGATGGCGAGGCGCTCCACTTGCCGGCGTCCGACCGGATGAGCTCGAACACATCGCCGATCATCGAGAGACCGAAACCGCATGAGCTTCGAACCGTCCGCGCCGCCTCTGCGACGCGCGCACGGAGCTCCGCCTCGGAGAGGTTGGGCGCCTCGTGCTCGAGCAACTGCATGGTGGTCTCGATCCCGACGAAGGGCGTCCGGATGTCGTGACCGACCGCGTGCAAGAACGCCGACAGACGCTCCCGCGACTCTTCAAGTTCTCGGACTATGTTGCTGTGGTGCGCCATCGCCTGGGACACGCGGTCGACCAGTCGGTCGACCTCGCAGGCGCGGTATGCGTCCGATCCGAGCGGGCGCCGCGTTCCTTCACCGGCGGTTCCTGAGCTGGGAGGCGTCGTGTGATCCAAATGCTCCCCGAATTCTGGGTGACCCAGTGCAGCGGACGCTGCGCGGAGGTGCGAACGCCCATGAAACAGCCGTCGGACGACCCGACAAGCGTTGAATCGGCGTCCTGCCGAGTGGCGTTGAGGCAAACTCCCGCGGAGGATGGCGAATCCTCGCTATTCTCTCGACCCCCCACTCGGGATCGGACCACATCGCACGATCGAACCCAACCCTCGGGAGACCCCTTCCATGGCAGACACGAAGCACTACGACCTCATCGTCATCGGCGGCGGCCCCGGCGGCTATGTCGGAGCCATCCGCGCGGCACAGATGGGCCTCAAGGTCTGCTGCATCGAGCGCAACAAGCTCGGCGGCGTCTGCCTGAACTGGGGCTGCATCCCGACCAAGGCGCTCCTGCACAACGCCGAGCTCTACATGGAGGCGATCCGCCACGGCAAGGACTGGGGCTTCGACATCGCCGAGGGCGGCGTGAAGGTCGACTGGGCGAAGGTCATCGGCCGCTCGCGTTCGATCACCGGCACGCTCAACAACGGCATCGCGTTCCTCTTCAAGAAGAACAAGATCGACCATGTCGAGGGCCACGCGAAGGTGCTCAGCGGCAAGACGAGCTCGGGCCCCTGCCGCGTGCAGGTGACGAAGGCCGACGCCGACTACTACCACGGCTCTGGTGGCGCCGAGAAGGTCGCCGAGATCACCGCCGACAAGATCATGATCGCGACGGGCGCAGCGCCGAACGAGCTTCCGTTCGCGAAGTCCGACGGCAAGACGATCCTCTCGAGCTTCGACGCGCTCACCATCCCGAAGCAGCCGAAGTCGATGGTCATCATCGGTTCGGGCGCGATCGGCATGGAGTTCGCGTACTTCTTCAACGCGTTCGGCACCAAGGTCACGGTCGTCGAGATGCTCGACCGGATCCTGCCGAACGAGGACGATGACATCTCGGCCGCCGCGATGCGCGCCTTCACCAAGCAGGGCATGGAGTTCAAGGTCGGCGCGATGACGACCGCGATCGACAAGACCGCCTCCGGCGCCAAGGTCACGCTCGCCCAGGCGGCGGACAAGTCGAAGACCGAGACCATCGAGGCCGAGTGCGTGCTCGTCGCCATCGGCGTCAAGGCGCGCTACGAGGGCCTCTTCGACGACAAGCTCGGCCTGAGGATCGAGAAGAACCACATCTGGACCGACTACAAGGACAAGAAGGAGCCGACCTACCAGACCTCGGTTCCGGGCGTCTACGCAATCGGCGACTGCATCGGCGCCCCGTGGCTCGCGCACATCGCGAGCGAGGAGGCCGTCGCGTGCGTCGAGCGCTTCATGGGCCACCACACGCTCGGCGTCGACTACGCGTCGATCCCGGGCTGCACCTACTGCAACCCGCAGATCGCGTCGGTGGGCATGACGGAGAAGCAGGCCCGTGAAC
>JBEAUK010000149.1:0-5466 GCA_041161465.1 Planctomycetota bacterium | reverse complement strand
CGGATTACTTCTTCTTCTGACGCTCCTCGGGCTTGACGAACGGCATGCCGAGCTCCGAAAGGACGAAGCGGCTCATCTTCGGATCCGAGTTCTCGAAGACGAAGGTGATGTGCATGCCGTGGGTGATGGTCGCGTTCGCCATGTTGATCTCGGGGAACACGGCCTGTTCCGTGAGGCCGAAGGAGTACGAGCCGCCCTTGTCGAACGACTTGTCCTTCACGCCGCGGAAGTCCTTGATACGGGGGATCGCCAGGTTGATGAGGCGATCCATGAAGTGCCACATGCGGTCGCGGCGGAGCGTCACCATGAACGCGGAGGGCATGCCCTCGCGGACGCGGAACTGCGCGACGGCCTTCTTGGCCTTGATCATGATCGGCTTCTGGCCGGTGATCGTGGCGAAGTTGTTCATGAACTGATCGCGCACCTCGGGCTTGAGCTTGGCGTTGTCGAGGTACTTGCCGATGCCGGCGTTGACCACGATCTTCGTCAGCCGCGGAAGCTGGTGCACGTTCTCGAGACCGAACTCCTTCAGGGCCTTCGGACCGACATCATCGATGTAGGCCTGCTGGAGTCGGGGGTAGTTGCGCTTCACATGTGCCATGGGGTCTTGCTCGTTTCTGCTGTGTCGGTCACCTCGTGCGACCGACCTTGGCGGGCACCGGCGCTGGGCCGGGATTGGTTCACTGGATCAGTTCACTTCTTCTTGGTGGCGCCGCGGAGCTTGTGGAGCTCCTTGCCGCCACGCGCGGCGATGCGCGACTTCGAGCCATCCGGCTTCGAGACGAAGCGGACGCGCGAGGCCTTGCCATCGACGACTGGGCTCACGTTCGAGACATGGATCGGGCCTTCCTCCTTGAGGATGGTGCCCTGCGGACGCTGCTGCGTCGGCTTGATGTGCATGGTGCGGATGTTCGCGCCCTTGACGACGACTCGCTCGCCGTCGTCGACGACGCGAAGAATCTCGCCGATGACTCCACGGGAGGAGCCCTTGGTCACGATGACGGTGTCACCCTTGCGGACATGGCGTGGCATGATTAGATCACCTCCGTCGCGAGCGACACGATCTTCATGAAGTTCTTCTCGCGCAGTTCACGCGCGACGGCACCGAAGATGCGGGTGCCCTTCGGGTTGCCGTCCTTGTCGACGAGCACGCACGCGTTCGAGTCGAAGCGCACGTACGAGCCGTCCTCGCGGCGCGTCGGGAACTTGCAGCGGACGATGACGGCCTGGACCTTGTCACCGGCCTTCACATCGCCGTTCGGCAGCGCCTTCTTGACGCTGCAGACGACGCGGTCGCCGATGCCCATGGTGAGGCGGGTGAAGCGACCGGTTGCGGTCGAGGATCCGAGGACGCCGATCACCATGGCTTCCTTCGCGCCACTGTTGTCGCAGACCTCGAGTCGTGATTCCTTCTGGATCATTGCTTGGCTCCATCGCCGGCGGCGCCGGCGTCAACTTCTCTGATCAACCGTTCTCAGCTGCCCTCACCGAAGGTGATGGCTCCGCCCTCAGGCGCGCGCTCGACGACGCGAACGAGCACCCAGGACTTGGTCTTCGAGATCGGACGGCACTCCGCCACCTCGACGCGGTCTCCGAGCCGCGACTCGTTCTTCTCGTCGTGAACCTGCAGCACCGTCCGCTTGCGGAGGTACTTGCCGTACTTCGCGTGCTTGCCGGAGTAGGCGATGACGACCTTGCGGGTCTTGTTGCGCTTGTCGCTCTCGACGACGCCGATGCGACGCGGCGAGCCTTCGGGGATGACGAGTTCCGGGGTGGAGGTCGGCATGGTTCTCTCGTTTCTCAGTTCTTCAGGTTCACTTCGCGGCGCTCTTGCGGGCGTTCTGCTCGGTCAGGACACGGGCGAGGTCCTTGCGGGCCTTGCCGATGCGGGAGTTGTCGGCCACCTTCTCGGTGGTCGCCGAGGTGCGGAGGTTGAACATCTCGCGGCGGAGGCGGGTGGCCTCGGCCTTGAGGTCGTCGGAAGAGAGCTTGCGGACTTCGGCGGGCTTCATGGGAGTTCTCTGCTTTCAGTGAATCGTGTTTCCCGCGTCAGACCGCGATGCGGCGGCCGACGAAGCGGCACTTGACGGGCATCTTGTAGGCAATGCGCGCCATCGCCTGCTTGGCGAGGTCCTCGGGAACGCCGGCGATCTCGAAGAGGATCGTGCCCGGCTTGATGCGTGCCGCCCAGTAGTCGACATCGGCCTTGCCCGTACCCATTCGGGTTTCGAGCGGCTTCTTCGAGATGGGCTTGTCGGGGAAGACCCGGATGAAGATCTTGCCCTGACGGCGGAGGAAGTGCTGCGCAGCGATGCGGCCCGCCTCGATCTGGCGGCCCGTGAGCCAGTGCGGCTCGAGCGTCTGCAGGCCGTAGTCGCCGAACGCGACATAGTTGCCGCGCGTGGCGTTGCCCTTCAGCTTGCCTCGCTGCTCTTTGCGGAACTTGACTCGCTTTGGCATCAGGTTGGACATGGGGTCCTCTTCAGTCTTCTGGCTTCAGTCTTTCGTCGCTTCATCTACTCAGAGGCTTGGCGACGGGATTCTCAACTCTTCAGGGTTTACTTAACGACGACCGCGCGCGCGCGCACGGCCACCGGCCGCGCTCGAGTGGGTCTGGTCCTCGTCGTGCTCGGTGTAGAGGCCCTTGTAGACCCACACCTTCACGCCGATCGAACCCGTCGTCGTGTAGCTCTCGGCGACCGCGTAGTCGACATTCGCCTGGATCGTCGACAGCGGGATGGAGCCGAGGCGCGTGTCGAGCGTGCGGCTCATCTCAGCGCCGCCAAGACGGCCGGCGAGCAGGATGCGGATGCCCTTCGCGCCGTTCTGCATGGAGCTCTCGGCGCGCATCTTGAGGACGCGGCGGAAGTTCGCGCGCTTCTTCAGCTGCTCGGCGATGCTCTCGGCGATCAGCTTCGCATCGAGGTCGGCGTTCTTGATCTCGACGACCTTCAGCACGACCTTGCGGCCGGTGAGGGTCTGGAGATCCTTGGTGAGCGCCTCGATGCCGGCGCCGCGGAGGCCGACGACCTGGCCGGGACGCGCGGTCTTCACGATGACCGTGAGCTCGTCACGCGTACGCTCGATGAGCACATCGCTCACCGCCGCGAAGGGCGGGGTGCGGTTGAGCCGCTTGTCGATGTACTGGCGGATCTTGTAGTCCTCGACGAGGAGGCTGCCGAAGAGCGCCTTCGGGGCGAACCAGCGGGAGCGGTGCGGCTCGGTGATGCCAACGCGGAATCCGAACGGATGGACCTTCTGTCCCATAGTGATTCTCCGGAGCGCTTAGGCCCCACGCTCCTCGACGGCGATGTGAATGTGGCTGGTGCGCTTGCGGATCGGGTGTGCGCGGCCACGGTCCTTGGGCTGGAAACGGTCGAGGGTCGGACCCTCGTCGACGCGGGACTCGCTCACGAAGAGCTTGGTCGGATCCGCGTTCTTCTCTTCCGCGTTCGCGATCGCGCTCTTGAGCACGACGGAGATGTAGGCACCGCCGCGCTTCTTCGAGAAGTCGAGCGCGGTGAGCGCCTCTTCGACGCTCTTGCCGCGGATCATGTCGGCAACGAGACGCGCCTTGCGGGGCGCGATGCGGGCGAATCGGTGGCTGGCCTTGTATGCCATAGTGGTGAACCTCGTTCGAGAGCCTGGAGAGACGCGTTGCGTCAGGTCTTCAGCTCTTCCTTCTTGTTGGTGTGGCCGCGGAAGGTGCAGGTGTGGGCGAACTCGCCGAGCTTGTGTCCGACCATGTCCTCGGTGCAGTAGACATCGACGAACTGCCGGCCGTTGTGGACCTGAAAGGTGTAGCCGATGAACTCGGGGACGATCGTGCAGGCACGGGCCCAGGTCTTGATCGGAGTCTTCTTGGTGCTCGACTCCTGCTTCTGCACCTTGCGGTACAGACTTTCAACGACGTAGGGACCCTTCTTGAGCGAACGCGACATGGTGGTGATCTCTGGTGTTCTGACCGCTTGCGCGGGTTGGGGTCTGACTCTGACTTGCTTGACTCACATCACAGCTTCAGCTGACCGTAGCGCTTGCTGCGGCGACGACGGATGATGCGCGAGTCGCTCGACTTGCCGTAGCGACGCGTGCGTCCGCCCTTCGCGAACGTACCGGAGGCGTTCGACGGCTCGCGGCCGCCCTTCGACACCGAACCACCGCCGTGGGGGTGGGTGTGGTGGCTCATGGCGATACCACGGGTCGTCGGACGACGGCCCTTCCAGCGGTTGCGGCCAGCCTTGCCGATCACGACGTTCGCATGATCCGGATTGCCGACTTCGCCGACGGTCGCGCGGCATTCCATCGAGACCTGTCGGATTTCACCCGACGGGAGCACGATGGTCGCCCAGCGGCCTTCCTTGTTCGTGAGGCGGGCGTACATGCCCGCGCCACGGCAGAGACGGCCACCGGCGCCGGCTTCCATCTCGATGTTGTGAAGCGCAAGACCCGTGGGGATGTGCTTGATCGGCATCGAATTGCCGACCTTCGGGTCAATCGGGTCGGGCGAGCTGATGAGAGTCTCGCCGGCCTTGAGGCCCTTCGGCGCGATGATGTAGCGCATCTCACCGTCGGCGTACTTCAGCAGCGCGATGTGCGCCGAGCGGTTGGGGTCGTACTCGATGCCGACGACGAGGGCGGCGACGCCATCCTTGTTGCGGCGGAAGTCGATCTTGCGGTAACGGCGCTTGTGACCGCCGCCACGACCGAGGATCGTGATCTTGCCCTGCACATTGCGGCCGCTGTTGCGGACGAGCGGGGCAAGAAGCGACTTCTCCGGCGACTTCTTGGTGACCTCGGCGTGGAGGTTCACCGAGGCGTTGCGGCGGCCGTTGGTGGTCTTCTTGTAGACGCGGATTGCCATTTGAATTTCACCTTTGCTTGCTGCCGTGACCTCAGGTCACGGCGACGGGGTCACGCGGCTCAGAAGAGCTCGATCTTGTCCTCGGGGTGGATCTTGACGACGGCGCGCTTCCAGGTCTTGCCTGCGACGAAGCCGTAGGCGTAGGCGCGGTTGCGGAGGCGGCGCGTCTGCGTCGCGACGCCGAGCACGCGGACCTTGTAGAGCGACTCGACCGCATTCTTGATGTCGGTCTTGGTCGCGAGCTTCGAGACCTCGAAGGCGAAGCGGTTGTGGTGGCCGGAGCCCCAGGTTGCCTTCTCGGTGACGATCGGGCGGACGATGACGTGGATGGGGTCCATTTACGCGACCTCCTTCTTCGACTTGCTCTTCGAACCCGGCTTCGCGGCTGGCGCGGCGGCGGGCGCCGACTCGTCCGAACCGAAGCAGGTCTCGTTCAGGAATGAAACAAGCGCTGCCTTGTCCACCACGAGGAAGCGGTGGTTCAGCAGCGCGAAGACGTTCAGCTGGTCGATTCGGCACACATCGACGCCATCGAGGTTGCGCGCGGAGAGGATGGCGTTCTTGTTCGCGCCGTCCGTCGCGACGAGGCAGGTGCGGTCGATGCC
>JBEAUK010000138.1:0-6000 GCA_041161465.1 Planctomycetota bacterium | reverse complement strand
ATGGAATGCCGCTGGCCTACAAGTTCCATCACAAGAACAGCGGCCGACAGCTCTCCGACTCGGAGACGCTGCGCGCCGCCGGCGTGCGCGAGAACGACATCCTGCGTCTTCAGCCGGAGATCACGGCTGGAGCCGATCCGCTCGACGCCCGCGCGGGAAGCACCGATTGATGCCCTTGCGCGTGGCCATCGACCACGCCGTCGATCGCGCGGTGCGCGCGTTCCTCGCGGCGGACACGACTCGCGAGCGCGGCGGCTTTCTCGTCGGCCGTCTCGCGGCGCGCGGCGACGACGCCACCGAGGTGCGTGCGTTCATCGCGTGCCCCGATGCGCCGTCGACCGCCGTGAGCCTCACCTTCCGCGCCGAGGAGTGGCAGCTCGTGCATGGCTACGAGCCCGTCGCCTGCGGCGCCGCGGCGATCGTGGGCTGGGTGCATTCGCATCCGTCGATGCCTGTCGAGATGTCGGGGCGCGATCTCTTCATCCAGCGGCACTTCTTCTCCGACGAGCGGCAGGTCGCGTGGATCCGCGATCCGGTCGATGGCGACGAGGCGATCTGGCACTGGACCGACGACGGCATCGAGCGCGCGGAGCGCGTGGCCTCGGAAGGGGTGCGCCCATGAGCGATGCGACGCAGGGCGAGCCGGTCGTGGTGCGCGTGGACGCAGGCGAGGGCCGCTTTCACCGTCATGGGCTCATCAAGTGGTGGGACCAGGAGAAGCTCTCGCGCTCGACCGCGCTTGTCCTCGGCGTGGGTGCGCTTGGCAACGAGATCGTGAAGAACCTCTGCCTGCTCGGCGTCGGCCGGATCCGCATCGTCGACCTCGATGTCGTCGAGAACTCGAACCTCTCGCGTTCGCCGCTGTTCCGCGAGCGTCACGAGGGAAAGCCGAAGGCGTTCGCGGCATCGGAGAGCGCGCGCGAGCTCTACCCCGCCGTGAAGGTGGCGCCGATGCGGCTCGACATCGTGCACGACCTCGGCTGGGGCCACTACGCCGACGCCGACATCGTGCTCGCGGGGCTCGACGGGCGCGAGGCGCGCCTGAGCGCGAACCGCGCGTGCATCCGCGTCGGCAAGCACTACTTCGACGGCGCGATCGAGGGAATCGCGGGCGTCGCGCGCGCCTTCGACGGCCGCAACGGCCCGTGCTACGAGTGCACGATGGGCGAGCGCGACTGGGAACTGCTGCGTCACCGACGGAGCTGCAACATGCTCTCGCGCGACGAGATGGCGTCCGGCCATACGCCGACCGTGACGACGATCTCGTCGGTGATCGCGGCGCTCGAGGTGCAGCAGGCGGTGAAGCACCTGCACGGGCTCGATGTGCAGCCGGGCACGGGCCTCTCGGTGAATGGAATCGGCTTCGACGCCTGGCAGGTGTCGTACACCGCGAACGAGGAGTGCTACGCGCACGAGCCTGCGGAGACGGTTCACCGCATGCCGTGGAGCGCCGTGCGCACGACTGCGGCCGAGGCGATCGCGCACGCGGCGCGCTCGATCGGCGATGACGCGCACCTCGAGCTCCGCCACGACATCATGACGCGCCGTTCGTGCGCTGCGTGCGGGCATGTCGACGAGCCGCTGCGCCCGCTCGCGCGGCTCGGAAAGGGTGCGGCGCTCTGTGCGAAATGCGGCGAGCCGGCGCGCTTCGAGACGACCTCCCGCATCGAGCGCGCATCGCCGCTCGCCGCGCGCACGCTGGCCGAACTCGGTGTGCCCGCCTACGACGCGATCCGACTGCGCGCGGGGCTTGCGACCTTCGATGCGATTCTTGACGACGACCGACCGAACGACTGGATTGGCTGAAACGGAGACCCGGCATGGCACGGAAGAATCAGGGCAACTCGAATCACGGCAAGATCGGCTCGAACCAGAAGAACGGCCGCGGCGCGGCTCGCAACGATGCGCTGTCGCTGGTGATCGACCCCGACGCGCACCGTGCGCTCGACGCGCACTGCAGCGCGAACCCGCGCAACGAGGTGTGCGGCGTGCTCGTCGGCTTCACAGGCGAGGAGAACGGCCGCCGCTGGACGCGCGTGGTCGCGATCATCGAGGGAAAGCACGCCCGTGAGGAGCAGATGAGCGTGACCTTCACGCACGAGACCTGGGACGCCGTGCACGAGGCGCTCGCGCAGCGCACCGACAAGGCGCGCGTCGTGGGCTGGTACCACACGCATCCGGACTTCGGCATCTTCTACTCGGCGCCCGATGTGTTCGTGCACCGCAACTTCTTCAACCTCGAGGGACAGGTCGGCGTCGTGGTCGACCCGGTGCGTGACGAGCGCGGGGTGTTTGCGAGCACGGCGCAGGGACTCGTGACGCTTGCGCGCTACGAGGTCGCGCGGCAGAACGCACGCGGGCACCTCGTCGACTGTCGCTACGCCGACGAGCCGCTGCGCGACGACATGCCCGAGGCGCGCGCGGCGGCGACCACGAGCGAGGGCGCATTCACGCGCTCGAACCTCGATTCGATCGAGGCGCGCCTGACCGAGATGGACCAGCGGATGGGCAAGCTCGCGACGATGCTGATGGTCTTCGTGCCCATCGTCGGGCTGCTCGCGTTCGGCGCGGGTCTTCTCCTCGGTCGCGGCTTGACCTCGCCGCACCGATTCGCGTTGCTCGACGCGCGCGGACAGCGGATCGGCGAGATCGTGTCGATCGACCTCATCGAGGCGGCGAAGCGTCTGGAAGAGGCGCGACTGAAGGAAGAGGCGGCGAAGGCAAAGGCCAAGCAGCGTGCAGAGGAGAAGGCTGCGAAGGAGAAGGGCGCCGACGCGCCAGCCACGACTCCAACCACGGCGCCAGCCACGACTCCAGCCACGGCGCCAGCCACGACTCCAGCCACGACTCCAGCCACGACTCCAACCACGGCGCCAGCGACCGCACCGGCGCCGGCAGCAAGCGGAGGTACGCAATGAACGATCGGATCCGAATCGATGCAGCGGATGTCGCGCGCGCTCCCGAGGCGCCGCTGATGCCATCCACTGCACCGCGCGCAGTCGGGTCGCCTGAAGGCGGCGAGGTCTTCGGGAGCGTTGCAGGCATCGCGGCCGGACCTGGCGCCCAGTCGAAGGGCGCGTTCCTGCGGAGTCCGAAGTTCCTGTTCCCCGTCGCAGGACTGGTGGCCGCGCTCGTCTCGAGCCTGCTCACCGACGGTCTCGCGGGCTTCGGGCGCTACGAGCGCAACCTGGAGGAGCCGCCGCTCTGGGTCTCGTTCCTGTTCATGACCAGTTTCTCTTCGTTGCTCACCATGGCGATCGCCGCGGCCGACGATGTCGCGAGCGGGGCGTTCGGGCGTGCGGCCCTCTTCGGCGCGATCGGGTTTGTCGGCGGGTTGATCAGTGGCGTCATCGCGCTGTTCGCGGGCGGCATCGTGATGATGCTGGTCGGGAGCCTCGTCGCAAGCGGCCTGGAGACGGAGCCGCAAGGAGGAAAGCTGCTGCTCATGATCACGCTGATGCGCGCGCCGGCGTGGTGCGTGGTCGGTCTCTTCTGCGGCGTGGTGGTCGGTGCGCTCGGCCGCTCGTGGCGGCGCGTGCTGCTCGGCGCGCTCGGCGGTGCGGTCGGCGGGCTTGCCGGCGGGCTCACCTTCGATCCGATCGGCTACATCGAGTCTGGCGGCACCCTTGAGGGCGCCGCGACGCTGTCGCGCCTCGTCGGCCTCGCGTTGACCGGCATCGGCACGGGATTCGCCATCGCCTTCGCCGAGAACGCCGCGAAGCAGGTGTGGCTTGCGATCGAGCGCGGCCGCCTTGTCGGCAAGCAGTTCATCCTCTACCGAAACCCGACCATGATCGGTGCGTCGTACGGCAACGACGTCTTCCTCTTCAAGGATCCCACCGTGCAGCAGCAGCACGCGCGCATCCTCAAGCGTGGCGGCGGCTACACCGTCGAGGCGCTTCCGGGCGCGCTTCTCCGCGTGAATGGCCAGCCCGTGGTGTCACGCACCATCCAGTCCGGCGACACGCTGCAGGTCGGCGAGACGCTGATGCGCTTCCACGCGCGCCAGTGAGCGGTCGGAAGACGCGAGCAACACGATGTCACTGAGGCTTCGACGACTTCTCAATGAACACGAGCGGCTCCAGAAGCTGTTCGGCGCGCATCCGCTCGTCTCGGTGCGGCCGACGGCAGGAAACCCGCCGGACCGCTACATCGTCGAGTACCGGGTCGGCGGACTCGAGCGCCGCCCCGATGGGACGCTCGTCGTGCGGCGCCAGCATCAGATGGAGATCGTGCTTCCCGCCGAGTATCCGCGCATGCCCGCCGCGTGCCGCATGCTGACGCCCGTGTTCCATCCGAACATCGACGCCTTCACCGTCTGCACGAGCGACTTCCACTCCGCGCAGGAGACGCTGGCCGACCTCGTGGTGCGAGTCGGGCAGATGATCTCGTTCCAGAAGCACAATGTGAAGAGCCCGCTGAATGGCGAGGCCGCCGTGTGGTGCGAGCAGAACCTCGGCCGTCTGCCGGTCGATCCGTCCGATCTGTATCCGCCCGAGTCGCCGCCGCCGCCGTTGCCGCCGCAGTCGGCCAGCTGACGCGATGCGTACGATGGGGAGCGTCCTTTCCCTTCCGCCGTGATGTCCCGATGAACGACCCAAACGCCCAGCATGATCCAGAGCGCATCCGCATCGATGCCAGCGATCTGCTGCGCGTGGATGCGCGCGCGGCAACGCCGCGGGTCACCGTCGATGCGCGATCGCTGCCGCCGGCGCCGCCGCTCGAGAGCCCGGCGACGCGTCGCGGCGATCGCCGCAACCTGCTGATCGCAGCGCTGCTGCTCGGCGTGCTCATGCTGGTGATCGGTGTGTTTGGCGGCGGAATCGTGCTTGCGCGTGCCATCACCAAGCCGAGTCCCGCCCAAGGCGGGCTCTCGGTGCGCGTGCCGAGCGATGGCGAGAAGCGTGCGATCGACAAGGGCGACCTCAAGCTCGTGGCACCCTCGGTCGAGGGGCGCTCGGGTGGAATCCTCGGCGCCGAGTGGGGCGGAAGCGCGATCCCGTGGCGCATGACCGGGGATGGCAGGCTGCTGCTGGTCACCAACGCGCATGTCGCGGAGGGCCCCGGCGGCGGCGTCGGCGCGCTCGAGATCGTGTTCGCCTCAGGTGAGCGCCGAAAGGTCACCGCGGTCGGCATCGCCGAACACGAGGGCTGTGACCTCGCGATTCTCGCGGTCGATTCGGCCGGACTCTCGGAAGGCTCCGACTACCGCCTGCTCTCGCCGCAGTCGCCGGAGGAATGGAGTTCCCTCGCGGCGGGCGACGAGGTGGTGGCCGTGGGCACGCCGCTTGGATATCCGCAGACGCAGACCTTCGGCCGCATCTCGGCGCTGCGCGAGGCCATGCCCGAGTTCCGCTCGCAAGGCGTGCGCTGGGTGCAGGTCGACGCAACGGTGCTGCCCGGCAACAGCGGGGGACCGCTCCTGCGACTCGCGCAGGGATCCGACGGCAAGGAGCAGTGGCGCTGGGTCGGCGTCATCACGGCGAAGGGCGTCACGGGCATCGGTTTCGCCATCCATGCGGGTGAAGTGACGGCAAAGTCGTTCCGCTGGGTGCTTGGCAAGGCGCCCGTCCTTTCGCAGGACGACAAGGCCGCGCGCGATGCGGGTGTGGAGTCGAAGGGTGAAGGCGCGGTGCCCGATGGCGGATGAGTCGCGGCCGTTGCGCGCATCGAGACCGCCGCTGTTCCGAGCACTGACCCGCGACGACTGCGGCGATGACGACGGGCTCGTGTGCCCGCTGCTGCTCGACAAGATCCCGTTGGGAGCCGAGATCGCCGTGTGCGGCAACTGCGCGACGATCCACGACGCCGGCGCATGGCGGGAAAACCGTGGATGCGCGTCGCTCGGCTGTCCATCGGCACCGAACGCGCGCCGTGACGCGCCCGACTCGGTGTTGCGCGTGAGCACGGAGGATGTCGCGCGCGCGGTACCGAACGCGCCGCGTTTGGCGCCGCCGCCGCCCGTGCCGCCGCTGATTCCTGACTTGCGCGCCTCTGCGC
>JBEAUK010000127.1:0-53091 GCA_041161465.1 Planctomycetota bacterium | reverse complement strand
CCTCGGGCCACCACGGCCAGGTGCGGCACTGGCTTGGGCGCGCGCGGTAGATCCCGCAGATCGCCTTGCCCGGCCGAGTCGTGCGGTCGAGGAAGACACAGTCGTGGCGCCCGTCGATCTTGAGTTCCTTCAGGCTGCGTCGGGCACCGACGCGCCGGGTGTAGCGCTCAAGAAACTCGGGCGTCGAGAGCCCAACCTCCCGCGCCATCGCATCCGCCTCCTCGGGCGTGAACCAGACCGCGCCAGGCGGACCCGAACAACAGTTGCCGCACTGGGTGCACTCGAAGCGCAGCCCGCCCGCATACCACGGGGCAGCGCTGCCGCTCGGGCCGGCGCCTGGGTCAGTTGACCCCACCGCCGCCTCCGCCCGAGCCGGTCGGCCCGCGACGGGGTGGCATTTCGCCAGGACCCGCCGGCGGCTCCTCGCCCCACGGCTCGATGTCGAGTTCGTGCACGGCCGCCCGGCGCCGGGTCGGCGGCAGGTTCGAGAGCGATGGCGGGCGATCATCGAACGCCACGCGGTCCATGGTGTAGACCGACTCGAACACCCACTGCGGGTGGTCGAGGAGCGCGTCCTCAAGCAGTTCCTCTGCCTGAGCGAGGCTCCCTGCCGTCATCCACACCGAGATGTACGCGCCGCGGTCGGCCTCGCCCTCGGAACTCGTCGCCAGCACGATCGCGTGCCAGAGCGTCATGCCAAGGTGGCGCCCCGCTTCGTCGACATTCGTCTCACGGTCGACATTGAGCTCGAGCATCCAGCGCTCGCGCAGCACGAGCAGCAGTTCATCGAGGTCGGGCGAATGCTCGTCGACGATCTCGAGCACATCGCGCGTGACGAGCGTCTCGCTGTCCTCGCGCGCGTTCGGCGGCTGTTCTTCCCATGTCTCGGCGACTTCCTGCAGCCCGTGCGCGGCCAGCATCGCCTCGACTTCCTCGCGCATCTCCGTCGGAACAGAGATCAGGATGCCCTTCCAGCTGTCGACGAACACATCGACCCAAGGATCCTCCGCGTTGGCACCGACGCCGATGGTGACATCCTCGAGCAGGATCTCCTCGAACTCGTACCAAGTCCGAAGGAACTCGACGAGCGGCATCGGCTCCTCACCGAGGTAGATGTCGACCGAGCGGTAGGCGTCGCGCGAGCCGATCTCGACGACCGGGTTCACTTCCTTCGGCAGGAGATTGAACGCAGCGTCAACGACCGGCCGCAGCCGATCGTGGCTCACGACCGCATGGAACACATAGGTGTCGGGCTCCTCGTCGGCGCCCTCCTGGTAGCGGACCGTATAGCCCTGGGTGGGCTCACGCAGGCTCGTCTCCGCGACGCCGAGCGGCAGCTGATAGCTCCCGAGGGAGCGGCGCTCGATGTTCTGGCCGAGTCGGAACTCACGCATGGGCACATCGTAGCGGCACGCACGCCCCGAAACGAATCGATTCATCCGATCGCATGCGATCGTCTCTCCTCGATCTGGAGATACGCCTCAATCTCCGAGATACGCCTCGCGGACGCGAGGATCGACGAGCAGCTTCGCCGCGTCGTCGGTGAGCGTCATGCGGCCCGTTTCGAGGACATAACCGCGGGTCGCGAGCTTGAGCGCCGCGCGCGCGTTCTGCTCGACGAGCAGGATCGTGAGCCCCTCGCGATTCAGTTCGCGGACTGCCTCGAAGATGCGCGCCACCAGCAGCGGCGCGATGCCCATCGATGGCTCATCCATCATGAGGAGGCGCGGCCTCGACAGGATCGCGCGCCCGATCGCGAGCATCTGCTGCTCGCCGCCGGAGAGCGTGCCGCCAAGCTGCGCCGAGCGCTGCTTGAGGATGTCGAACAGCGTGTAGACATGCTCGAGATCGCGGGCGATGCCGTCCTTGTCGTCGCGGCCGTACGCGCCCATCATCAGGTTCTCGAGCACCGTCATGCGCGGGAAGATGCGGCGCCCCTCGGGAACCTGCACGAGTCCGCGGCCGACCAGCTTGTCGGCGCGAATGCCACCCGAGGCATCGGAGATCTTCTCGCCGGCGAAGCGGATCTCGCCGCCTCGAACCGGAACGATGCCGGAGATGCACATCAGCGTGGTCGACTTGCCCGCACCGTTTCCTCCGATGAGCGTCACGATCTCGCCCTCGCGGACTTCAAGCGACACCTCGTGGAGCACCTCGACGGAGCCATAGCCCGCGACGAGTCCATTCACCGAGAGGAGCGGTTCTGCGCTTCCGTGCGAGCCACTCATCCGAGGTCCTCCTTGCCGAGGTACGCCTCGATGCAGCGCGGATCGTTCTTGATCTGGTCGGGCGTGCCTTCGGCGATCTTCTCGCCGTACTGGAGCACGGCGATCCGATCGGAGATTCCCATGACGACGCGCATGTGGTGCTCGATGAGGACCACCGTCGTGCCTGCATCGCGGATCGACTTGATGAGGCGCATGAGATCGACCGTCTCGGTCGGGTTCATGCCCGCAGCGGGTTCGTCAAGGAGGATGACATCCGGCTTCGACGCGAGCGCGCGCGCAATCTCAAGCCGGCGCTGGTGACCGTACGGCAGGTTGCCGGCGGCGGTCTCCGCCTTGTCGGCGAGGCCAACGAACTCGAGGAGGCGCATCGCGTCGCCGCGCGCGGCGCTCCGCTCGCCGACGGCGCCAGGCAGGCGCAGGAGTCCGCCGAGCATCCCGCTCGAGAGCCGGCGGTCCATGCCGACGACCACATTCTCGACGAGCGAAAGCTCGGGGAAGAGGCGGATGTTTTGGAAGGTGCGCGCGACACCCGCCGACGCGACCACATCGGGCGTGCGGCGAGTCCGCGACCAGATCACGAGTCGGCCGACCGTTCCAAGCGCAAGTCCGAGCAGGATCGGAAGCCATGTCCCGATGAATCCGCCGCCAAACAGCGTCTCGACGAAGGCCTTGAGCGATGTGCCCCACGGGAACGCCTGCTGGAACTTGTAGAGCTCGAGGATCGACTTCTCCCAGATCGTCTCGACGCGCACGAGCACGGCAAGGCCGAGACCAGTCGCGAGACCCGTGCCCAGCGCTCCTGCAACGACGCCACCCGTAAGCGCTCGCCGCGGATCACGACCCGATACCTGCACCGCGCCCTCGGTCGGCTCGTAGACGCCCGTGATCGCGTTGAACAGCGTGGTCTTGCCTGCGCCGTTCGGGCCGATCACGGCTGTGATCGAGCCGCGCATCACATCGACCGAGACATCCTTCACCGCGGTGAGCCCGCCGAAGCGCATGGTGACGCGCTGGACCGAGATCAACGGCGCGCTCACTTCCGCACCGCCTTTCGGGAGTGAATGATGCCATCGGGCCGGTAGCGCATCATCAGGACGAGCGCGAGGCCGAAGATGAGATACTTGTAGTTGTCGGGCGATGAGAAGACGCTGCCGGTCGAGCCGATGCCGTTCCGCTGCAGCGCCTGCGTCAGGTTCGGCAGGACGACATTGCTGAGACCGACCATCACGATCGCGCCGACGAGCACGCCGGTGATCGAGCCGATGCCGCCGACGATCACGATGCAGAGCGCGAGGATCGAGACCTGGAAGTCGTAGTTGGCAGGCTCGCCCGTCGACGAGAGGAGGCTTGCGAACATCGCCCCCGCCATCGCGGCGAGCGCGGCACCCATCGCGAACGCCTTCAGCTTGGCCTTGTCTGGCTCGATCGCCATGCAGCGCGCGGCGAGTTCGTCCTCGCGCACCGCGAAGAGCTGCCGCCCAAGCCGGCTGAACTCGAGGTTGCGCGCGAGGTAGACGACGACCGCGAGGATCGCGAGGTACAGATAGAACCAGCGGACGGGAGTCTCGTTCGAGACCGTCCCGAACAGCTCCGGGAGCGGAAGCCACGGCGTCGGAAGCGGATTGATTCCCTGCGTGCCCTTCGTGATCGGCTCGAGGTTCTTGAGCGCATCCTGCACGATCTCCCCGAAGCCAAGCGTCACGATCGCGAGGTAGTCGCCGCGCAACCGCAGGGTCGGGGCGCCGAGCAGGAAGCCCGCGAGTGCCCCGACGGCGCCTGCAAGCAGGATGCCTGGCCAGAAGCCGATCTGGAACGGATAGATCTCGCAGGTCGCGATGCCGAACGCGTAGGCCCCGATCGCCATGAACGCGCCGATGCCGAGATTGAGGAGCCCCGTCCATCCAACCACGATGTTGAGCCCGAGACCGAGGATCGCGAACACGATCACGGTGCGCATCTGCGCGCTCAACTGCACCGACGGCAGCACGAAATCAAGCAGCGGAACGAGCGCAAGCCCGCCGAGCAGGAACACCTGGCCACGCGAGAAGAGCGCGACACGCGAGGAGCCGGCCGACATCAGACCTTCTCCCGCTGCTTGAGCCCGAGCAGGCCGCTCGGACGGAAGACAAGGATCAGGATGAGGACGCCGAAGACGACGACATTCGTCCACTGCGTCTCGATGTACTGGTCGCTCATCGCGCGGATCAGACCAATGAGGATCCCGCCGAGCATCGCGCCTGGCATGCTGCCGATTCCGCCGAGCACCGCCGCGGTGAACGCATCCATGCCGGCGCGGAATCCCATCTGGAACGAGATGGTGTTGTTGTAGACCGACCACATGACGCTCGCGGCGCCACCGAGGAATCCGCCGATCAGGAAGGTCGCGGAGATCACGCGGTCGGTGTCGATTCCCATCAGCTTCGCGGCGATCGGATTCTGCGCCGTCGCGCGCATGCCGCGACCGAGGCGCGTCTTCTTGACGAAGAGCGTCAGTCCGATCATGAGCGGCACGGTGATCGCGAAGATGGCGACATCCTCGAGCCGAAGCACGACATTCGATTCCTCACCGAGCAGGTTCGTGCCCTCGAGGATCTCCGGGAAGTCCTTGGGCGCGGCGGCCGCGTTGCCGCCGCCAAGAGCGTCCATCGGAACGCCGCCCCAGAAGAGCGCGATGTTGACGAGGATGAAGCTCACGCCAATCGCGGCGACAAGCTGGGTGAGCTTCGGCGCGCGGCGCAGCGGCTTGTACACGACCTTGTCGATCGCGACATTCAATCCGCCGCAGAACAGCCCTGCGCCGACGACAAGCCCGAAGAGGAGCATCCAGTTCGAGGTCTCGCCGAGCGTGTTCATGTCGAGAACCGCCGCGGCGCCGAGTCCGCCGACGATCGTCAGCGCCAGAAATCCGCCGAGCGTGAACACATCGCCGTGGGCGAAGTTGATGAGCTCCACGATGCCGTAGACCATCGTGTAGCCGAGCGCCACCAGGGCGATGATCATGCCGTTCGACAGGCCGTAGATCACCTGCTGGAGGAAGACTTCGGTGTCGGTCATCCGGCGTGGCCTCTGTTCTGGTCTCGATCGGACACGCCTGAGGGCTTAATTGACGACCTTCACGGACACGAACTCGCCGCTCTTGACGGTGTTCACGCTCATGGTGCGGTTGGTGGTGTCGCCATTCGCATCGAAGCTCCAGGTGCCAAGGGCGCCCGTGAAGTCCTTGGTACGACCGACTTCCTCAAGCACCGACGCGCGGGTGATGGGCTTGCCGGCCTCGTAGAGGCGCTGCATGGCGGCGATGACGACCTTGGCGGCCTCGTAGCCGTAGACGGCGTAGCCCTCCGGCTCTCCGCCGTAGGTCTTCTTGTAGTTCTCGTAGAAATCCTTGCCCTTGCCGGTGAGTGCCTTCGGCTCGACGCCACCGAAGGTGATGAAGCAACGCCCTTCGAGCGCGCGGTTGCCCGCAGCCTCGATGAAGGCCTTCTCGTAGCAGCCGTCCGGAACGATCAGCTTCGCGCGGAGTCCGCCCGAGGAGATGTCCTTCGCCAGCTGGCCGGCATTGGTCTGGGTCGTTCCACCGAAGTAGACGAGGTCGGCTCCGGCCTGCTTCATCTTGGTGACGAGGCTCTTGTAGTTCGAGGCCTTCGGGTCGATGCCCTCGACGCCGACGATCTCAAGTCCGTTTTCCTTGGCGCGCTTCTCGAACACCCCCGCGACGCCCTTTCCGTAGACCTCGCGGTCGTTCAGCACGAACACCTTCTTGGCGCCAAGCTCCTTGGCGTAGTCGGCGGCCACCGCACCCTGCACATCGTCGGTCGGGACGACTCGGAAGTAGTTGATCTTGCCGGCCGGACGGTACACCGCAGGCTCGTTCGCCTCCCCGAAGCCTTCCTTCGTGAGGCTTGGCGCGGTGTTCGCGGGGCTCACCATGACGATGCCGGCGGCGTTGAGCTTCGGCATCGAGATCTTGGCGGCGCCCGAGTTGTAGGTGCCGATGTAGGCCATCACCGCGGCGTCGCCGACCGCCTTGTCGGCGTTCTGCGCCTCGACGGCGGGATCCCAGTTGCCGCGCTGCGGGCTCGCATCGTCCCAGTCTTCGTACACGATCTTCTGCGCGCCGATTGCGCCGCCGACCTCGGTGATGGCCATCTTGATGCCGTTCACCATGCTGGTGGTCTGGGCGTTGGCGCTGCCGGTGCGCGGCAGGCTCGACACGATCTTGATGACATCGCCAGACTTGGAGGCAGCGCCAGACTTGGAGCCAGCCTCGACGGGCTTCGCCGAGACAGACTGCGCGAAGGTCGCAGCCGGGGCAAAGAGGCTGGTGAGGGCCAGAACGGTGAGCAATCGGCGGGTCAGCATGGGGGTGTCCTTCCTCAATCGCAGACGGGGTTCGGAGTCTAGCGGAAACCTCCCCCATCCGCAGCCACTTGAGCGGTCTGCGTGGGGATGGATCGCTCGGAACACCGACGCGCCGCGGGCGCGCTGATTCCGAGCAAACAGGCTTTCCAGCGGCCTCGGAAGCCCGATCAGCGCTTGGTTTCGGCGGCGGGCTCTCCACCAGCCGTCAGCTGCATCCGCTGCTCGCGAACCATGTTGGCGAGGAGCAACTGCACGAGACCGCCGTTCGAGTCTCCGGCGCCGCCACCGCCCACCACCACATCCGGGGTGATCTTCAGGCCCGCGCCAGCGATCGACTTGGTGACCTCGACCATGGTGACGCCCTGCGGCGTCAGCGCCTCGACCTGCTTGCGATACGCCTCGGCCTGCGCCTCGCCCTTCGCCTGGATGACAGCGGCCTCGGCGTCGCCGATCTGCTTGTCGCGGCTTGCCTCTGCCTCGGCCTGGATTCGGATCTGCGCCGCGGTACCGCGCGCGCGCTCCTCGGCCTGCGCCGCCTCGTGCCGCGCGATCTGGATACCGACCTCCGCGCGGATGAGCGAGTCCTGCTGATCGGCCTGCGCCTTCGTCTTCTGGAACTCGATGCGCCGCTTCTCGGCCTGCTCCTGCGCGTCGAACATCGACTTGCGCTGCTCGGCGAGGTTCTTCTCCTGCGTGGTCTTCATCAGCGCCTCGGGCAGGTGGATGTTGGTGATCATCACCGAAACCACCTCGACCTTGTAGCCCGACAGGTCCTCGCGCACCGCGCGTTCGGCGGCCGTCTGCTCCTCTGCGCGATTCTGCTGGTACGAGATCGCAGGCGACTTCGACACCTGCGCACGGAAGATGCCGTCGATCTGCGGGTGGATCACATTCGCCTCGAGATCCGCGATCGAGCCGAGCTTCTGCACGACATACGGCGCGTTCTCAGGCAGGATGCGGTACTGGCAGCGCACCTCGACCTTCATCTCGAAGCCGTCGTAGCTGACGACCTGGAACGGATCGAAGTTCGCGTCTGTCGCGCCGCCTCCCCACGCGACGGAGCGCGTGGTGGTCGGGATCGGAATCACCGTGAACGCGCGGGGGTTGATGTTGTACTTGCCGGGCCCAAGCACATTGCGCTGGATGCCGCGGAAGCCGTCGGGCACGACATGGCGCGTGCGGATGCCGCGGTCGACGCGCACTTCCTCCGGGTCCTCGGGATGACGCGCGGTCGAACTCGCGGGCAGCGACTCGCTCTCGGAGAGCATCGTCGCGGGATCCTTGCCGATGTTCGAGATCAGCACGCCGACCTCGCCCTGCTTGATGACCGTGAGCGGCGCACCCACGACGGAGAAGAGATACGGGTTCACGTAGTAGGTACCCGGTCGCAGCACCGCCTCCTGCGGCCCACGGAAACCGCCCGCGCTCAGGAACGCCTGCCCATCCTGGAAGCTGTTGTGCTTGCCGACATCTGGCGTCGGAGCGACGACATCTTCCTTCGACATCGGGCGTCCGTCGCGCGCCTCGACGATGCCGATCTGATCCTCGCGGATCGTCACTGCCTCGTGCAGTTCGATCTGGAACATGTCGGTGAAGATGTTGTAGGTGCCGGGGCGCAGGAACTCGATCTGCGGGCCCTTCTGACCGCCCTGCGTCAGGAAGATCTCCGCCTTCTGGAAGCTGTCGTGGCCTTCGACGCTCTTGCCGAGGAGCTGCCCCTGCTCGAGCGCGATGCCGTCGGCCGCGGTGACGACGCCGATGGCGCCCTGCGGCACGACGGTCTTCTTGATCTTCTCGACGCGGAAGAGCAGCGGATGGATCTTGAAGGTTCCGTTCGTGAGGAAGCGCAGCTGCTTGCCGCGGATGCCGCCGTTGTTGAGGAACGCGGTCGGATCCTGGAAGTTGTCGTGCGAGCCGCCGGCCTTGTCTTCCGCGTAGATGCGGCCCGAGGGCATCGGCTCGCCGTCGGTCGCCGTGATGACGCCGAGTTCATCGGGACCGATCGTGACGAACTGGTACTTGCCGACGACGCGCATGAACGGCCACGGGATCACATGGAGACCGGGCGCGAGGTACGCAGCCTGGATGCCGACCTCGCCGTTCGCTGCGAACGCGCGGCCAGCGGGCAGGCGCTTGCCGGAGAAGCGGCGCTCGGTGATGACGATCTCGCTCGAGCCGACATTCACGATCCAGCGCGTCACGATGAAGTAAAGCGCACCGATCAACGCGACGACGGCGATCAGTCCGAGACCGATCATGACGACCATCGAGCCAGGATCCGATTGACCAACCAGATGCACCATCGACATTCTCCTTGCGTGTTGCGGTTCGCCGCAGCGAAGCAGCGAGCGGCGCGGAGTGTAGCGCGCGCGCGGCGCCGGTTAGGAAAATGCGCGCACGATTTCGTCAAGCGCCGCGTTGTCGACGCGCATTCCGCGCGCCTCGCGGGCGACGATCTCCGCCGCGATCGGCGCAGGGTCCCGGCCAAGGAACTGATCGGCGACCGCGCGCAGGTCGCGCTCGATCCGACCGCTTCGTGCCGGGTCGCCGAGGATCGCAAGCGCCTCGTCGGCGATGCGACGCGCGCCGCCCGCGTACGGCACGAATTCAGGCACGATTCGTCGGCCGGCGAGGATGTTCGGGAGCAGCAGGCTCGGCGCGCGAATCACGAGCTTCGCACCGAGCGCCTCCGGCAAGCTCGTCCGGTAGACCCCGATCACCGGCTTCGCCTGCCGCGTGCAGTCGAGGCTGACCGTTCCAGACACGGCGAGCGCAAGATCGCACCACGCAAGCGCGCCCTCGAGACTGACCTCGCGGCCCGACACCACGATGTCGACGCCTTCGGGAACCTTGTCGCCAAGCTCGGCGCGGAATCGCTGCGCGTTCGCCTCGTTCGACGCCACCGCGACGGCGCGGGCGCCGGGCATGGCCGCACGCACGAGCGCGAAGGCGTCCGCGATCAACCGTCCGTTCCGCCGTACTTCACTCGACCGTGAGCCAGGCAGGAGCAGGACGCGCGGCGAGGCGGCCGGCAGACGCCCTGCCTCCTCCGCGCACCGGGCGAGGTCAAGCGGCTTCGACAGCACGGGATGGCCGACGAACTTCGCGGTGACCCCGCGCGAGCGGAACCACTCTTCCTCGAACGGCAGAAGGCAGAGCATGACATCGGAGAGCCGACGAACCTTGCGGATGCGCCACGGCGCCCACGCCCAGAGTTGTGGCGCCACGAGATTCACGATGCGCGCGCCAAGCGGTCGGAGCCGCGCGCACAGCGGATAGTTCGCGCTCGGGCTGTCGACCGGCATGTGGACCGCGACTGGATTGAGACGCGCCCACGCGACGATTTCGTCGTGAAGGCGCTTCACCTCCGCCACCTTCGAGATCCCCGCCAGACCCATCACCCCGTCGTCCGCGGTGCGGCCGAGCATGGTCGCACCCGCCTCCGCCATCCTCGGCCCGCCCCACGCGACCGGCTCGATGTCCGGGTACGCCTCGCGCAGCCGTGCGATCACGGGCGCTGCGTGCGCGTCGCCCGAGGGTTCCTGGGCGGTGAAGAGAACCACCTTGCGGGCGGCGGACATGCAGGAAGACTACCGATTCCGAGCGCCCCCCGCGCCGCCGCAACGGGTACCATCCCGCCCCTTATGCTCAAGCGCACGCACATGTGTGGCTCCCTGCGGGCGAGCCATGTCGGACAGACGGTCACGCTCTCGGGTTGGATCAACACCTACCGCGACCAGGGACGGGGTCTGATCTTCGCCGACCTTCGCGACCGCGAGGGGCTCTGCCAGGTGGTGTTCGACCTCGAGCAGTCGCCCGCCGACCTCGTCAGCCTCGCGAGGACGCTGCGCCGCGAGTATGTGATCGCCGTGACCGGCAAGGTCCGTATCCGCGCCGGTGGCTCGAACCCGAACCTCGAGACGGGCGAGATCGAGCTCGTCGCCGAGAAGCTCGAGCTCCTCAACTCCGCAGAGCCCCCGCCGATCCTCCCCGACGACCGCGAGGCGGACAAGATCGGCGAGGAGACGCGCCTCAAGTACCGCTACATCGACCTGCGCCGTCCGCGCATGCAGCACATCCTGCACACGCGCTCGCGCATCACGAAGTTCGCGCGCGACTACTTCAGCCAGAACGGCTTCCTCGAGATCGAGACGCCGCTCCTCATCAAGACGACGCCCGAAGGCGCGCGCGACTTCATCGTGCCGGCCCGCCTCCACCCGGGCAAGTGGTACGCGCTTCCGCAGAGCCCTCAGCTCTTCAAGCAGATCCTCATGGTCGCCGGCTGCGACCGCTACCTCCAGATCTGCAAGTGCATGCGCGACGAGGATCCGCGCGCCGACCGCCAGGCCGAGTTCACCCAGATCGACCTCGAGATGAGCTTCGTCGAGCGCGAGGATGTCATGTCGATGATGACGGGCTTCGCGCGCGGCCTCTGGAAGGAACTCTTCGACTACGACATCGGCGAAGTGCCGCGCATGTCGTACTGGGACGCGATGGAGCGCTTCGGCATCGACCGCCCCGACACCCGCTACGGGCTCGAGACCCGCGATGTCTCGGAGATCGCGGCCAAGACCGAGTTCGCCGTCTTCAAGGACGCGCTCGCAAAGGTCAAGGCCGGCCGCAAGGGCGTCGTGAAGGCGATCCGCATCCCGGCGCCGAACGAGAAGCTCACGCGCAAGGTGCTCGACGGCTACAGCGAGTTCGCGAAGACCTTCAAGGCCGGCGGCATTCCGTACACGAAGCTCGGCGCGAACGGCTTCGAGACGGGCGTGGCGAAGTTCCTCGAGCCCGTGCGCGCGGAACTCACGGCCGCGCTCGGACTCGTTCCGGGCGATGTGGTCGTCTTCGCGGCCGACCACTACGACATCGCCACGAAGACGCTCGGCGAACTGCGCCAAAGAATCGCGCGCGACCTCGAGATCGTGCCCGAGGGCAAGTGGAACTTCCTCTGGGTCGTCGACTTCCCGATGTTCGAGTGGGACGACGACGGCAAGCGCTGGGTCGCGCTGCACCACCCGTTCACGAGCCCGAATCCCGACCAGTTCGGGATCCTCGACTCGGATCCAGGCGCGTGCCTTTCGGCCGGCTACGACCTCGTGCTCAACGGCAGCGAGATCGCGGGCGGCTCGATCCGAATCCACAACCAGAAGGTGCAGGAGACGGTCTTCAAGCTCATCGGCCTCACGCAGGAGGACGCGAAGACCAAGTTCGGCTTCCTCCTCGATGCGCTCAAGTTCGGCGCCCCGCCGCACGGCGGCATCGCGTTCGGCCTCGACCGCCTCGTCATGCACATCGTCGGAACCGACAACATCCGCGATGTGATCGCGTTCCCGAAGACGCAGTCGGGCGCGGACCTCATGACCGACGCCCCCGGCCCGGTCGACCCCGCGCAACTCGTCGAGACCCATGTGAAGTCGACGGCGCCCGAGCAGCCCGCGCGCGTCTGACGCCTCGAATTCCCGCACGAACCACGCATGCCCCGGTCGACTTCGGCCGGGGCATGTCGCTTGGGAGGCCCTTCGGCATGCCTGCGCCGCGGCTGAGGTAGGATCGCGCCCATGGCGATGTCGACCAAGCGCGCGAAGCTCCAGACCACCTTCATGTTCGGGGCCCTTCTCGCGGCGGTGGCGACTGGGCAGATCATCCATTCGCAGGGCGGCGCACCGGGCGCGTACTGGCAGCTCGCGGGCGACTATCTCCTCGTCCGCCCGCTGCAGATGCTGGTGATCCCCATCGTCTTCCTGAGCGTGGCCTGCGGCATCGCGTCGGTGGGCGGCCCCGCGAAACTCGGCAAGCTCGGACTCGGCACGGTCGTCCTGTATGTCCTGAGCATGCTGATCGCCGCCTCGCTCGGCGCCGCCATGATCGAATACTTCGCGCCAGGCGTCGGCGTGCCGACCGAGACGCGCGACGCGCTCATGCAGCAGGCCTCGCGCGAGTTCGCGGCCGACGGCACGCGCGCGCAGCGCATGCAGGAGGCGCAGTCGACGGGCGTCGCCGGAGCCTGGCTCAACATCCTCTCGCAGATCATCCCGCGCAACCCGATCAAGGACATGGTCGAGGGCTCGACGATGGCGGCGATCTTCTCGGCGATCCTCCTCGGCCTCGGCCTCGCCGCCGCGGGCGACCGCGGAAAGCCTGCGCTTGGCATCTTCCAGTCGCTCCTCGATGGCGTGATGACGATCATCGGCTGGATCCTCTGGATCATGCCGATCGGCCTCTACTTCTTCGTGACCGCAGTCGTCGCGAAGATCGGCCTCCAGAACATCGCGTCGCCCGTCCTCGGCTACATGGCGGTCGCGATCGCTGGCCTCGCGATCCACGCGTTCCTGATCCTGCCGCTGTACTGCAAGGTCTTCGGCGGCGGAAACGGCTGGACGCTCCTCTGGAACATGCGACGCGTGTTCCTCACGGCGTTCTCGACCTCGAGCTCGAACGCGACGCTTCCGGTCACCATCGAGACCTGCATCCGCGAAGGCGGCTGCTCGAAGCGCGCGACGAACTTCTGCGTGCCCCTCGGCGCAACGATGAACATGGACGGCACCGCGCTCTACGAGGCGGTCGTCGTCCTCTTCCTCTTCCAGCTGTTCGGCGTCGACCTCGCGTTCTCCGACATCGTGCTGGTGGTCGTCACGAGCGTGCTCGCCGCGATCGGCGCTGCAGGAATCCCAAGCGCCGGCCTCGTCACCATGGTGATCGTGATCACGGCGGTCAACTCGACGATCGCAGGACGCGGCATCGAGCCGCTGCCGATCGCCGCGATCGGCGTCATCATCGGCGTCGACCGCCTCGTCGACATGTGCCGGACGGTCGTGAATGTCTGGGGCGACTGCGTGGTCGCCAAGATCATGACGCGCGTGGCGCCGGATGCCGCTTGAGCCGCGGCCGCTCGCGTCAGCCGCCTTCGTTCACCAACCACCGGAGGAAGCGGCCGCAGCCGCGACCGCTCAAACGACTCCACCGCAAAGCGGCGGAATCAATGCACGCCGTGCTCGGCCAGCCAGCGCTCCGCGTCGATCGCGGCCTGACAGCCCATGCCGCTCGCGGTGATCGCCTGACGGTAGTTCGAGTCGGCGACATCTCCCGCCGCGAACACGCCCTCGATGTTGGTGCGGCTCGACCGCGTCTTCAGCGCGATGTAGCCCTTCTCGTCGAACTCGATGCCCGTGCCCTGCAGGAACTTCGTCGCGGGCGAGTGCCCGATCGCGATGAAGAGGCCACGAACCGGAAGCGTCGTCCGCTCCTTGGTCACGACATTCTCAAGGAGCACGCCCTCGATGAAGTCCTTGCCGATGACATCGACCACGACCGAATTCCACACGGGCTGGGCCTTCGGGTTGTCGAGGATGCGCGCCTGCATCGCCTTCGACGCACGGAACGAGTCGCGGCGATGGATGACATACACCTTCGACGCGAACTTCGTGAGATAGCTCGCCTCCTCCATCGCCGTGTCGCCGCCGCCGACCACCGCGAGCGGCTGGTCGCGGTAGACCGGCAGCGCGCCGTCGCACACCGCACACGCGCTCACGCCGCCGCCGTTCATGGCGAGGCGAATCTCGTTCGGCAATCCGATCCAGTTCGCCGTCGCGCCCGTCGCGATGACGACCGCGTGGGCGCGAACCGTCTCGCCCTCGCTCGTCTCGAGGACGAACGGGCGCTGCGTGAAGTCGCAACGCACCACATCGGCGTCGGTGATCCGCGTTCCGAAACGCTCAGCCTGCTTGCGGAAGAGATCCATCATCTCCGGGCCCGAAACCCCGTGCGGGAAGCCAGGGTAGTTCTCGACCTCGGTGGTGAGCATCAGCTGCCCACCCGGCAGCACGGGCGCTGGATTCGACGCCGGCACGCCGATGATCGCGCGAGGCGACAGGTTGGCGCGCGCACCGTAGATGCACGCAGTCCACCCCGCCGGACCCGATCCGATCACCACCAGCTTCTCAATGTCGCCGTTCGACGCACCAGCGTGTGAGCCCATCGTTGCTCCGTTTCCGATCTCAGTTTCTCGAACAGAACCGCGACGGGTTCACTCGCCCTGCTGGCGCGAGTATGCGCGCAGCGGCGGCCACACCACGAAGTCGCCGATCTTGCCGCCCTCGGCGTGACGGGCGGCGTCGTTGAACTCGCCGTCGTCGTTGCGGGCGTACAGGATGCAGCCGGTCACCTCGAGGCGGCCGTACTCGCTCTCGATGCCGCGCTCGCGGGTGCCGAGGTACTCGTACCGCATGCGGCCGTACGCGCGGTCATACGGATCGAAGTCGAAGCGCTTCGGGAAGAAGCGCGCGTAGGCCTTCTCGATGTCATTGGGCCAGTCTTCGAACTGCAGGCGGTAGCCGCAGAGGCCAGCGCCCGACACGAGACCGCAGAACTCGGTGACGAGACGCCGACGGAGGTCGAACAGCGTCTCGATGTCACGAATCGCAAAGACCACAGCCGCGTACTTGACGGGATTCACCACAGAGAACTCGGTGGGAAGCGCCATCATCGGGTCGTACGGGCGCATGCGCCAGCGACGCCACCAGTCGTCGTAGATGGCGTTCATCTTGATCGAGCTCGCGTCGAGCGAGCCGTGCACGCCCGCAACCCGCTCCCAGCGCTTGGCCGCGCCGAAGCCGGTCAACGGTTCCTCGCGCGACTGCATGCTGGAGAAGGTGGCCGCAAACTTGGCCTGGTCCGCCTGACCGGTGTCGTCGAACACCGACTGCATCAGCTCGTTCGCGACAAGCAGATCGCCCTCGGGAATCGAGATGCGGCGAAGGCGCTCGTTGTCGGTCGGCTTGAGGAACGGATACTCCTTCGTCGCAAGCTTGCGAAGAAGATCGATGCTCAGCTTGTCCTTGTAGGTGAAGATGATGTCGCGGTGCACCGACATCGCGTCGGCCAGCATGGTCATCGAGAACCGCTTCTCCTCGAGCATGTGCGCGTCGATAGCCTGTCGCATGACGCGCAGGTGCGCCACGCCGACGGCGAACGCCTCATCGAACTTCCCGGCCTCGCAGAGTCGGTACATGTCGGCGGTCACATAGGCCGAGATCGTCTCGAGCGCCTTGAGATACGGGAACTCGACCTTGGTGAGGTCGCCGCCGGGCGCGATCAACACGACCAGACCGCGCTCGACGAACTTCGGATCGACGCCCTCGGTGCCGTAGGGAACGCCCAGGACCTGGCAGTTCTGCAGGTCGATGAGCGCCTTGCCCATGTTGCCGTTGTCAGCCGCCCACTTGGCGACCGCATCGAAGCCCTCCATGCCCGGGTAGATCGTCTTGAGGTTGAAGTCCGCGCCGACTTCCTGCGGGGGCTTCGTGAGGTCGAGGTAGGCGGTGAAGAGACGGGTCGCGCTTCGCGACTGCTCGGTCACGCGCGACCAAGGCTCGTTGAGCTTCTTCAGGAGCTCGGGCGACTGGGCGCCCGCCTGTGAGCCGACCGCGAGCGCGGCGACGGCGACCACGGAGGCAAGGCTGCTGGAGAGCGTGCGGAGGAGGCGGGTCTGGCCGCAGACGAGAGTGGAGCGGTCGCTGAGCATGGAGGAAACCCTGAGGTGGTCAGGCAATCTAACACGGTTCGCGGGTAGAGTGGCTGCCTTCATGAGCAAACTGCGCTGCCCCGACACGGTCAATGTTCTCCTCCTCGGCACCGGTGGCCGTGAGCACGCCCTTGCCTGGAAACTCAAGCAGAGCAAGCGCCTCGGCACGCTCTGGGTCGAGGCGGACGCCAACGCGGGAATCCTCGATCTCGGCCGCGCCTGCCCGGAACCGATCAACGACGCGTTTCGCCTTTGCCGCTGGTGCGAGCGCGAGCAGATTTCGCTCGTGGTGATCGGCCCCGAGGCTCCGCTCGCCGCCGACCTCGCGACCAAGCTCGCCGACCCTCCGCGGCGCGTCGTGTTCGGCCCGAGTCGCGCCGGTGCCCAGCTTGAATGGGACAAGGCGTTCGCGAAGCAGGTCATGCGGGCGGCTCGCGTACCAACGGGCGACGGCCGGGTGTTCACGGACGCCGATCAAGCGCTGGCGTTCGTCGAGACCCGCGTCGATGGCTGCGTCGTGAAGGCCACGGGACTTTGCGCGGGCAAGGGTGTCGTGGTTTGCAAGACCGTCGCCGAGGCGCGCGCCGCCGTCGAGGCCTGCCTTGTCAAGAAGGTCTTTGGCGACGCGGGCGCGACGATCCTCATCGAGGAACTGCTCGAAGGTCCGGAGGTGAGCGTGCTTGCCTTGTGCGACGGCCGCAGCTTCTGGATCCTCGATCCGGCGCAGGATCACAAGCGCGTGGGCGAGGGCGACACGGGGCCTAACACGGGCGGCATGGGCGCATTCAGCCCAACGCCGCGCGCGACACCGGAGCTCCTTCGAATCGTCGAGCGCGATGTGCTGGTGCCGACGGTCGACGCCCTCAAGCGGATGGACATCCCTTTCCGCGGCGTGCTCTATGCAGGCATGATGCTGACCCCCGCCGGTCCAAAGGTCCTCGAGTTCAACACCCGCTTTGGCGATCCCGAGACGCAGCCGATCATGGCGAGGCTGAAGGGAGATCTCGTCGAGCTTTGCTGGGCGACGGCGACCGGGCAACTCGACGAAACCGAGCTCTCCTTCGACCAGCGTGCAGCCTGCTGCGTTGTCGTCTGCTCCAAGGGCTACCCGGGCAGTTACCCGAAGGGCCTCGAGATCGAGGGGCTCGACGAGGCACGCTCGGTCGAGCGCGCAGCGGGCGAGGACATCATCATCTTCCACGCCGGAACCGCCCGAAAGGGCGGCAAGGTGGTGACCAACGGCGGTCGCGTCCTGGGCGTCACCGCACTCGCCCGCGACCTCGCTCGTGCGCGGGATCTCGCCAACCTCGCTGCTTCCCGCATTCGCTTCGAAGGCGCGTTCTACCGACGCGACATCGGCCGATCCATCGAGTCCGCGGCAGCCCCCGCCCTCGGCTGAGCGCACCGCCCCGCTTGGCTTCGGCGCGATTCCGTGAGATGCCACGGAACCCCCGCGGGGCATGTCCGAAAACCCTGACTCTGAGTCCCACGGCGCGCGCTTTCTGTTACAGTCGCAGGCTCGGTGGGCGGGTCTCCAATGACCCGTCCGCTTCCTCGCGCGCGGAGGCGGTGTTGCCGTCGTGCGAGAGGGAGAGCCGCTGTTCCGAGTCATGTTCCGAGTCATGTTCCGAGTCAAGTTTGAAACAAGACGCTTCCTCGAAAGCTTCACTGAAGCAAGCAACCCGCAAGTACAAAGTCGAGTGCAGGGCTCAACAACCTGACTCGCCTTGCGTATCTAAGAACCTCACCTCGGTGTGATGTTGCCCGAACCAGTCCGCCGCGGTCGCCCGAAGGGTTTCCGCGGACGAGCCCCCCGGCTCGGACGGACAAGAGCCCAGTCAGAACACTTCAAGACCACAGCAAGATCGACGAGATGGCCATCTGAGAGTCGCCGCCGCCAACAACGGCGCGCGAATGAATGCGCGAACAATTGCGCCGACCTGCATCGCGACGGGCCGGCCGTGAGAAACAGAACCATGCGTACAGACTTCCGTTCCACCGTGCGTTTCCACGCCAGTAAGAATGTCAGCAATCTCTTCTCGCTCTGTTCGGCGCGCGGCGTGGCAATCACGCTCTCGCTGGCAGCGAGCGCTGCGTTCTTGACTCAGGCAGCCGTCGCCGCGGCGCCGACCAGCACCCCAGAGGGCACTGCGTCGACCGCGCTCGCGAAGAAGTTTGCTCCGCGCAAGCCGTTCTCGAAGCGCGATCCAGTCGAAGCGCTCCTGCCGAAGAAGTTCCGCGGGATGGGACTTGTCCCATCCTTCGACGCCCTCACCGGCAATTTCGTCATCAAGTTCCGCGATGAGGTCAAGGCGCGCGCGCCGATCTCGGGCGCGAGCCTCGCGAGCGACGCAGGCGCAGATCTCTCCGAGGCGCGCGCGATCCTCGCCAAGTTCGGTGGCGTGACCCGCCAGTGGATCCGCAAGTCGGAGAGCGAGCTCGCCCTGCTCGAGTCGCGCGCACGCGATCTCAGCGGCCGCGAGCAGCCCGACCTCGCGGGCATGATCTTCGTGTCCGGCGTCCCGATGGAGTCGATCTTCGACGCAACCCGCGCGCTGAACGGGCTCGGCTCGGTCGAGTACATCAGCATCGAGCGCCACCACCACAACCTCCAGGCTGGTTGCGACCCCAACAACCCGACCGCCTGCGAGCGCCCCTCGGGCACCTGCACCAATCCCTTCCCCGGCGACGACGCGATCGTGCGCACCGACTGCAACCCCGATCCGAACGCGGATCCCCGTCCATTCGGTTGCAACGATGTCACTTGCTGCGAGCAGGTCGGCGACCTCGACCCGACCTGCGTCGACGAGAACGACACGGGCGGATGGGATGTCTACTGCGCCGCGTGGGCGAACCTCGTCTGCGCGGGCACGGTCTACGATCCCGCGCCGGACACCGGCCCCTACGACCCGTGCTTCAGCTTCGAACTCCCGGCGCCAGACCCGGTGGCGCTCGAGACCTTTGATCCGGTGTACGACCAATTCCAGAACGCGAACTGCGTGACGCCTCACTCTGGCCGCGGCTGCAACCAGCCTGCGTGCTGCAACTCCGTGTGCCTGGTCGATCCGACCTGCTGCAGCGATGCGTGGGACTCGACCTGCGCGAACCTCGTGCTCTCGGGACAGTTCAGCTCGTGCGTCATTCCTGAGCCGGACAACGATGTCTCGCCAGACCTCGCCCTCCAGGAGACCGCGCAGGGACTGCAGGGCTTCCAGTACTACACCCAGGGCGGTCCCCGACCCGCGCAGCTGTTCGACCTTCAGGGTGTCGGCGAGACTTGGGCTGGCGCCATCGGTGGCGGCGAGCTCGGCTTCTCCGGTCACGGCTTCGCGCTGAAGGAGATGGAAGACTTCCAGAACCTGATCTGGGAGTTCTATCAGGGCGGCGATCCGCTCGACAATCCGTACCTCGGTGGCGGCGGCGTGCGCGTCGGCATCCTCGAGACCTCGGGCACCGTCTTCCACGAGGACTTCATCCTCGCAGGCCCCGCGAAGAACCCGCAGCGCCCGTGGGAGGGCCCGCTCCTCGCTGTCCCGCGCATCATTCAGGAGCCGGGCGTTTCGCCCGTCTTCGCCGAGCAGGGCTCGATCAGCACTAACCACGGCACGAATGTCATGGGCGTCCTGCTCGCGGCCGACAACGGCTTCGGCGTGACCGGCATGGCTCCCAACGCGCAGGGCTACTTCTTCCCGATCATCTCGGCTGAGAGCGGCTTCCGCGCGCAGGACGCGATCACCAGCGCGTTCTCCGAGTTCACCCAGGGCGACGTCCTGAACTTCTCGTGGGGCTTCCAGGGCGCGATCCCCTACTTCCCCGATCCGGACACCCCGACTGCGACCGTGCAGCCCGTGACCTCGTCTGAGGCTTACTCGACGCTCATCGCGCTCGGTACAGACCTCGGCATCACGAGCGTGGTTGCCGCAGGCTCGGGCGCCACTGAGATCCAGGGATCGTCCGACGAAGATGTCGGCGCGATCATCGTGACCGCCTCGTGGCCGGGCAACTTCCTCAACGGCACCTCCCCGATGCCGGGATACGCCTGCTGCGAGCAGGACCTTACCGCTGAGAACCTCGTCTACATCCGCTATCCGGGCAGCAACTACGAGGGCGAGAGCGCGACGGCTGCAGACGAGACCGCCGACGCAACCGCGTGGGGCTTCGGCGTCGTGACGACGGGCGCGAGCACCTCGTTCAACAACACCACCGTGCCGAACCCCGAGACGTTCCTCTTCCAAGGCACGAATGACCAGCCGCCGTCGACGATCGCTCCTGGACTCCAGGTTGACCGCCTGCGTCTTTACACGCAGACCTTCGGCGGCACCTCCGCTGCGGCAGCGATGGTCAGCGGTATCGTCGCCCGCATGCAGGGCGCGGCTCGCCAGTTCTACGGCACGCCGATCACTCCCATCCAGGCCCGTACCGTGATCGCAACGACGCCGAGCGCGTACTTCCAGTGCCCGTTCGCGACCGGTGACGAGCGCGACCTTCCGTTCCGCGAAGGTCCTCCGTTCTCCGCCGACTCCTGCGCGACCCCGGCCTGCACGCAGACCGAGTGCCTCCCGATTGGCTGCGCGTGCACCTTCCACCCGATCGGACCGATCCCGAACCTGCAGCAGCTTCCCGCGACGCTGCTCAGCGTTGACCTCTTCGGCGGCAACACCTCCACCGTCGAGGTGATCACCGGCGGCCAGCTTGCCGGCTACGCCTGGAACTCGTTCCAGATCAAGGTTGCGGACGAGAACTACCTCCGCATCGTCGCTCAGCCCCGTACGGCTGGAGACGTCGCGAAGGGACTCACCTACATGTCGACTGGTCGCACGACCGATGTGCGCGTCGTCAAGGAAGTGACGCTCCCGAACCCAGAGGAGTCGGTGAACAGCCTCAACCTCCAGCTGGTTTCGCGTGCGACCCGCAACTTCGTGATCTGCGGAGCATTCATCTTCAACAACGACACGGGTCGGTACGAGTTCTTCGGCGCGCAGTTCCTCACGACGCAGACCCAGCCGATCACCTTCAACCTCCCGCAGCTTTCTGCCTATGGCCCGTATCTCTCGACCGACAACACGATCGACATGCGCGTCTGGACCTGTGGTCTTGGCGCGACGGGTCGCCACACGGTCGATCACGACCTCATCGACATCGGGGTCAATGTCCCGCTCAATCCGCTCTGATTCTTGAACACATCGCAACCCGCCGAGCGCTCCTCGGCGGGTTGCGCTTCAAGTTCCGATGACAGTTCCGCCGTCCGACCGAAAGAGAATCGAAGATCTGAACTCAGCGCGAGCGCCCGACCCGGACGGACCGAATCGAACCTGATTCGGCGCGTCCGCGGGGGCAAACCGAGGCTCCCGCGCATCGCCTGCGGGCACTGCACCCTCAGGCGAACGAGACGACCGAGCAGTCCAGAAACGAAGAAAGACCCGAAGATGCAGAAGACGACAAACTCCGCCCTCTCCACGCTTGCTTCGATGCTTGCGCCTGCGATCGCCTCGGTGCTCTGCTGCACCGCGTCGTTCGGCTCGAGCATGACCGCGACCGCCCTCGCCACGCCGAGCAATCCGCTCGTCGCCGCGGACTCGGCTCGCCCTGTTGACGAGCGCCAAGTGTTCCTCTCGCCATTCCTCCCGACTGCGAAGCCTTCGGTTCGCATCAAGGGCGCGATCGAGGTCGACTTCCTCCCCGAACTCGTCGAGATGATCCCGATGCAGGGAGTGTTCGATCTCGTCCAGTTCCCGCTTCCAGACGGCACGCTGCGTGACCTCTGGCTGACCGAGTTCCGTGTCACCGATCAGGACACGACCGTTGCGGTGATGAAGCCTGGCGCCGACGGCGAGCCCGTCGCCGACTATTCGCTCGCCCCGATGGCTCGCACCTTCCGTGGCCGCGTGACCGGCGTCGACAACAGCATCGTCTACCTCTCGTTCTCGCCGACCTCGGTCGCGGGCTTCATCAGCATCGAGGGTCGCATCTTCAGCATCTCGAACGGCCCGCGCGGCGAGATGCCAGTCGTCATCTCGGACATGGACAACCTTCCCGAGGGCGCGATCAACTGGTTCGAGTACACCTGCGAGGTGCGTGAGGGCGGACAGCCTGGCGAGGGCGCTGGCGACGGCGGCGTCGCCGAACTCGCGACCTGCAAGGTGCTCCAGATGGCGTTCGAGACCGACAACGAGTTCCGCGGTCTCTTCTCGAGCGATCAGGCGGCGGTCGACTACGCCACGCAGATCGCTGCGGGCATGAATGTGATCTACCTCGAGGAGCAGAACCTCTATCCGTTGATGAGCTTCCTCCGTATCTGGTCGCAGGGCGTCACCGACCCCTGGACCGCGGGCGGTTCGGGCGCACAGCTCGACCAGTTCGTGAATGCATGGGGCGGCGGCGGTGGTCCGGCGGGCTCGAACCCGCGCGACCTTGCGCACCTGATCTCCGCACGAAACCTCGGCGGCGGCGTCGCGTACCTGAACGCCGTCTGCAGCCCCGAGATCGGCTTCGCCGTCTCCGGCAACCTGTCCGGATTCTTCCCGTTCCCGCTGCAGAACAACAGCCCGCAGAACTGGGACATCATGGTGACGACTCACGAGATGGGTCACAACTGCGGATGCAACCACACGCACGATCTTGGCGTGGACAACTGCGTCGGCGGCGCGTGCATCTCCAACGGCACCATCATGAGCTACTGCCACCTCTGCCCCGGCGGACTGGCGAATGTCGTGCTCAACTTCGCTGCGGCAAACAAGGCGCAGATGGATGCCTTCCTCGGCGGAGCGGCTTGCCTCTCCACGCCGTGCCCGATCTATGACCCGGCCTCGTTCCAGGCCTCCGACGGCACATTCGTGGACGCCGTTCGCCTGACCTGGATCGCTCCGGCGATTGCAGCGTCTCGCTTCGAGATCGAGCGTCGCGTTGCGGGTGGCGGCGCGTACGCGTCGCTTGCGCCGAATGTCTCGGCGACGGCGACCACCTACGACGACTTCTCCGCAGCGGTCGGCACGAACTACGAGTACCGCATCCGCGCGGTCCGCGTCGATACCGGCGCTCCGTCGGATTGGGTCGGTCCCGATCAGGGGTTCAAGGGCGTCCTCGGCCCAACGGCGCTCGAGGCGTCTGACGGTGAGTTCTCCGATCGAATCTCGCTGGTTTGGGAAGCTCCGGCCGGCTACACGCCGTTGAACTACGCGATCTACCGCGGCACCGCCGGTGCGACTCCGCTCAAGATCGATGAGGTCCCTGCCTCGTCGCTCACCTACGACGACATCGGCACCTACGGTGAGTTCGATCCGGCGTGGCCGGACTTGGATGGCGACACCAACCCTGGTCCGCCGCCGTCGACCGACTCTGGCGTCGTCTACTACTACGAGGTTCGTGCGCAGGTCACTGCCAGCACGGTCAGCGCTCCGTCGGCCGACTCGGGCTTCCGCGCCCCCGCTGGCCCGAGCAACCTGATCGCGACCGGCGGCATCAACAGCACGACGCCCCCGCTCACCGATCGCATCCGCCTGACCTGGTCGCTCCCCGGCACCGTCAACTCGGTCTATGTGTACCGCTCGACGGCCGGTGGACCGTTCATCGAGGTTTCCCGTCTGTCGGGTAGCGCGACCCGTTGGAACGACCTCCAGGCGCTGCCTGATGTGTCGTACACCTACAAGGTTCGTTCCTTCTCGAACCTCCAGGGTCTCTCTGCTCCGAGCGACATCGACCTCGGCTTCGTCCTGCCGCCGCCTGCGATGACTGCGGCCAGCGACGGAACGGCATCGTCGGTCTCGCTCACCTGGACGAAGCCTTCGACCTGGAATCCGTCGGCCTACACCGTCTGGCGCAAGCGTTCGGGTCGCGACCCGTGGCCTGCGACCCCGCTCGCCTCGGATCTCCCGTCGACGACGCTCTCGTTCGTTGATACGACCGCTGTTGCCGGCGAGGTCTATGTCTACGCCGTTGCAGGCAAGTCCTCGCAGTTCAACAGCTACAGCGATCGCGGCTCGCCGAACACCGGCTACCCGACGGTGCTTCCGCCGACCGGCGTGACCGCCTCGGATGGCACGATCGCTGGCCATGTGCAGGTGAGCTGGACGCCGACCGGCGCCACCAGCAATGTCACCTGGCAGGTCTGGCGTCGTCCGCAGGGTTCGACCGCTGCGTTCACCCTGATCCGCACGGTGAGCCAGGCGCTGCATCTCGACACCACCGCCGTGCCGGGCACCGTGTACGAGTATCAGGTGCGCACGCGCGCCTCGAACGGCGCGACCTCGGCACCGAGCGCGACCGAGACCGGTTTCCGCTGATCTGGCGGCTGACGCCGTCAGCACATCTCACCCATTCAACGGCCCCGTCCTCTGGACGGGGCCGTTTGCTTGGCGTCGTCCGCATGCGCACAACTCCTCAGGCGCTGCGTGGGGACACAGGCAACCGAAGTTTCAGAAATTTCTGAAACTTCGGTTGCGCGGGGCGTGCGTGCTCCGTACCTTTCCCTCATGAGCGTCGCTCGCCGAGCCACCCGCGAAACAGCCGCAGCAGGCATTGCGCCTGCCCCCGGCGATGTGACGCGCGGCGATGTGACGCGCGACGAGGAGATCCGCGCGGCGCAGGATCGGTTCATCGGGTTCTGGGGCGAAATGGGTACCCGCTGGGGGGTCCAGCGAAGCATGGCCGAGGTGCACGCCCTCCTCTTCATCGCCGCCGAGCCGCTCGCCGCCGAGGACATCATGGAGCGGCTCTCGATCTCGCGCGGAAGCGTCTCGACCACCCTGAAGCAACTGGTCGAGTGGGGTCTGGTGCAGCGCGTCAACCCGAAGCTCTCCGCAGGTGCGCGTGGTGCCGCTCGCTCCACCGATCGCCGTGAGTTCCATCAGGCGGAACAGGATGTCTGGAAGCTCTTCTACACGATTCTCCGCGCCCGGAAGCGACGCGAGTTCGATCCGCTGATCGAGCAGCTCGGTGGCTGCAAGGTGTCGCAACGCGGTGGACGAAAGAACGAACGCGAGAAGGCGCACGACCAGAAGATCGAGGACCTCCTCGCGCTGTGCGTCTTCTTCGACGGTCTCGCGAACACCATCTCGAAGTCGGGCAAGGGCATCGAGCGCGCCACCAAGATCCTTGCACGCGTCCTGGGGGCACCACGATGACCCGCATGGCACCCAAGCCCGCCGAGTATGCCCGTCGAACCACCGATCCCGCCGCTGCGAGCGCGTCGCTGCGCTGGCGCATCGGGCGCAACGGATCGCTGACGGTGACGGTTGGACGCATCGTCGACGACATCGAGCAACACGGCGACGGCGATTCCGGCTCGCTCGCGGTGCGCATCGAGCTCCACCGCGGGCTCGCGGCGGCGCGCGCCATGCCCGCGCCCGAGGCCGCTTCAGAGGTCGTCTCGGGCCGTGCGAACCCGGTCGGCGACTCGCTCGAGGAGGCGTCCGAACAGCGCCTCTCGATCGCACTCTTCCGGGGCGCCTCGCCGGTTCGTGCAGAGCTCGCGGTGGTCGAGCGAGGCTCGGCCCCGCCAGTCGTCCTCACCGATCTCCCCGCCCAGCTTGGACTGCGCGGAGGGACCTACTCGCTTGACGCGGGCACGATCGCAGCGTTTGCGGCGACGCTCCACGCCCTTCTGGGCGAGACGCGCTGAAGCGCCGCAATCGGGCGGTCCATCTCGCCTGAATCGCCTGGTCTTTCATTGCACGGCGCCCGCGGTGAAGTAGTCTCGTCTTCGATGTCTGCTGGTCGAATCGGACCTGTCGGCTCTTCGGTGCGTCGCGGCGCCGTTGCTGTCGCATCGACCGTGATCTCGATGATCGGGCAACCCGAGGTCGCCGCCGAGTCGATCACGCTTGCGAACCAAGCGAGCGCCCGCGGTCTCGTCTACCCGATCCAGTCCATTCCACAGTCAAGCGGGCTCTACGGGTTCGGCGTTGCCTGCGCCGATCTCGATCGCGACGGCGACGACGACATCGTCGCGGTCGGACGGCTCAACGGCCAGGTCGGCGTCTTCAGGAACAACGGTCTCGGGTACTTCGCGAATGTCTCGACGAACTCCGGGATCGCGGCACTGCCACAGGCCTCGGCGATCGCGATCGCTGACCTCGATGGCGACCGTCTCCCCGACATCGTCCTCACGCAGGTCAACCAGGCCTCGCGCATCTACCGCAACCTCGGAAGCCTGCAGTTCGAGCCCATGCAGCTGGAAGCCTCGCTTCAGCCGGGCACGCCCGCGAAAGCCGTGTCGCTCGCGGACATCGATCGCGACGGCGATCTCGATCTCTTCCTCGCGTCGTATGCGACCTCCAACAGTCCGCCTCCGTCGCAGCGAAGTCGGCTCTACCGAAACGATCGCTCCGCGCTCGTCGATCTTGCGCCGGCCATCGGCCTGAATCGGCCGGCGCGTTCGTTTCTCGGCGTCTTCAGCGACATCGATCTCGACGGCGATCAAGACCTCTATGTCTCGAACGATCGCGGCCATCTCTCGCCGCTGTTCGAGGAAAACCAGCTGTGGCGCAACGACGCAGGGGGTTTCACGGAGATCTCCTCGGGAAGCGGCGCGGATGTGGCGTGCTTCTCGATGGGCACGGCGTGCGGCGACTTCGATGGCAACGGGTTTCCCGACTTTCTCGTGACCAACATCCCGACTTCGGAAGCACCTGTGTTCGGGGTCAATCCACTCATGCTCGGTCAAGGCGACGGCACCTTCGTCCGTGCCGAGTCGCTTTGGGGAGTCGAAGACCTCGAGACGGGATGGGGAGCGCTCTTCGTCGATCTTGACGACGACTCCCATCTCGATCTCTATGTGAACCACCAGCTCGCTTCGAACAAGCTCTGGCGAAACCCGGGGTTGGCCCCCGCCGTCCTCGTGCCGAACGCCGGCGGCGCGGGAGGCGCCCCGACGCGGTGGAGCTACTCGAGCGTCAGCTCCGACATCGACAACGACGGCGACCTCGATCTGATCGTCTCCGACCTCGGGGCGAACCTCTATCTCTACATCAACTCCACCACCGCAGCACCCTCGAGCGTGCGCCTCAGGCTCGAGGGTGTCGACCACAACACCGATGCGATCGGCGCACGCGTCGAGGCCCGGATCGGGAAGCGCACCGTTGTGCGGGAGATCCATGCCGGTGGCGTTGGATATCTCGGGCAGAACACCCTCGCGCTCCACTTCGGCACGCGGCTCCACGGGCAGCTCGACTCGGCGATCGTCCATTTCCCGGATGGTGCGGTGCGCTCCATCGGGAGAGCGCTCCCCGGGCTCTACACGATCGTCCATCCGGCTCTGCTCGGCGATGCCGACGGCAACGGCGATCTCAGCGGCACCGATCGCGAGGCGCTGTCGGCGTGCATCGCAGCGTCCGGCGTTCCGAACGCGGCCTGCATGCGATTCGACTTCAATGGCGATCTCGCGGTGAACACAGCCGATGCTCCGCTCTTCGAGGAAGCCTTGCTGCGTCGCCGCTGCGATCTCGACCATGATGGCGCCGTGACCGCACGCGACCTCGCCCTGCTCCTGACGAACTGGGGCGAGTCGGGTGCCGGCGACCTTGATGAGAGCGGCGTTGTGGGCGACGCGGATGTCGCGATCCTCATCGCGTACTGGAACGCTTCCTGAGCACGAGGCTCACGGGAACTTCGCGGGGGTCTTTCGCTGCTTCTCGATCGCCACGATCGTGTTGGTCTCGGTGCGGATCTCGCCCACCACGGCGCTGTGAAGCTCGTAGAGCGTCTGCTTGGCGGCCCCGATCTCATCGGGTGCGCGCTCGCCCTTGATCGCAAGCATGAGCCCGCCGATCCGCAGGAACGGGATCGAAATGAGCGCAAGCCCGTCGAGTGCTCCGACGGCGCGCGAAGTGGCCACATCGAACTTCTCGCGGAGCGCGCCTCGGGCCGCGGCCTCGGCGCGCGTCTGAACGACCGCGATGTTGGTGAGCCCGAGGCGCGCCGCCACCGCCTCGAGGAACCGAGCCTTCTTGCCGGTCGCCTCGAGCAGCGTGAACCCGATGTCGGGACGGGCGATCGCAAGCGGGATCGCCGGAAGCCCGCCGCCGGAGCCGATGTCGATCGCGCTCTCGACCGTCTCCATCGAGGCAAGCGGCCCGAGGAGCGTCAGGCTGTCGACGACATGCCGGCTCCATGCGCTCTCCTTGTCGATTCGCGTGAGGTTGAAGCGCTCGTTCGTCGCGAACAGCATGCCGAGGTACCGCGCCAGCAGCGACTCCTCGGTGGCCGAGAGCTCAACGCCGAGCCGCGACAGCTGTCCGCGCGCGGCCTCGTCGCAGGGAATCGCCTCCGGCTCGGGGTCGAACGCGAGCCACTGGGCGAGCTCTGCCTCGCGAGCCGCGCGGTCGGGCTCGCCTCCGCGCTCGGGCTTGGATTGCGCATCACGCATCGAATGGATCCTTGTCTCCGCCCGCAGGCGGCCTGATGCCGAGGCTCACGAGCACACCGGTGAGCGCCCAGCACGCCACGAGGCTGCTCCCGCCGTAGCTGACGAACGGCAAGGTGACGCCTGTGATCGGAAGAAGTCCGATCGTCATGCCGATGTTCACCACCATCTGCGAGAAGAGCAATGCACCGATGCCGACGGCGACGAGTTTCGAGAAACCGTCCCGCGTCGACACGGCGACCGCAAGCGCGCCGACGAGATAGAGACCGTAGCAGACGAGCGTCGCAGCGCCGCCGAGCATGCCGAAGCGGCAGGAGACGACCGCGAAGATCATGTCGTTGTGCTCCTCGGGAAGCGCGTTGTAGACGACGAGGGCCCGGGCATGATCCGCGTCGTTTCCGAGCAGCCCGCCAGAGCCGACGAGCCGCATGGCGCGCCATCCCTGAAAGCCGATGTCCCGCTCGAAGCGCGTGTCGCCCTTGACCTGCGCCACGATCGCATCGATGCGGGCGCGCTGGTACGGCTTCAACGCCGCGAAGTAGCCGATCGGACCGATCGCAGCCGCCGCGACCAGCGCGACGATGACATGTCGCCATCGAACGCCGGCGGCGATCAGCATCGCGAGAATCGTCGGGAAGAAGAGGAGCGCCGAGCCCAGGTCGGGCTCGAGCACGATGAGCCCGACGAGCCCCATGAGGAGCAGAAGCGGCACAAGCAGCGCCCGCACGGTGCGCGGGCTCCCGCGCAGCGAGAGCCACTGCGACAGGCAGAGAATGAAGGCGATCTTCGCCAGTTCCGAAGGCTGGAAGTCGACGATTCCGAGATCGATCCATGCGCGTGCGCCATTGCGCGGCGTCACGATCGACTTGGGGACGAACGGAAGCAGGACGAAGATGAGGAGCGCCACCGCGATCGCGAGCACGAACCACGACACCATCCGAAGCGACTGGGGTGGCACGAGCGTCGCAAGGGCGGCCGCTGCGACGCCGACCACGAGGTAGACCGCCTGCCGCGCCGCGAGGGCAGGCTCCGTGGTTGAAATCGCCACCACGCCGAGGATCGAGAGCGCAAGCGCCGCGCCGACGCATATCCACGCCGGCGAGGTCAGGCGGACGCGCGGTCTCGGCGCGGGCTCCGTGCCTTCGTAAAGTTCCGCTGGCGTGAACGCGCGGCGGCTCATGACTTCGGCACTCCACCCGATCCATGCCGCGCGCGCTCGCCGAGGTATCCCTCGGCCGCGATAGCCCGCATGACCGCCGCACCGACCGGGGCGGCGACCTTGCCACCTGACCCCCCGTTCTCGAGGAGCACGGCGACCGCATACTTCGGTCGTTCGCCCTTCTCCGCCACGAGGCCGACGAACCATGCGTGATCCGTGCGGACACGCGTCTCCGGCTTGCCGTCACGGTCGCCGTCGAGCGCGAGAAGCGGCGCCGTGGCCGTACCCGTCTTGCCCCAGACATCGAGGTCGTCGAATCCGAAAAGCGGTTCGCGCGCACCGCCGTCGAGCGTGAGGTGATGGCCGGTTCCGTAGTCCTCGGTGACCGAGCCTCGGAGACCGGCGAGCGCTGCGTCGATCGCAGTCTGCGGGATCCCGAGATCCACCGCCGCAGGCCGCGACTCGCCACGGATGAAGCATGGCTGCAGGAACCGCCCGCCGCGCGCGATCGTGGCGAAGGCGTTCGCCGCATGCATCGGCGTCCACGCAAGCGGCCCCTGTCCGATGCCGAGGAGAATCGGCGAGACGCGATCGCCGCGCTCCTTGAACTCAGCCAACTGAACCTCGGTCGGCAGGCTGCCTGCGGCTTCGCCGCGAAGCGAACCAGCCTCCGAGGACTCGAAGCCGAGCCCGGTTCCCGGCGCGCGACCTGCGCCAAACCGCGCGAACCACGACACGAGTCGCTCGGGGCCGAGGCGCGCTGCGAGCGTATAGAAGTAGATGTTGCAGCTCCGAGCGAGCGCACCCCGCGCGTCGAGCGGACCGTGCGTGGCGTCACGGCCCTCCGCGGGTCGGTAGATCCAGCACCGCGCCGCATCGTTTCGCTCGGCGAAGTAGTGCCCCTTGCAGTCGATCTCCTCACCAGGGCGCACCACGCCCTCCGCTGCAGCCGCGCAGAGCACGATCGGCTTCAGGATCGAGCCCGGCGGGTAGACGCCTTCGACCGGGCGGAAGATGCCTGGCGTCTCACGCGCGCGCCGCTCGGCCGACATGAGCGCGCCGTCCGCGATCGTGGGATGACTGACGGCCGCAAGGATCTCGCCTGTCTCGATCTCGAGCACGACCACGGCACCGTCGAGTTCGTATCCGAGCGGGAGCGGACCACCACGCGGGTTGCCTTCCCGGTCGACGCCCCGCTGGTACTGCTGGATCGTCGCGAGTCGCGATTCGGGCGCGAAGAGCGCCTGAATCCGCGACTGCAGCCGGATGTCGATCGTGAGCTGCGTGTCGCCGCCCGGAAGCGGATCGAGCCGCCGCTCCGTCTCGCGCTCAAGCTGGCGCTCGATCACGCCTCGTAGGCCACGCAGCGATGACTCGCGCACGCGCTCGACCCCGCTCGCGCCGACCACATCGCGATCGGCTCGGTAGCCGCCGAGGTCGACGATCTCGCCCGTCTCGGCATTCACCAGGGGTCGTCGCGCGAGTTCATCGGGGAAGACCTGTGACCGCGTGGTGCCGATCAGGTGGTCCGCCACGCCGTTCAGCGTCACCGTGGCGCGTTTCGAAGAACGGATCGGCGACGGGAAATCCGAGCGATCGAGTTCGAACACGACCTGGTCCCACGGCCGCGTGCGACGCGTGGACGGCTCGACTTCGATGGCGCCGGGCAGCTCCTCCGCAAGGCGCTGGAAGTAGAAGGCGACCTCGTCCGCGACATCCGCAAGAATCACATGCGAGCCCCGCTGCGAAGCCACCCGCTCCCGATCGATGTCGGCCAGCCGGGCATCGTCGCCGAAGAGCCGTGTCTCGCGTTCGGCGAGCGCCTGGCGTCGCGAGGTCGACTCACGCGCCGCGCGCGAGAGAACGGCATCGAGGCGCCGGTCGAGCTCCGCCTGGTCAAATCCCCCCGCCTCCATGATGCGGGCGTACACCGAATCGAGAATGCCATCGAACTTCCGCTGCCGCTCGAGGAGCGCGGCCGCGCGCTCGCCCGCCGAGAGCTCGAGCCAGCGCGAGCGCCCCAGTTCGGCGATCAGCTCGCGGCGCGCCATGTCGCTCGCCCAGCGGCCGGCGATCGCGTCGTAGGCGATCAGCACATCCCAACTCGCGCGGTCCGCGGCGAGCACCTCGCCTCGGCGGTCGAGGATGCGACCTCGTGGCGCCGGCAAGAGCCGCTTGGTGACGAGATAGCGCTCGACATTCGTACGGTGGACGCTGTGCTCGACCACCGACAGGCGCATGAGTTGAATCGACAGGACGCAGAGCGCACCGAGCGCGAGGACCGCCAGCGCTCCGACCCTGCGGTCGAAGCGGCTAAAGGCGCGGCGTGCGCCCTGCTTCGGTCGTTCCGACATCCATGCCATGTGGGAAAGGTACGCGAGACGGCGCGGATCGGGCGGTGCGAATCAGCGCAGCTTCACGGATACGAGCGCGAGCGCCCCGAGGATCGCGGTGATGATCCAGAATCGCACCACGACCTGGCTCTCGCTCCAGCCGCCGAGGTGGAAGTGATGGTGGATCGGGGCGCAGCGGAAGATGCGCTTCCCGCCCGTCGACTTGAAGTACGCCACCTGCAGGGCGGTGCTGCCGAGCTCGATGTAGAAGATGCCCGCGATCAGCGGCAGCAGGAGTTCCTGCCGGATCGAGAAGGCCACGAACGCGAGCAGCCCCCCGAGCGCGAGCGAGCCGGTGTCGCCCATGAACACCCGTGCCGGGTTGCAGTTGAACCAGAGGAAGCCGAGGCACGCACCGCCCATGGCGCCGGTGAGCACCATGAGCTCCTTGGCGCCCGGCACATACGGCACAAGGAGGTACTGCGAGGCGGTCTGGTTGCTCGACACCCAGCAGAGGACCATCAGCACGAAGCTGACGATCGACATCGTGCCCGCCGCGAGCCCATCCATGCCGTCTGCGATGTTGACCGCGTTCGAGGTACCCGCGATCCACATGGTTCCGAGGAAGACATACCAGCCGATCCCGAGAATGATCACCGTCGGGTTGAGGAGCGCACCGCCGATGTTCGAGAGGGTCGACGGCTCGTAGGTCCGCTGGAACGGGAGATTGAGCGAGACGGCGGCCGGGTTGGTCGCCGGATCCGCGGCTTGGTACAGGAAGAACGCGACGAGCGCCCCGCAACCGAGCTGGAAGAGGAGCTTCTCCTTCGCGAAGAGGCCTTCGCGCGTTCCCGCCGCGCGGCGCGCCGCGGTCAGCTTGAGCCAGTCGTCGAACGCACCGACGGCGGCGAGCCAGACGAGCACCACGATCGAGAGGTGCACATAGCGCGAATGGACGAAGTCGGCGAAGAGGAAGAGCGACAGCAGGATCGATCCGCAGATCAAGATCCCGCCCATCGTGGGCGTGTCCTTCTTCGAGTGATTCAGGCTGTTGAGTTCCTGGTTGTAGAACTCGGGGTTGTCGCCGACCTTGAGCCGCTTGAGGTACGCGATGGTGCGCGGGCCAAGCAGAATCACAAGAAGGAACGAACAGACGCCGGCCGCAAGCGCCCGGAACTCAAGCTGCGTGAAGACCTGAATGACGCGGTAGAGCCCCGCCTCATCGAGCCAGCCTTGGAATCGCGTCGTCAGGATGTAGAACATTCGGGGCTGGATGTATCGGGAAATCGAACCCCGAGCCTTCAAAGTCCGCGGGTCACGCCGACGCGAACGCCGACCGCAGCGGTTCGAGGAATCGCTCCATGCGGGCGCCCCGGCTTCCCTTCAAAAGCACGGCGCTTCCTGAGGGTACGACGGCGGCGCTCTCCGCGGCGAACGAGTCAGAAAACTCGGACGCCGCGAGCAGATCGCCGCCGAAGCCAGCGGCGCGCGCTGCCTCGATGAGTGCGTCTGCATGCGGTCCGACCGCGATGAGCGCGTCGCCTGCGCCAAGGCGCGCCGCCGCCGCCCGGCCGACCTCCGCGTGCAGGTCGCGCGCGTCGGCGCCAAGCTCGCGCATCTCGCCGAGGATGGCGACGCGGCGTGGGGCTCCTGCAGCGAGCTCCGCGAAGGCTGCAAGCGAGGCGATCATGGCGTCAGGGTTGGCGTTGTAGGCATCGTTGTAGATCACACGCCCCGCCACTTCGACGCGCTCGAGGCGCATGTCCGAGGCCGCGACCTTGGCGAGCCCGCGGCGGATCGCGTCGTCGGGAATGTGCATCTCGGTCGCCGCGGCGATCGCTGCAAGGGCGTTGCGGGCGTTGTGCTCGCCCGGCATCGCAAGCGTGTAGCGCCTCGGACCGACCGGTGCGTCCTCGTCTCCCGCCTCGACCGTGAAGGCACGCGGAACCGCCACGATGATCTCCTGGCCGGAACCCCTTGGCTCCCGGCCGACGAGCCTGTAGTGACACCCCGCGCTTGTCCCGAACCGGACGATTCGGGTTGGACCGCGCTCCTCCGCAACGAGGGACTCGACGGCGGCGAGGAGCGGCGGGTTGTCTCCGTTCACAACACCCACGCCGACCGCGGACACCCCTGCCAGAATCGACGCCTTTTCGGCGGCGACCGCCTCCACCGAGCCGAGTCCCTCGAGGTGCGCGCGACCCGCGAGCGTCACGATCGCGACCTCGGGCTCCGCAAGCTCTGTGAGCGGAAGGATCTCGCCGGGGTGGTTCATCCCGATCTCCGCCACGAGGTAGTTGGCGTCGTCCGGAGTCGAGAGCAGCGTGAGCGGCACGCCGATGTCGTTGTTGAAGCTCTTCGGGCTCGCGTGGGTGACGCCGGCCTCCGAAAGAATGCCTTCCATCAGCCGACGGGTTGTCGTCTTGCCCGCACTGCCGGTCACGGCCACGACACGCAGCCGGAGAATGCTCTTGCGCCAGGCGTGCGCGATGGCGCCAAGCGCCGCGCGCGTCGAGCGCACGCGCAGCACGCCGAAACCCGCTGGAAGTCGCGCAAGCGCCTCCTCGGACAGCGGCTGCTCGACGATCGCGAACGCGGCGCCCCCCGCCGCCGCGCCTGCCACGAACTCGTGGCCATCGAAGCGCTCGCCCTTGAGCGCCACGAAGCACGCCTCGCGGAGGTCGTCGCGCGTGTCGGTCGTGAGCGAGGTCGCCTCGCGCGCGGGTCGACGAACGACCTCGGCGCGCGTCGCGAGCACGATCGCCTGGATCGACGGGCAATGGACACGGAACACGCTTGCCATCCTGCACTCCACGGTTGATTCGATGCTCGGGCACGATGCCGCCCACCCGTCGTGTCCGATCAGTAACGCAACGCGCGTCCGATCGGCTTACTTGGCCATCCGCATGCGAAGCGCCGCCTCGGCCTCGCGGCGGTCGTCGAAGTTCCGCTTCTCGGTTCCGATGATCTGGTAGTCCTCGTGGCCCTTGCCAGCGATCAGGATGATGTCGCCTTCTCGCGCGGTCGACACGGCGAGCGCGATCGCCTTGGCGCGATCGGACTCGACGACGACGCGAGCGCGCGCCTCGCCGGGCACACCCGTGAGGATCTCGCCGATGATCGCCTGCGGATCCTCGGTGCGCGGGTTGTCGCTCGTGACGATCACTTCGTCGGCGCCCTCGCAGGCGACCTTCGCCATGCGCGGGCGCTTGGTGCGGTCACGGTCGCCACCGCAGCCGAACACGACGCGCAACCGGCCGCCGGCAGGCACCGTCGGACGCAGCGCACCGAGCACATTCGCGAGCGCATCGTCCGAGTGCGCGTAATCGACGAGCACGCTGAACCCGGCGCCCCCGACCGCAACCGGCTGGAGTCGGCCCGGAGGCGCCGCGCACGCCGAGAGCGCACGGGCAAGCCGCTCCTGATCGACGCCGCGCGTCCACGCAGCCGCCGTGGCCTCGAGCGCATTCATCGCGTTGTGACGCCCAACGAGCGGCAGCTTCATCTCGATGAGGCCCCACGGCCCGCGGAAAGTCACATCCATCGAATCAAGCCCCATGCGGTGCACGGTGCCGACGCAATCGGCGGTCGGATCGACAAGGCTCACCCGCAGGACGCGAGCGCCTGCCCGCTGCGCCGCGTCGATCATCACACGGCTCCACGGATCGTCGATGTTGATGATCGCAGTCCCCGAGGAATCGAGCATCGAGAAGAGCGTCGCCTTCGCATCGGCGTAACGCTCCATCGTGCCGTGGTAGTCGAGATGATCGCCCGTCAGATTCGTGAAGATCGCCGTGCGAAAGGCAAGGCCGGCAACGCGCTTCTGGTCGAGCGAATGGCTCGAGACCTCCATCGCCGCCGCGCGGCAACCGTGATCCACCATGCGCGCGAAGAGCTCTGAGAGCTCGAGCGCAGGCGGCGTCGTCAGTTGCGACGGCACGCGCGCAGCGCCGTCGTCGATCTCGACCGTCCCGACGAGACCGGTGCGAAGCCCCGCCGCGGTCAGGAGCTGCTGCACGAGGTAGGCGATGGTGGTCTTGCCGTTGGTGCCGGTCACGCCCACGAGCTCAAGCGTGCGCGACGGCGATCCGTGGAACCGCTCGGCGATGAGCGCTGCGGCGAGCGCGGGATCCGCCGCCTCCACCCATGCGACCGTCGCCGGCAGGCCCTCCGGCGCGGGCGAGCCCTTGGGCGCGATCACGGCGACGGCGCCCCGCGCAACGGCGTCCGCGATGAACGCGCGCCCATCGGTCTTCGTTCCGATGCGCGCAAAGAAGCACGCGCCCTGTCGCACCTTGCGGGAATCCTCGGCGAGGCTCCAGATGACCGGGTCAATGCCCGCCGGCGCCGTCACATCGAGGCCTGCGATCAAGGTCGAGAGCTTCATGACTTCTTCTCCTCTTCATCGAGCGCACCCTCGATGGGCAGCGGATCCGAGACGCGACCGCGCGCGAACTCGATCAATCGCGGCATCACGATGCGTTTGATCGCGATCTTTCCGCACGCGGCGGTCGGGATCGCAAGCAGCATGCCGTACACGCCCGCCACGGAACCACCCGCGAGAATCGCGACGACGATGGTGACAGGATCGAGGTTCGTGGCCTTGCCCGCGATCACGGGGGTCAGCAGGTAGCCCTCGATCGTCTGCACGATGACGAACACAAGCGTCGGCCACAGCAGCATGCCCCACACCGGCATCCGCTGGTCGACGGGCAAACCGAACTGATCGATGACGAGCAACCCGACGGCGAACGGAACGCCGATGCCACCGAGATACGGAACGATCGAGAACGCGCCCGTCAGCAGCCCGAGGGCAATGCCGTACGGCACGCCGCAGATCTGCCAGCCAACCGCGAACATCACGCCCATGAGCATGCAGATCACGATGCGCCCGCGGACGAACCCCGCGACGGCACGATCCATCTCCGAGACGATGTCGAACACGGTCCCCTTGCGCTCGTCTGGAACGAGTTTCGCGAAGAAGCCCGTGATCGCGGGCCAGTGCACGCTGAAATAGTAGAAGTAGAACGGGATCAGGAACGCAACGAGTCCGAGCTCGAGCACGCGGAGCACGAGCGAGTAGACCTGCCGAGAACCCGCGCCGAGCAGCGAGAAGATCGGATTGTCGAGTCCAACCGTGCGCACCGACTCGGGCAGCGTCGCCAGCACATCCGACGCCTGCCCTGGCGACTGGGCGGGTTGCGGAGCCGTGGCCGCCGCGGGCTCGGCTGCGGCTTGCGTCGGCGCCGCCGGAGCCGCGGGCTCGCTCGGCTTCGAAGCTTCGCCGCCCTCCTCGCCAGATCGCTTGGGGAAGATCACCCGATCGACCCAACTCTGGGCGTCGTCTCGGTACTGCTCGGGAATCACCTCGATCACCCGCTCGATCGCTCCGTCGTAGCGGTGGTTCCGGAGATTCTCCGCGAACGACAGCGTCTGCCCGACCGCGAGCGGAACCACGAGCGCAATCGCGATGCTGAGCACGACACCGAGTGCCGCCAGGATCGCGCCGACCGCCAGCGGCCGATTCATGCGCCGCCAACGCGAGACGCGTGAGACGACGGGCTCGACGAGGTACGCAAGCGCAAGCGCCACGAGGAGCGGCACCGTCACCGTTCGCATCGCGTAGCCGGCATAGATCGTGAGCACCACGATCGCGATGACGAGCACATCCCGTACGGGCTGCAAGTGCCAAAGGTGCGCCGTGCGGAGATCAAGCGCGCCTTGCGCGTGCGCTCCATCGGGGTTGGGCTTGGTCGCGGAGTCCCGAGCTGCGCCGCCACCAGAGGTAGGTGCGGGCCGCTGCGAGGCTGGCTTGGCGTCGTCCATCCGTGTGCGCCTCCGAGTCTCGTCGGATCATGTTCGGCGCGCCATCCCTCGGCGCACGCCCATGCCCGAGCGCGGCCTGTCCGACCGCGCAGATGCGGAAGGTAGCGTGGAACCGACGAGCGTGTCGGGCGGATTCACGCACCCGCGGCACGCGTTCGACCGCATTCCGAGCCCCGATTTGCCGATACAATCGCAACGCGACGCGGAGTGTTTCAAAACCGTGCCCAACCCGCCTGAACCCAACCCGCCTGAACCCAACCCCACGCCCGACCCTGGCCAGCCAGGCGAGTTGTCGGCGGGTCCCGCATCCGCTGCTGGCTCAAAGCCCGGCGCCGAGCGGGAGATCCATTGGCCGACCATCCTCGAGCGAGCGGGTTCATACCCCATCGAGGCGTTCACCTTCGTCCGCGAGGGACTCAGTCACACGGTCGAGCGTGCCCTTCTGCAGCATGAGGCCGGTCTCCGCGCCGGCGGGCTCGGCAACCCCGACACCCACCATGTCACGGGGCAGCAACTTTGCCTGGGGCTTCGGGACTACGCGATCCTCCAGTACGGAATGCTCGCGCCGGCGGTGCTTCGGCATTGGAACATCGTGCGCACAGAGGACTTCGGTCGCATCGTCTACGCGATGATCGAGGGTGGAGTCATGTCGAAGACCACGGACGACTCGATCGATGACTTCGCGTCGGTCTACGACTTCGACGAGGCGTTCAGCGACGCCCATCTCTCGCAGCGGATCGGCGGCTGACAGACCTGCGCACGGACGCCGCGCACGATGCCCGGCGCGCACCGGACGGCCTCGGCGAGATTCATGGTGTTTCGCGGCGAAGCCCCCACACAACGGCGGTTTTTCCGTATGCTCCCGCGCGTCGAGTCATCTCGACACCCACAGCAAAGAACTGCCGCGTCGCGCGACGCGGCGAAAGAACAGTTGTCTCGTTTCACGCCGTCCGGAATCCTTCTAGGTAACCCCAGCAGGTAAATCATGCGCCTTGCACTTCCAACTGCAATCCTCGTCTCCAGCGCCAGCCTTCTCGCGCTCGGCGGCTGCGTCCCGCAGAGCCAGTACGACGACCTTATGAACGCGTACCGCAGCAAGGAGCAGCAGCTCCTTCAGCTGCAGAACGAGTTCGACACTTCGCGCACCAACGAGGAGGCGCTTCGCCGCCAGCTCGCTGAGGCCGCGGCCGATCTCGCTCGCGCACGCGAGCTCGTCGGTGGCGACAAGAGCGCGCTCGATGCGCTGCAGAAGCGCTACGAGGACCTGCTCGCGCAGGTCAACGCGCTCAGCCCGCTTCCGGAGAGCGTGAATTCGCGTCTCCGCGAGCTTGCCGACGCGAACCCCGACATCTTCGAGTACGACGAGAAGCGCGGCATGCTCCGCTTCAAGAGCGATGTCACCTTCGACCTCGGCAGCGCCAAGCTCACCTCGAAGGCCGAGTCGGTGCTCACCAAGGTCGCGTCGATCCTCAACACGAGCGAGGCGCGCGACCTCGAGGTGCGTGTCGTCGGTCACACCGACAATGTGCCGATCCGCAAGTCGTCGACCGCCGCGCAGCACCCGACGAACATCCATCTCTCGGCGCACCGCTCGATCTCCGTGCGCGACGCGCTCGTCGGCGACGGCATCGATGCGAACCGCTTCATGGTCGCCGGCTACGGCGAGTTCCGCCCGATCGCATCGAACAGCGCTCGCGGCAACGAGATGAACCGTCGCGTCGAGCTCTTCCTCGTGCCGATGCCAGCCGTCGAGGCCGTCTCCGCTCGTTCGAGCACCCCCGCCCCGTCCACGGCCAAGACCGTGAACGCGACGGAGGAAGGCGAGAACCTCAAGTAAGTCGCGCCGGTCGATCGTCGCCTGTTGTCAACGGGCGTATCTCGACCGCACGATTGAATCCCTGATTCATCCACATCGGAGGAGCCGCCTGGCTCCTCCGATGTGCTTTTTCATCGCTGCAGCATCCATAGGCAAAGTCCGAGAACTCGTTCAGATTTACTTCAAAACCCGCAATTCCCCGCGAAGCGGCGGCTCCACTATCGACCTGCGCAGAGCACGACTTACACTCGCCAAGCCCCCTCGGAGGGGCTGTCTGGAACCCGCTACGGGCCCTCGGCGTGTCGCCATGCTCGATCGTGATCGAGTCCCCGACCGTTTGGCGAACGCTACCCGCAGCCACAAATTGAAGAGCAGGAGCAAGTTTCCGATGCGTCGACTCGCACTCTCGGGCGTCGTGTGTCTTCCCACCTTGATCGCAGCTGTTGCGCTGGCGGATGCCCCGCTGCGCCTCAATGAGATTCGCCTCGAGCAGCCTGGAAAGGACGCCGACGAGTACATCGAGGTCGCTGGCGCCCCGGGCGAGTCGCTCGCCGGCGTGTCGATCGTGGTGATCGGCGACGACGACGATGCGTTCCCTGGCCAGCAGAACGGCTACATCGAGTCGGTCGTCTCGCTGAGCGGCGCCATGCCGGCGAGCGGCTTCTTCGTTGTCGCGAAGGACGGCTTCTCGCTCGGAACCCCGAACTTGGTCGCGAACCTCAACCTCGAGGGCGATGACAATGTCACCGTCCTGCTCGTCCGCGGCTTCACCGGCTTCGGCGGTCAGAAGCTCGACACCAACGACGACGGCACGCTCGATGTCAGCCCGTGGGACTCCGTGGTCGCGAGCGTCGCGGTCCTGAAGACCGTGGCGGCCGATGGCAACGCGAGCGACTACTACTACTCGACGACGACGGTCGGCCCCGATGCCGGCCAGCAGCCCGCTGCGGCGTGGCTCTGCGCGAACTCCCCGCAGTGGATCGTCGGTTCCCAGGATCCGTTCGGTGGCGTCGACAGCCCCGGCGCAGCCAACCAGGCTTGCGAGACCGAGGCGCTGCGGATCAACGAGATTCGCATCGACATGACGGGCACCGACATCAATGAGTATGTCGAGTTCCGCGGCGCGCCCGGCACGAGCCTTGCCGGTCTCACCTACTTCGTCATCGGCGACGGCGCGGGCGGATCGGGTGTCGTGGAAAGCGTCATCGCGCTCCCGAGCGATGCAGTCATCGGCAGCTCCGGCTTCTATCTCGTCACCGGCAACGGCTTCAACCTCGCGGCCACGCCCGACCTCCGACGCCCGACGAACGACATCTTCGAGAACAGCGACAATGTCACGCACCTCCTGGTTCGTGGATTCACTGGCGCTGCCAACAACGACCTCGACACCAACAACGACGGCGTGCTCGACTCGACGCCGTGGGCGGAGATTGTCGACAGCGTCGCCCTGCTGAAGCCAATCACTGCGACCGGAACGCCAGCGACCGGCGACGAGTGGTGGTACAGCACCACCACCGTCGGTCCGGATGGAACCTTCGTCCCGGGCCATGTCTACCGCTGCACGCCCGACGCGACCTGGAAGATCGGTCCGTTCGACATCGTCAGCGGCCGCGATACACCGCGCGCCGCGAATGCCGGCTGCACCACCTGCGGACCGGGCGCCGGCAACTGCCACGCAGTGCACGCAACCCCCGGCTGCGTCGACAGCACCTGCTGCAACCTCGTCTGCGGTTCCGACCCGACCTGCTGCAATGCGACCTGGGATCAGGACTGCGTCAACCTTGCGCGTCAGTTCTGTCTCGTCGCGGGCACCCCGCCGACGCTCTCCTTCAACGAACTCCGCATCGATGAACCGGGCAACACCGACCCGAACGAGTACATCGAGATCAAGGGCGCGCCTGGCGCGAACCTGAACGGCGTGTCGGTGATCGTCGTCGGCGACGGCGCCGATCTCAACGGCAATGTCGAGACGGTGATCTCGCTCAACGGCGCCACCATGCCGAAGGACGGCATCTTCCTCCTCGGCAAGTCGACGCTCACCCTCGCGACTCCGGACGCCGTGCGTGCGTTCGGTCTCGAGAACGGCGACTCGGTGACCTACTTCCTCGTCTGGAACTGGACCGGTCTCCCGAACACCGACTACGACCTCGACAACGACGGCACGCTCGACTCGCTGCCGTGGGATTCGAGCATCGACAGCCTTGCGATCAAGGCTGGCGACGGTCGACTGACCTACTCGGCGAACTCGGTTGGCCCCGACTACGGCGGATTCCCCGCCCATGTCGTGAAGTGCACGGACAACGCGTGGCGCTTCGGGCGCTTTGACCCCGCGGCCACCGACGGCTTCGGCTCGCCGGGCGTCGCAAACGAGACCTGCCCGCCGGCCTACACCTGCGGCGATACGCAAGCGCCGAGCTGCTTCACGCCGCACGGTACGCCAGGCTGCGCCGACGAGGCATGCTGCCGATCGGTGTGCGTCATCGACATCACCTGCTGCGAGGTGACCTGGGACGCCGACTGCGCCAACCAGGCGACGCTCAACTGCTTCACGCCCAGCAACCCGCCAGCCGTCCAGTTCAGCGAGATCCGCATCGATCAGACGAGCTTCGACCTCGACGAGTATGTCGAGGTGGTCGGCGAGTCTGGCACGCTGCTCAACGGCCTCAACCTCATCGTGATCGGTGACGGCGCGACGACCGCGGGCTCCGGCGTGATCGAGTACATCTACAACTTCCAGGGCAATCGCATCCCCGACGACGGACTGTTCGTCGCCTCGGGCGCGAACTCGACCCTGGTTGGCGCTGCCAAGGATGACAACCTCAACCTCGTGCAGGACAACTTCGAGAACTCGGACAACATGACCTTCATGCTGGTCTGGGGCTTCACGGGCGCGCTCAACCAGGACCTCGACACCGACGACGACGGCGACCTCGATGTCACGCCTTGGACGACCGTGATCGACTCGGTTGCGTTCATCGAGAGCGCCGCGATCCCGCCGGTCGGCACCGAATGGGCCTACTCGGAGACCCGCCTCGGTCCTGATGCGGCTGGCTTCGTGCCGAGCCAGCTCGCCTACTGCCCGTCGACCGATGTCTGGACGATCGGAACCTTCGCGACCAACTCGAAGACGGTCGACAGCCCGGGCGCCGGCAACTTCGGCTGCGAGTACACGGGACCTGCGTGCCCCGCCGATCTTGACGGCGATGGCACGGTGGGTGCATCGGACCTCGCCACCGTGCTCGGTTCCTGGGGCGCTTCGAAGTCCCCGGCCGACCTCGACGGCGACGGGACGGTCGGAGCATCGGACCTTGCCGCGGTGCTCGGCGCATGGGGCGCCTGCCCGTAAGGCGACCACAGAGGTCGGAACCACCTTGATTCCTCACGCCGGCGACGGATTCCCGTCGCCGGCTTTCATTTTGACAGGGTGACCTGAAGCAGCGCTCGACTGGAATACCTTCCGCCGTTCGCGCGTATAACACTCCGATGCTTCCAGCCACGCGGGCTCTCTCGCACTTCGGGCACTCGACGCTCATCACGCTCGATGGACTCGGCCGGTTTGCGATCTTCAGCCTCGCGGCGCTCCGCATCGCCGTCTTCGAGCCGATGAGCTGGCTTCGGTGGAGCAACATCGCACCGCAGCTCTACTCGGTGGGAGCCGCCAGCGTGCTCGTCGTCGCGATCACCGGGGCCTTCATCGGCATGATCCTCGCGCTCGAAGGCTACGACCAGTTCGCCGCACTCGGGCAGGAGCAGCAGATGGGCGGCGTGATCAACGCAGCCGTCACCAAGCAGATCGGCCCAGTGCTCGCGGCGGTGATGCTGGCCGGCCGAGTTGGAGGGTCGCTCGCGGCCGAGCTCGGCTCGATGCGCGTCACAGAGCAGCTCGATGCCATGCGCGCGATGGCCGCCGACCCGATTCGCACCCTCGTGGTGCCGCGCGTCGTGGCGTGCGTGCTCATGACGCCGCTCCTCACGATCTACTCCGATGTCGTCGGATCGCTTGGCGCGTGGGTGATCGTGACCGGCTACTTCGGTGTCACCAACGCGGACTACTGGCACTACACGGCGCAGTTCGTCTCCGCATGGGATCCGACCACCGGCGTCCTCAAGAGCGTCGCCTTCGGTCTCGCGATTGCCCTGATCAGCTGCTACAAGGGCTTCACCTGCTCCGGCGGCGCCTCAGGCGTCGGCCGCGCCTCGACCGAGAGCTTCGTCGCGAGCTTCCTCGCGATCATCATGATCAACCTCGTGCTCGCGCAGTTCCTCGGAACGATTCAGCGCCTGCTCGATCCGGACAGCATGAAGACACTCATCAGCTGAGAGGCCGACCATGTCGACGAGTGCCCGACGCCATCTCCTGCACCGAACGCTCTCCGCGCTGACCGCATCGCTCCTCACGGGCGCGATCATGACCCCGCCTGCGAACGCGCAGCAGACGGCCGCGCCGCCGCCGGCGCAGCCTGTCGTGGTGCGCAGCGACCCGAAGATCCGCGAGGTGCGCGTCGAGGTCGGTTGCTACGCCACCAAGAACGCCAATGCAGCGAATCCGCTGCAGGACGACTCGCTCCCGCTCGGCGGCGCCTACCGGATCCCGAGCCTGAGCGTCGGACTCCCCGTCCTCAGCCGCACGAGCTGGTGCGACACCGACTTCACCGCACTCGACGCCCGCGCCTATTTCGACGGCCGGGAGTTCAAGCTCGATCCGTCGCGCGTGTACACCAAGCCCGCAAGCGGCGTCGAGGCGATGCTTCGCTTCGAGGGCTCCCCGCCGGCGCAGAGCACCAGCGAGATGCGTTTCGTCGCAACCTATCTCACCCAGCGCTGGGAGGTCACCGTCGACGAACGCGCGGCCGCGAAGTCGACCTGGCCGCGGGAGTGGCCCGCGTGGACCCAGCGATATCTCGTGGCGGAGCTGGGAATCAATCCCGGCGATGCAGCGCTCAAGTCGCTCGCGGAACAGGCGACCGCAGGCGGCGCGCGCAGCGCGTCGCCCTTCGTCGCCGCGAAGAATGCGGTGATCGCCGTCCTTGGTCGCTGGAAGTCGCTCGCGGGAAGCTCGAGCGAGCTCGGCCCCGACAAGTCTCTGCGCGGACTCCAGTTCAGCCCGAACGGTGCCTATGGCATCGGTATCGGTCGCGGAACTCCCGTCGAGCTCGCCACCACCTGCGTGTCGGCGATTCGCGCGATCGGCATCCCATCGCGCGTGGTCTACGGCCTCGTCGTCAATGAAACCCGCGGCGGCAAGTCCAACGCCAACTTCCGCATGATCTGCGAGTTCTATCTACCCGACATCGGCTGGATCCCGTTTGATCCGGTCGAGATGCGCAGCCAGGGCGCCGCCACGCGCGGAGCCGCCGCGGCGGTCAAGGGTTTCGCGAATGTCTCCGACCTCGAGGATGTGATTCCGCTTGCCGTGAAGCCCGTGCCGGACGGCTTCCAGCGTGCCGACCGATTCGCGGTCTGGGGCTGGAACCTCGGCGCCGGCTCGCAGATCGACTCCGACTACGCGATCTCTCGACTGAAGCTTCTCGACACAAGCCGTGGAAACGGCAAGGTGAAGTCGATGCCGGCGCCGCTCTCGGACGAAGCCCCGTAGGAAACGAGCGGATTCAATCCGTGCGACGCGGTTCAGCCTATGCAGGCTGTGCGGCCTTTGCGGCTTCGCCCGCGCAGTTCCTGCAGGAATCGCGACCCACGCGTTGGTCGCGAGATCTCCGATTTCCCACCATTGGGATAGGAGATTCAACATGAACCGCAAGCACCGTTCGCCCTCAATCAACGCGCAGGATCCGAGTGAACTCTTCATCGAGCTCGTGCGCGAAGCCCGCGAGCTGCTTTCGTCGAGCTGCGGCTCCCCAATGTCGGAGAGTCCGCAACTTGTGGCCGCCGTTGCAGAGGAGCGCCTCCGCGCCCGCCAGCGCGAGAATGCCGAGCTTGCGATCGCCAGTGCCGAGTTCACCCGAGCGGTGATGGACGATCTCTCGCGCGTGGCGCGCCGCGCCGGCTGATCACCGCCCACGAACCGCAAGCTCGCGACACGCCTCGCGATGGGTGATGGCATGAAGCTCCGCCGTGCGCTCGGACGAGGTGCGTCCGTCTGTTCCGGTCGCGTACCCGCCCGAAAGCGTGAGACACAGGGGAATCCTTCGTTCGGCGACTGCCTGGATGACCATGCGGTCGCGTGCAGCGATCCCCTCCTCGGTGAGCGCGAGCCGCCCAAACCGGTCGCCCACCGCAACATCCACTCCAGCCAGATAGAAGGTGATGTCAGGTCGCGCCGCCTCGAGGACGCGAGCGAGATGCTCCGCGAGCGTGGAGAGGTACGCCTCATCCCCCATTCCGTCGGGCAACGGAACATCGAGCGTCGACGGTGGCTTCTTCAGGGGGAAGTTCTTCGCGCCGTGCATCGAGAAGGTGAAGACGGACGGGTCGCCCGCGAAGATCGATGCCGTGCCGTTTCCGTGGTGGACATCGAGGTCGATGACAAGAATGTTCCTTAGTCCGCGGTCGCGCTGCAGAACGCGCGTGGCGACTGCGACATCGTTGAGCGTGCAGTAGCCCTCGCCGGCGTCCCGCAGCGCGTGGTGGGTGCCGCCGGCGAGGTTGGCGGCCATGCGGGTCGGCAGACTCAGCGCCGCCATCGCGGCGTCGATCGTGCCTTGCACCGCGAGGCGCGCCCGCCGCACGAGCCGCGGCGACCATTCCATGCCGATCCGCCGCTGCTCCTCAACCGACAGCGTGCCGTCGCGCAGCTTCGCGAGATAGCCCTCGTCGTGGACAAGCGCGAGCGTATCCCAGGAAACCTCAAGCGGATGACGCTCGTTCCATGGACCGAGGAGCCCCTCGGCCACGAGGATCGCGTGGAGGCACTCGTACTTGCGCATCGGGAAGGCGTGCCCCTCGGGCAGCGCCATCACATAGTCGGGGTGGTAGGAGACATGCTCGAGCGGAATCATGCTCCGACACCCTCGTCGGACTCGATGGCAGGCCCACCGATCACAGGCGCTTCACGAGCTCGTCGGCGAACTCCATCGTGCCGTACTGGCCGCCGAGGTCGCGCGTGACGGCGCCTTCGGCCAGCGCACGGTCGTACGCAGCGCGGATGCGGCTCGCGGCATCGCGGAAATGCGGAGAATGGCGAGTCGCGGAAAGCCAGTTGAGCATCATGACGCCCGACATGACAAGCGCGAGCGGATTGGCGATCCCCTTGCCCGCGATGTCGGGCGCCGAACCGTGCACCGCCTCGAAGACGGCGCCCTTCTCACCGATGTTCGCACCGGGCGTCACGCCAAGCCCACCGACGAGGCCCGCGCAGAGATCGCTCAGGATGTCGCCGTAGAGGTTCTCGGCGAGGATGACATCGAACTTCGTCGGATCCTGCACCATCTTCATGCAGGCCGCGTCGACGATCACCTCCTCGTAGCCGATGTCGGAGTACCGCGCTTCGTGCACCTCGCGCGCGCAGCGGATGAACATCCCGTCGGTCAGCTTCATGATGTTCGCCTTGTGGAACACGCTGACCTTCTTGCGGCCACGCTCTCGCGCGTAGCGGAACGCGTAGTCGGCGATGCGACGCGACGCAACCTCGGTCGCGACCTTGAGGCTCGTCGCGACTCCCTTCGTGATCTCGTTCTCGATGCCCGCGTAGAGCCCTTCGGTGTTCTCGCGGACGATCACAACATCGACGCCCGTGTAGCGCGTCTTGACGCCCTCCATCGAACGGATCGGCCGTACCGCGGCGTAGAGATCGAGCGTCTTGCGCAGAAGCACATTGACCGAGCGGAAGCCTGTGCCGACCGGTGTCGTGCACGGACCCTTGAGCGCCACGCCGTACTCGCCGATGAGGTCGAGCGTCGACTGCGGGAGCAGTTGCTTCTCGCCCGCCCTGATCGCGGCCTCACCTGCGTGCGACACGGTCCAGCGCAGGTCCGCGCCCGCGGCATCAAGCACGCGCCGCGCCGCGTCGGCGACTTCAGGACCGATTCCATCACCGGGGATCAAGACGACATCAGTTGGCATAGTTGCTCGCGACTCTAGAGTGCGCCCTGCACACGGGTGCGGGCGAAGGCGGAGGGCAAAGGATAACGACGAACGCGCCAGATGGCGTCCGTTGCAGGACACCATCTGGCGCGCGGTTCACGAAGGGAAACCCGACGCTTAGCGTCGAGCGGTCTCGCCGCCGACCACGGTCGACTTGGCGGGGATCTTCAGCTTCTGGCCGATCTTCAGCGCAGCGGGGTCGGAGCCGATGAGACCACGGTTCTCCGAGTAGATGCGCTCCCAGTACTTGGTGTTTCCGTAGTACTTCCGGGAGATCGACGCGAGGGTGTCACCCGAAGCAACGACATGGGTGTTGTCGCTGCCACCAGCGGTCGCCGTCGTCGTGGCGGTCGATGGGGTGGTGCTCGGAGTACCGGCCGGGGTCGCATCGGGCTTCGAGGCCGACTTCGTCGCAACCGAATCGCTGGCGGGGATGCGCAGCTTGGTGCCGACCTTCATCGAAGTCGGATCGACGGTCGGGTTCGCCTTGGCGATCGCGCGCCAAGCGTTCTCGTTGCCGAAGTACTTCTTGGCGATCTTGCTCATCGTCTCGCCCGAGGCGACGGTGTGCGTCGTCTCGCCGCCCGATGCAGCAGCGCCAGAAGCCGCTGCGGGAGCTGGAGCCGCTGCGGGAGCTGGAGCGCCAGTCGCCACGCCAGTGCTCGGGACGGTGCCCGAGGGTCCCGGGGTGCTCGGCCGCGGTCCGCCAGCGGTCGAGACCGCGGGGGCCGGCGCCGTGCTGTTCGCGGGAACAGCGTTGACGGCCGGAGTCGTCGTGCCGCCCGTCACCGGGATGCCGTTGATCGTGGTGCCAGGTGCCGGAGCAGGCGCGGGGCGGGCCGACGCCGGGAGGTCACCCTTTCCGGTGCCAGCCGCGCCGAGCGAACCAGGCGCAAAGCTGGGCTGCTCGCGGGCGGGCGCCGTGCCTGTGCCGGCCGGAAGACCGGTCGGAACCGGCGTCGTGGCCGAGGCCGGACCAGCCGCACCGAGCGCGCCGACCGCAGGGGTCGAGCTCGCGGGCGACGGCGGCGCGCCGACGCTCGGGATGGCGGGAGCCAGTGTTCCCGGGGTCTGCGACGAAAGGCCGTTGACGGTCGCTCCGCTCTCCTTCGCGGCGACCGACTTGGTGTTGGAGGCGGGCGGAGCAACGAAGGCGTAGTAAAGGCCAGCTGCTGCGAGGAGAACGACAAGGACGATCGCTGCGATCTTGGTACCGGTCGGCATGGGGTGCTCGATTGTGCGACGGTATCGCAAGTGCGAACGGGACTCGTGCTCCGGCATCCGTTCCGGCGAGCTCCCGTGGAAAAGTATGTTTTTGCCCGAGCATCAGCGGGTTTTTGCCGCATCCACTCGCGCGAAACCAAAGCTGCTCACACAGTCTGAGGCTTTGCACTCACCGGGGCGATTGCCGCCTTGGCGCGCTCAACCTCTTCTTCCTTGCGACTGTACACCAGAGGCGCAGCAATTGCCACCGAGCTGAAGGTGCCCGCGATGAGGCCGATCAGGAAGGTGTAGGCGAACGGGCGGATGCCCGTGCCGCCGAGCGCGATGAGCACGAGCGCGGTCGCGAGGGTGCTGCCACCGGTGAGGATGGTTCGGCTGAAGGTCTGGTTGATCGACAGGTTGACCGTGTCGCGGCTGATCCAGGTTCGCTTGCCGCGGTTCTCGCGGATACGGTCGAGGATGACCACCGTGTCGTTGATCGAGTAGCCGATGATCGTCAGAAGTCCTGACACCACATTGAGATCGATGCGGTACTCCTCGATGAAGAGCGCAGCGCCGAAGCCCGACTTGGCCAGCGGGATCGAGAGGGAGAGGAAGCCCAGGCACACGACGACATTGAAGGTCAGGCTTGCGATCGAGGCCGTCGAGAAGCGGAAGCTTCCGAACCGCACCCAGATGTAGGCGAGCATGCCGATGAGGCTGAGGACAACGGCAACGACCGCCGTCGCGGCCAGGTTTTCAGCCACCACCGGGCTGAAGCTCGACACCTTGTCGAGGCTTGCCTGCTGGGTGAGCGCCTGCTGGACAAGCCTCCACTCTTGGGCCGCGAGGTCGCGGTCCCAGATCTCGAGGTCCATCTCGAGGCTGTTCAGCTCGGAGTCGGCGACGAGCACGGCAACGGACTTCTGAAGGCCCTGCGGCGCGGCGGGGTCGACCGGCTCGAGGCCGAACACCTTGAACTTGCGACCCGCGGTCGACGACCAGTCGGGCTGGGAGCGCATGCGCCTGATGCGATCGGTCACATCGGTCGCCGTGACCGCCGGGCTCAGCTCATCGATGACGATGGCGACGCCACCGCGGAAGTCCGCTGCGGGCTCCTGCGCGACATCGGGACGACCGATCGAGGAGCCGACGAGGGCCTTCTCGACTGGCCGAGTGAACGCCGTGTGGTCCTTCGAATCGGCCCCCTTGAAGAGGAGCGGCAGGCGGACATCGAGAACATCCGCGAATTCGCGCGTGACCGCGGCGACCACATCGCGGGTGATGCGGGTCTCGTCGAAGTCATCGGGCGGCGACGGCGGATTGCCGACACGGATCAGGAACTGCGAGCCAAGCCCGTTGGCGCTCGTCGTGCCGACGGAGAGCACATTCGCGCTGGCGAGCTGCGACACCACCAGGTCGTCGCTGTTCTTTGCACCGAGCGCACGCACGCGCTCCTCGAACTCCGCGCGGGTGAAGCCGAGGCGGCCGTCCTCGGCGGAGGTCTCGCCCGACTTCGCGAGGCGCGTCGAGAGCGACATCTGCACGCCGCCGCGGAACTCGGTCTCGAAGATGTCGTTGCCACGGGCGTAGACCGCGACAAGCGAGCCGACGAAGAGGACGCCGCTGAAGGCGAGCAGCGCCGGGCGGAGCTTGATCCAGTCGACCTTCGGGAGCAGGACGCGAGAGATCGCGGGCACCACGGTCGGGAGCATCGGCAGCGACTTGAGGCCGAGGCCGGTCGCCGCGTCGAACATCGCGCGGGTCACCCAGATGCCCGTGAAGAGCGTGGTGATGACGCCGATCGACATGGTGAGGGCGAAGCCCTTCACTTCGGTCGCACCGACCTTGTAGAGCACGATGCAGACGATCAGGTTGGTGACATTGCCGTCGATGATGGCGCTGAGCGCGCGCTTGTACGCGGTGTCGATCGCGACCTTGAGTGAATTCCCCTGCTCCAGCTCCTCGCGCATGCGCTCGTAGATGAGCACGTTGGCGTCGACCGCCATCGCAACCGACAGCGCCACGCCCGCAAGGCCCGGCAGCGTGAAGGTGCCGTCGATCAGGCCCATGATGCCGAAGATCAGGATCGTGTTCACCGCGAGCGCGATGTCGGCCACCACGCCGGCGAGGAAGTAGTAGAGCAGCATCACCACGCAGGTGATGAGCACCGAGATGACGACCGCTTCCTTGCCCTTTGCGAAGTTGTCGGCGCCGATCGACGGACCCAGGACTTCCATCGAGATCGGGTCGGGCGAGACCTTCGCCTGCAGGCTGCCGGCGGTGAGGACGCGGATCAGGTAGTTGATTTCCGCGTCGGAGAACTTGCCCGTGATGATGCCGTTCGTCGAGATGCGGTCGTTCAGGCGCGGCGCGGTGTAGACCTGGTCGTCGAGGACGATGGCCATCGGCATGCCGATGTTCGGCGTGGTCAGCGCGCCCATGCGCTCGCCGCCGACTTGGTCGAGCTCGAAGCTGACCGCGGCGGAACCGAGACGCTGGTCGACGGTGCGGCCCGCGCGCGTGAGCGACCACGGCGTGCCGCCGTCGTGCGTCATCGACTTCGCGTCGGAGTCATGCAGGAGCAGGTAGATCTCGCCGCCGAACTGGCCGGCGACGAGGTTGTAGTTCGCACCAAAGTAGGCCGCGGGATCCGCGCGGAGCGTGTCGAGCTCTGCGGGCTTCTCGTACCACTGGGCGAGGTCGTTGAGCGGATACCAGCGCGCGACGCCCGGCTCGCCGGCGCGCGGCCCCTTGGTCGCGAGTTCGCTGCGAAGTTCGTCGATGTTGACGCCCATGGTGTTGGGCGTGACGGCGATGCGGAACTCGAGCACGCCAGCGCCGCGGAGGAGGCGCATCAGGTCTTCGGAGTCATCGAGGCCTCTGCGGCGCGAGAGATACGCGTCCTGCGCGGCGACCACCGCGTCGAGGTCCGCGCCGAGCATGGGGAACTCGGATCGGATCGCGGCGAGTTCGTTCTCGCGCGGGCTCGGTCCGAACTGGACATCGCCCTTGTCGTCCTTGAGAACCTTGCCGTCCGGTCCGCGGAGCGGCTGCTTCTCGGTGGAGAGCCCGAGCACCTTGTTCAGGCGCGAGGCGTCCAGCGTGCGCGACAGCGCGGCTGCGCGGAGCGACTCGACGCGAAGCTCTGCGGACACGACGCGGTCCTCGACGGCACCGATTTCCTCCGTGAGCGCGCCGCGCTTCACGAGGGCGTCGAGATCAGACTTCGCGAGCTGGAGCTGCTGCCAGGCGGACTCTAGGTCGACGACCGCAGGGTTCTGCTTGCCGAAGCGGCTGGCGGCTGTGCCCGAGAGCAGCGCCGCGTCGAGCTCGGGACCGGAGATCTGCGTCTTCGCGATGAAGTCGGCGGCCTTCTCCTTCGCGTCTTTCTGAAGGTCAGTCACCTCTTGGGACGGCAGCGGCATGACGACCTCGATCCGGTCGTTGCCCTGCGGCTGCATGCCGATGTCGAGCACACCCTGCGGATTGACGCGCTGCTTGAGCACCTCGATGACCTGACCGAGCACCTCGTCGCCCGGCTGGCTGCCGGGGAGGCTCACCGCGTAGACGAGGCTGACGCCGCCCTTGAGGTCCTTGCCAAGGCGGATTTCCTTGACGGCGATCTCCCACACGCAGAGCGCGGTGAGGATGGCGACGAGGAGGAGCTTGATCCAGGGGTTCTTCATGTCTCGTATCCAGTCTGTGCTCACAGGGCGCCAGGCATCCTGCCTCAGCGCTTCAACCGCGCCTCAAACGGACGCGGATGTCGACCTCGCGCCTCAGGCGCTGGCCGTCGACTCCTTCATGACCGCTTCGATCTTGCTTCGGACGACGGTGATCTTGGTGTTCGAGTTCTCGTCGATCTTGAGCACGATCACATCGGGCTTGACCTCGACGACGCTTCCGATGATGCCGCCGACCGTGCGGACCTGATCGTTCTTCTTGATCGAGGACATCATCGCCTCGAACTTCTTCTTCTCGCGACGACCGCCGAGGATGGTGCTCACGATCAGCGCGAGCAGCACCGCCATGATCATCACCGTGAAGAAGTCGAGACCTCCACCCTGACCCTTCGCCGCCGCGCCAGCGGCTGGTGCGCCGGTCGCACCCGCGGCAGGAGCGACGGGCGTCCCATTGACCGGGGGTCCGTCCTGAAGAAGGATGCTCGGGGTCGGGCCAAGTTGAAGGAACGAAAGGTTGTTCATCGGGTCGCTCGGAAAGATTTGGCGGATCGGGTGCGTGT
>JBEAUK010000110.1:0-11501 GCA_041161465.1 Planctomycetota bacterium | reverse complement strand
GCGCGGCAAGTTCGCCGCGCCGCGCCGCGCTGCAGGGACTCGCGAAGATGGAGGCCGTCGCGGCGCTCGGCCTCGTGCAGGGCGTGCTTCCGCCGCACGAGCGGCCGCACATCCCGACGCTGCGCGCGCGCGGCTACGACGGCAGCGACGCCGAGATCCTCGCGAAGGTCGCGAAGGACGACCCCGTCCTCCTCGCGCGCGTCTCGAGCGCGAGCGCCATGTGGACCGCGAACGCGGCGACCGTCATGCCGGCCGCCGACACGCACGATCGTCGTACGCACTTCGTCGTCGCGAACCTGCGCGAGATGTTCCACCGCGCGATCGAGCCTCCGGTGACGGAGCGCACGCTGCGCGCGATCTTCACCGACGAATCGCGATTCGCCGTGCACGCTGCGCTCGCGGCCGACCCGCGCGCCCGCGCCGACTACGGCGACGAAGGCGCCGCGAACCACACCCGCCTCACGGCCTCGGGCGCGAACGGCGGCGACGCAGCCGGCGTCCACTTCTTCGTCTACGGAACGGCGCCCGAAGCCGCGCGCGTGCCAAAGAAGTTCCCGGCGCGCCAGACGCTCGCCGCCAGCGAACGCGTGGCGCAGCTCGGCGTCCTCGACCGCGCGCGCTGCGTGTTCGCGCAGCAGAACGCCGACGCCATCGACGCCGGCGTCTTCCACAACGATGTGATCGCGGTGGGCAACGGCAACATGCTGCTCTGCCACGAGCTTGCGTTCGAGGACCGCTTCGCCACGCTCGCCAGCCTGCGCAATGTCGTGGGCGACTCGCTCGTCGTCGCCGAGATCCGCACCGAGGAGGTCACGCTCGAGGATGCCGTCAAGAGCTACCTCTTCAACAGCCAGCTCCTCACGCTGCCCGACGGCTCGATGGCGCTTGTCGCGCCGTGCGAGTGCGAGGAGAACCCGCGCGTCAAGGCGGCGATCGACCGCGTGATCGCGGACCCCGCGAATCCGCTCGAGCGCGCTATCTACATGGATGTCCGCGAAAGCATGCGCAACGGCGGCGGCCCCGCGTGCCTGCGCCTGCGCGTGCCGATGACCGACGCCGACCTCGGCGCGATGAACCGCGCGGCGCTCGTCGACGCGGCGAAGCTCGCAGAGCTCCGCGCGTGGGTGACGAAGCACTACCGCGAGTCGCTGCTGCCTTCGGACCTCGCCGACCCCGCGCTTCTGCGTGAATCACGCGACGCGCTCGACGAACTGACCAAGCTCCTCGCGCTCGGCCCGATCTTCGACTTCCAGGCCTGACGCTCAGTCTGCGATCAGCCGGTGCGCGTGGTCGAACGACTTGTGGTACCAGCTGCCCTTGTTGAACGGCCGGATGTGGATTCCGCATGGAATCGCCACGCCGTTCGCGTCCTTCACGCCGGCGCCGTGCGAGTCCATGATCAGCGGCGTCGCATCGGGGCCCTCGGCGCACTCGCCGAGCCACATGATCACATGCGAGACCTTCGACATGTCGCTCGTCCGGATGTAGAGAAGGTCGCCAGGCTTCAGCGTGCGCACGAGTTCGTCGTACCACTGGTCGGGCTCGCCCTTCGGCCGATCGATCACCTTCGCGACGACCTTGCCGTGCGACGATTCCACCTCGCGCTGCTCGGCCTGCACGCGAATGCCGCCCGATAGATGGATGCCAAGCGCCCAGTTGTAGTTGAACGCGCTGAAGTTCGAGCAATCGACGCCCTTGCCGTTGCGCCCCGAGCACACCTTCTTCCAAGGCCATCCTTCCGGCGGATTCCAGCCCGGGATGTGGTGGTGCTGGTAGTCGTATCCGAGGAACCGCGATGCAGCCGCGATCACCCGCTCGCGCTTCCACTCGGGCGGCTTCTCGCGGACTTCCGCCGGGCAATCGAACTTGCGCGCGGGCGGCCCCCAGGAGCCGATCCGATGCTTCATCTGCTCGCTGTACCACTCGCGCTCGGGCATGCTCGACTGCGCGGCAACCGAGCCTCGCTCGGAACGCGCGTCGAAGAGCAGCTCGCTCTCCGGGAAGCGGAACTTGAGTCGATAGGGCGAGCGATACGGCCCGTCCGGCGCGCGGGCACCGGCCGATTCGTCGGGAGCGATGCCCTCGTCGCCGCGATCCTCGTCCCCCCGATCCTCGTCCCCCCGATCCTCGTCGCCGCGATCGGCGTCGGGAACCTGCGGCTCCTCGGCATCGGCAGGACGCGGCTCGCGCCTCTCCTCGCGCTCGCGCGGCGGGGCTTCCTGCGCCGAGGCCGCCCTCGGCATGACGGGCAGGAGCGCTGCGACGACAAGCGCCAGCAGCGCCATGATGCGGAATACGCGGGAGATCGCCGGGGTGTTGATGTGGATGCGCATGGCAAAAGTCTACAGGAAACCGCCGCCCAGTCGATCGACCCACCGCGTATCGTCACGGCTGCCGCGATGTCCGACCAGTCTGCAATCATCCTCTTCGACGGCGTCTGCAACCTCTGCAGCGGCGTGGTGCGGTTCGTCATCGCGCGCGATCCGCATGCGCACTTCCGCTTCGCGGCGCTGCAGTCGGATGCAGCGCGACGCGCGTGCGCGGAGGTTGGCGCAACGCCGCCGGCCGCGGTTGATCCCGACTCGGTCATCGTCATCGTGAACGGCCACGCGCTCGAGCGTTCGGACGCTGCCCTCGCGATCGCGGCACGGCTCCCCTTTCCGTGGCCGATGCTCGGCGTCTTTCGCATCCTCCCGCGCGCGCTGCGCGACCGGCTCTACCGATTCGTCGCGAAGAACCGCTACCGCTGGTTCGGCAAGAGCGAAACCTGCATGGTGCCCACGCCCGAACTGCGCGCGCGGTTCCTCGACTAAGAGCGCGCACCTGCGCTACGGCTGGTCTTCAAGCGGCTCGATCCAACTCCGGGACGCGTACCAGTCGCCGCTGTAGCGCAGGAAGACGCTGCCCTTGAGCCCGAAGACATCGGGCGCATTCGGCGCATACGCCCATGCAGCCGAAAGCCTGCGGTCGTATCCCGTGCCAGAGATCGGAAAGACCGCGAGCCGCGCAAGGCGCAGGTCGACCGTTCCGTCGACCTTGGTCTCGCCGACCCTTCGCCTGGCCGTCGCCTGCCATGCGCCGTCTGCCAGTGGACCGGGCGCGAGCGGATCCTCCAGCTTGCCGAGCGCCGATGCAGGCTCGAACGCCCAGACATCCACATCGTTCCAGACCGCACCTTTCGCCACGCTGCCCGACCACGCGCGGACGGGAGTCCACGCGCTCGGCTGCACCGGCGCACCTTGCGCGATCGATCGAAGCGCGCTGCGATCGAGCGCGAACGCGACCTTGCGCGTCACATCCGATTCCACGAGCAGCACCGCCAACGCCACGGCGACCGGCGGCACGATCCATCGATGGAACGCGATCGGCACCGCGCGCGGGCGGCAGCGTGGAAGCGTGAGGTGCCCCGTGACGCCGGAGATCACGCGGCCGATGTAGACGAATCCGAGCACGACGCCGGCGAGCAAGGCGGACAGCTGCAAGGCGAATCCCATCCCTGGCCCGAACCCCGAGGCGAGGATGCACAGCACCACGAGCGACGCCAGCGCGAACATCGGCCACCCGGGGGCCTTGGCGATGCGGCGGCTGAAGCGCGTGTGACCTGGGCCGATCCATGTGCCTTCGTTGTCGCGATCAAACGCGCGACCACACTCCGGGCAGCGCGGCTCGGAGGTTCGCTCGAGGTCGAAATCGCAGTCGATGCAGCGCATCGTTTCGGAGGGTACCACGCGGGTTCCCGGCGCCATCAGCGGTTGAATGGATACTCGTTCACCCAGTGGAAGCCGCGGTTCGTAAGCAGAAAGTCCTTCGCGTCGAGCCGCTCGCAGACGGCCTCGATCCTCGCGCCCGCGACCTCGCCCGCGAGGCGCAGCGTCTTCTCGCCCTCGCGCGTGAACGCGAGCGTGCCTACGAGCGGCGCCTTCGAGAGATCGTCGCCGAGCGCGACCGTCCGCTCGCGGAACTCGAGCGTGCCGTCCTTGATCACGAGGATCCAGCGTGCGTTCATGCCCTTCATGTGCGTCACGATCGCCTGCTTCCATTCAGGGCGGTCCTCGAGCGTCAGGTAGCGCCAGCGGGTCGTGTCGGTGACGATCGGTGGCAGCTCGACGCCGTCGCGCCGGAACTCGCGCACTTCCCACGCTCCATCGAGCTCTCCGCGCGGCGCACGCGCGCCGTAGGTGTACCGCATCTCCGACATCTGCCAGAACATGAAGGGCACGGTGAACGCGAGCCACGCGATCTTGATGCCGAACGCCGTGCGCCGCGCGATCTTGTTGGTCCACGGACCGCGCAGGTCCGCGCGCGCGACAGGCCGGTTCAGCAGGAACATCCGAGCAAGCCGCGGCATGTCGGGCGCCGCGATCACCGTCGCGATCACGAGCAGGTGGAACGAGTAGATCTTGACCGGCACGTCGTAGAACATGTTCAGGACGAACACATTCGCCATCACCCCCGCGGTCCAGAGCGCGCCGACGAGCTGCGTGCGGCGGAAGCAAAGCAACAGTCCACCGATCGTCTCCATCCACCCCGCGAACATCGTGTAGGGCTGGCTTGCGCCCATGAAGGTCCACATGAGCCCCATCGGCGACGATTCGCCGTACGGCTGCAGCAGCCGCTGCATGCCGGGCTCGGGAAACTGCAGGCCGAAGACCTTGTTGATGCCGTAGCTGAACATCACGCCCGCGAGCACGAAGCGCATCGCGATCCACAGGCCATCCTTCAGCCACGGGTACGACGGCCGCCGCCAGTCGATCGCGCTCCACCCGGCGGCGGCGACAGTCGCAAACACGAGGTGCGACGCGAACTGCACCCAGTTGTAGGTCGTGTCGCCCGAGCCGTTCGGGAACACCGTGATCTCGACGCCGAAGGCCGTCTTCCCGATCCACGCGTAGAACGGCTGTACGGCCTCGTCGTGCCATGCCCCGAACGCGCCGAGGCCCGGCACGAGATGGCAGATCGACGAGAAGAACGCGAGGACGAAGTAGACGGCGAGAAAGCGGAACGCGACGCGCGTGAGCCAGTGCCAGCGTGGTGCGACGAGACCATCCTGCATGCGCGCAAGGTATCGGTGGCCGCGGCGAACGACCGGCAAGGTTCTGATAACTGCAGGCGCGCAACCGAGAAATCTTGCCAAACTTCTTCTTTGAAAGAATCTAGATTACCGCGGCTGCGAATCTCTCCTGTCAGCGCCGTGGGCGCAGACCCGATCACCGCCTGCTCCACCTCCGAACACCATGCTCAACTCGACCAACACCACCGCCGCTCGCCGCATCGCGCATTGCTCAGTTTCGGCAATGGCGCTCCTCGCCTCCGCCGTCGCGCTCGCCGGTCAGGGCGAATTCATCGCGATTCCCGGCCTCGGCCCGGACTCGGCCGTCAACCCCAACGGCTGCTATGTGAACGCCACCAACGGCTACTCCACGATCCGCCTCAGCGCGGACGGACAAGTCGTGACCACGATCGCCTACGAGCCCGGCTACTCGGAGGGCGGCGTCGATCGCTTTGCGACGCGCTGGACGCAGTCCGGCGGCCTTGATCAGATCACCGGCTCTCTGTTCTTCAATGTGGGCTCCCTGTACGGGCCGGTCGGCATCTCCTCCGATGGCTCGACCATCTGGGGCGAAAACTGGCGCTGGACCGCGAAGGGTGGCTACGAGCCGCTGTCCAGCATCCTCCCGGGCGACTTCCATGTCTTCGGCTGCTCGGCCGACGGCAACACCATCACCGGCGTCCGCGGCACCTACGGCATGGCCGAACTCGACTTCTTCCGGTGGACGGTCGGCGACGCCGCACCTGAGATCCTTCCGCGCAGCATCGAGAACCCGCAGGGCTACTTCTACTTCAACACGATCAGCGGCGACGGGAGCACCATTGGCGGCCTCGCCGCGGGCCCGGACTACACGAGCTCGGCGGTCGTCGTGAACTCGAAGGGCGTCATCAACCTGACTCCGACGCAGGACCAGTCGAACCTCGTGTGGGACTTCTCGAGCGACGGAAGCGTCGCGGTCGGCCAGGCGTTCATGCCTCCCTTCAGCCTCAGCGCGTTTCGCTGGACCGCCGCGGGCGGCATGGAAGCGGTCGGCCCCGAGTCGTCGGACTGCCGCGCGTGCAACGCAGATGGCACGATCGTGGGCGGCGCCCGCATCACATTCGGCACCCCGGGGTTGACGGCATGGATCCGCATCGGCGATGCGCCGTGGACCGACCTCCAGGACTACCTCATCGCCGAGCAGGGCCTTGGCCTACAGCTCGAGGGCTGGAAGCTCGAGACGGTCCAGGACATCTCCGCCGACGGACGCACGATCGTCGGCAGCGGCTTCAACCCCGAAGGCTGCGAGCAGGGATTCCTCGTGCGAATCGAGCTTCCCAACACGAACGACATCGCCGACATGAACGGCGACGGCTCGGTCAACTCTCAGGATCTCGCCATCCTGCTCTCGTCGTGGGGTAGCGCGGGCGGACCGGCGGACATGAACCGAGACGGCACCGTGAACTCGGCCGACCTCGCGATCATGCTGAGCCGCTGGAGTTCGTGATCCCCGCCCCCGCGGCAAACTGAACCATCCTGCCCACGCGCTCCGATCGATGATGTTCACGACGGAGCGCGCGGTTTTTTGCCCCGCAGAGGATCGCCGCCATCACGCTCACGGCGCGAGACGGATCCAGACCTCGTTGCGCACGAGCGGCAGAGGGTACTCGACCACGAGCCGGAAGCGGTCGAACTCGTCGGGATCGTGCCCAAGCAGTTCGAGCGATCGGAGCCCGAGCGGAACGGCGAAGTCCTCGCCGGCCTTCCCCCGCTTCCGGTAGCCCTTGCCCATCGAAACCATGTCGTCACCTTGGTCGACGCGGCCGCGGCCACTTGGGTCCGGGCCGGTCAGCTCCGGCTGCACCATGGGCGTGGAATCAATCGAGAAGATCGAGAGAGGCGATACCTCTCCGAAGGTCTTGCGATGAACGAGCACCTCGCGGATGAAGACCCTCGTTGCGCGCGACACGGCATAGGTGGTCGCCGTCCACTTCTCCGTCTCCGTGGCGCGAGGCTCGGTGAAGTCGAGGTTCACGAACCCGAATGCGAAGTCCATCGGCTCGTCGAGCGGCGGCGACTGTGGATCGAGCACGAGCGAGTGGACTCGGCCAACCTTCTCGAGGCGGACCTGCGAGGCGACATCGGTGCAGAAGTCGCGCATCAGCGCCACGCCGGGGTCTTGCCCAATGGGCTCGCCCTCGAGGGTGGTGCGGTCGAATCCCGTGTTCGTATCGTCTCGGCCGCGAAACGAGAGGATCGACTGCGGGTATCCGGGCCGCAGGCGACGGAGGCCCGTGGTGCACATCACGAGCGCCTGATCCGCCTTGGGCCCGCTCTTGCCGGGCATGAGGATGGTGATGCAGCTCTGCGTCTCGCAGCAGATTCCCTGCGCGAACAGCGACGCGTTGTAGGCACCGCGGCGCGCGGCCCGCAGCTTCGCCTCCGAGACCTTCGGCACCGCGCCGCGTCCCGTCGTGCCGCGGACAGACTCGGTCGCCGCGATCGCCGTGACAAGCGCGGTGCGGTCGCCCGGGAAATCCGAGATCGCGGCGTCGAGCTCGCCGATCGCCTTCTGTGCCTGGGCGACAAGCCGTTTACCAGCGCCGAGCTTCTCGCACTTTGCGACGATCTGGCCGAGCGCTTCGGCCGCAGGCAGTTCGCGCAGCGCGGAACCGGCCTCGCTCATGCGCACCGCACGCGCCACACGGCTCGCGATCGACTTGTCGAGGCCGAGCCTCTCACGCAGATCGCTCATGCGCGGATGCTCGAGGCCGATCGACGCGAAGACGCGACCGAGGGCTGCTCTGGCAGCCTCCGCCGACGACAGGACGCGTTGCAAGGCCTGAGACCGCACGAATGCCACTATAGCGGGGTATCCTCCCGCTCGACGGCCGCTGCGCGCGGCGTCATGCTGCACGACCTCATCGAAGGGAGAATGACCGTGAAAAACCCGCGACTGCTTGCCCTGACCGCGATCGGAATCCTGCTTGCGCTCGCGTTCCTCGCCCGCATCGAGCCTGCGGCGGCCACCGCGGCGCTTACGCCCGCCGCCGCACCCGCCACGCCACCCGCAGGCCTGTCCGTTGAGGCGAAGGACGCGCCTTTCAACAAGGGCTTTGACTTCCGCTTCCGCTCCGACACCTCGTCGACCACGGTGAGCATCGACCCGCTTGGCACGCGTCACAGCGATTCCGGATCGCTTTCGTCGAAGGCCGGGGCGATCTCGCTGTCTGCCAAGTACAACCAGAACGACCGCACGATCGTCATCACGGCGAAGCGCGGCGGCGTCTCGATCGGCGAGTATTCGTGGCGGGTCGAGGCCGTGCTGCGCTGATTTCTCTTCCGAGCGAAGCGCGCGCGCGTTAGAGTGCGCTCCATGCAGCGCCGCGACTTCATCGCCTCGACCGTGACCGCAGCCGCCTCGATTCCGCTGGCCGCGAGCCTCACACACGCATCGCAGAACGCACCGGGCACCGCCACCACGCCGACCAAGCGCAACGGACGCATCAAGCACTCGGTCTCCGCGTGGTGCTTCGGCATGCCGCTCGATCAGCTGTGCCAGAACTGCTCGGCGATGGGTATCGAGGCGATCGATCTCCTCAACGCCGACCAATGGGAGACGCCGCGCAAGTACGGCATGGTGTGCTCGCTCGGCAACGGCCCGACCTCGATCGGCGACGGCATGAACCGCCTCGAGAACCACGATCGCGTCGTGGCGGAGTGCGAGAAGCTGCTGCCGCTCGCCGCGAAGCACGGCGTGCCGAACCTCATGCTCTTCTCGGGAAATCGCAAGGGCATGCCCGATGATGTCGGCCTCGCCAACTGCGCCGTCGGCCTCAAGCGCGTGATGCCGCTCGCCGAGAAGCACGGCGTCACCATCCTCATGGAGCTCTTGAACTCGCGCGTCGACCACGGCGACTACATGTGCGACCGGACGCCGTGGGGCGTCGAGCTGGTGAAGCAGGTCGGCAGCGACCGCTTCAAGCTGCTCTACGACATCTACCACATGCAGATCATGGAGGGCGATGTCATCCGCACGATCAAGAACAACCACCAGTACTTCGGCCACTACCACACGGCCGGCAACCCTGGCCGCAACGAGATCGACGCATCGCAGGAGCTCAACTACCGCCCGATCTGCGAGGCGATCGTGGCCACGGGCTTCAAGGGATATCTCGCGCAGGAGTTCATTCCGCGCCGCGATCCGATGACGAGCCTGCGCGAGTCGATCGACATCTGCGATGTCTGAGCGCGCAATGCTTCCCCTGCTCGCCGTGCTCGCGCTGGCCGCGCTGCTCGCCGGCTGCAGCGCGGCGCCCGCGCATGAACGGGCGTCGCCGCGGCGCGCCCCGAACATCGTGCTGGTGTTCGCGGACGACCTCGGCTACGGCGAACTCGGCTGCTACGGGCAGCAGAAGATCGCGACGCCGAACATCGACCGCCTCGCGCGCGAGGGCGCGCGCTTCACGCAGTTCTACAGCGCCGCGCCCGTGTGCGCGCCATCGCGCTCGGCGCTCTTGACGGGCCAGCACCTTGGCCACACGCCGATCCGCGACAACGCGGAGGTGCAGCCCGAGGGCCAGGCGCCGCTGCCCGCATCGACGCGCACGCTCGCGCATGACCTGAAGGCCGCCGGCTACACGACCGCGTGCATCGGCAAGTGGGGACTCGGCTTCGTCGGCTCGTCAGGCGACCCGAACGCGATGGGGTTCGACCTCTTCTACGGCTACAACTGCCAGCGACAGGCGCACAACTACTATCCGACGCACCTCTGGCACAATGCGGAACGGGTCGTTCTTCAGGGCAACGATCCGAAATCCCGCGCAGAAGGCTCGTATGCGCCCGACTTCCTGCTCGCAGAGGCGAAGTCGTTCATCGAGTCGAACGCATCGAAGCCCTTCTTCCTGATGTACGCATCGCCGCTGCCGCATCTCGCGCTGCAGCCGACGCCCGCGGACATGAAGCCCTACGACCTCAAGTTTGACGAGACGCCGTATGTGGGCGGAAAGGGCTATCTCCCGCATCCGACGCCGCGCGCGGCCTACGCCGCCATGATCTCGCGGCTCGACGCCGAGGTCGGCGCGATCCGCGCGGCGCTCGAGAAGGCAGGCGTCGCCGACGACACCATCGTCGTCGTCACGAGCGACAACGGCGCGACCCACGATGTCGGCGGCGTCGATACGGCGTTCTTCGACTCGACCGCGGGCCTGCGCGGCCGCAAGGGTTCGGTGTGGGAAGGCGGCATCCGTGTGCCGTGCGTCGTGTGGTGGCCGCAGCACATCGCGGCTGGCGCGACGATCGATGACCCCGCGTGGACGGTCGACCTGCGCGCGACGGCCGGCGCGCTCGCCGATGCACCGACGCCGCCGAGCGACGGCCGCGATCTCACCGCGCTCCTGCTCGACGGCGATCCGATGCCGACGCGCGCGCTGTACTGGCCGTTCCCGGGCTACGGCGGTCAGGAAGCCGTGCGCGAAGGCGACTGGAAGATCGTGCGCACGGGCCTGCGCCAACGGAAGACCGCTGCGGCCGACCTCCAAGGCTGGCAGCTCTTCAACCTCGCCAACGATCCGAACGAGACCACCGATGTCGCGGCCGTCTATCCCGAGATCGTGACGCGCTTGGCAGGTATCGCAAAGGACTCCTACGAGCCGAGCGCGCGCTTCCCGCTGCGGTGACAACGCATACGGCTCGCGAGTTCGCGCCCCTCCATTCGCACCAGATCTCGCCGCCGCAGCGGCGAGCGCTCCGAAACGCCGCGCGCTATCTCCAATGCTCCGCGACCCACGGCGTCTTGTGCACATGGCGCGTGATCTTCTTCGTCACCCCCGCCACCGCGTCGGGCGGGTTCGGGTGGCCGTGGAAGACCACGATGCGGGCGTCCTGCGGGATCTTCGGCGGCACCCACCAGTTCATCGGGAACTTGGCCATGCATCCGTACTTGAAGCTCACGCACCACTCGCGCGGCCAGTACGAGAGCTTTCCCGCGCGATGGAGCTCGCGGGAAATGTACTCCTGCTCGTTGCGCACCTCGCGGCGGATCTCGGCGTGCTCCTTCATGAACTTCGCGAGGAGCTCGGGGTGCGCCCCCGCCTCGAAGCGGTAGACCGACGAGTTGCCCGTCGGGCGCCACGGCCGCGCCCAGTCCTTGATGATGAGGAACTCGCCGGGGCGCGAGAAGAGGCAGTCGATGCTGCCGACGATGACGATGTCGATGTCGAGGAAGAGCGTCGGCCCCTCGAGGTCGAAGAGCGGCCTGCGGAAGGTCGAGATCTTCCGCCAGCCGCGCTCGGGGCCGCCGGGATCGTCGAAGTCGGGCAGCGGGCGCGCGTCGATTCCTGCGTCGAGCCCCGTCGCGTCGTCGGTCATGCACACGAAGCGATGCGGGATCGTGATGTTGCGCTTCACCATCGAGGCGAGGCGGTTCACGTACTCGGGGCCATACTTGGTGCCCCACTTCATGCAGATGATG
>JBEAUK010000091.1:0-17453 GCA_041161465.1 Planctomycetota bacterium | reverse complement strand
GCGATCTTGAAGTAGCCGCCGCCCGCGAGCTTCTTGAACTTGACGAGCGCGAAGTCGGGCTCGACGCCCGTCGTGTCGCAGTCCATGAGGAGACCGATCGTGCCGGTCGGCGCGATGACGGTCGTCTGCGCGTTGCGGAAGCCGAACTTCTCGCCGAAGCCGAGCGCGTCGTCCCAGCAGGCCACCGAGCGCGACAGGAGATCGGCCGCGTTCGAGAGGTTGATGCGACCGGCCTTCACGACCGAGTGGTCGATCGGCACCGGACGGATGCGCAGAGCTTCCCACTCGTCGCTCGTGCGCGAGAGACCCATCGCAGCGCGACGGTGGTTGCGCACGACGCGGAGCATGTTCTCGCGGTTGTCGCTGTAGCCGGCGAACGGTCCGTGCTCGGCCGCGAGCAGAGAGCTCTCGGCGTACGAACGGCCCGTGAGGATCGCGGTGAGCATGCCGCAGACCGTTCGACCTTCCTCGCTGTCGTACGGGATGCCCGCCTGCATCAGCATGGCGCCGAGGTTGGCGTAGCCGAGGCCGAGCGTGCGGTAGCGCCACGACAGATCGGCGATCTCGCGCGACGGGAACGCGGCCATGAGCACCGAGATCTCGAGCACGATCGTCCAGAGGCAGATCGCATGCTCGTAGCCCTCGATGTCGAAGCGACGGGTCTGCGAGTCGTAGAACTTGAGCAGGTTGATCGACGCGAGGTTGCACGCCGTGTTGTCGAGGAACATGTACTCCGAGCACGGGTTCGACGCATTGATGCGTCCGCCGGCGGGGCAGGTGTGCCACGCGTTGATCGTGCTGTCGTACTGAACGCCCGGGTCGGCGCAGCGCCACGCGGCGAAGTTGATCTCGCTCCAGAGTTCCTTCGCCTTGATGGTCTTCGCGACCTTTCCGTCGACGCGGCGGATGAGCTTCCACTCGCTGTCGGCGTCGAGCGCATCGAAGAACTCGTCGGGGATGCGGACGGAGTTGTTCGAGTTCTGGCCGCTGACCGTGTAGTAGGCTTCGCCGTTGAAGTCGTAGTCGAGCTTGAGGCCGAGCTTCTTCGCGAGATCCTTCTGGTCCTCGCCGAGGACCTTCATGCCCTCGACGAGAGCCGCGACCTTGATCTCCTCGCGAACCTTCCAGTTCACGAAGCCTTCGATGTCGGGGTGGTCGAGGTCGAGGCAGACCATCTTGGCCGCACGGCGGGTGGTGCCGCCCGACTTGATCGCGCCCGCTGCGCGGTCGCCGATCTTGAGGAAGCTCATGAGGCCCGAGCTCTTGCCGCCGCCCGAGAGCGGCTCGTTCTCGCCGCGGAGCTGCGAGAAGTTGGTGCCCGTGCCGGAGCCGTACTTGAAGAGGCGCGCCTCGCGCGTCCAGAGGTCCATGATGCCGCCCTCGCCGACGAGGTCGTCGCTGACAGCCTGGATGAAGCAGGCGTGCGGCTGCGGGTGGGTGTAGGCGTCGGTCGCGAGCGAGGTGCGGCCGGTGCGGTGGTCGGCGATCCAGTGGCCCTGTGCGGGACCCGAGATGCCATAGGCCCAATTGAGACCGGTGTTGAACCACTGCGGGCTGTTCGGCGCAGCCATCTGCGTGAGCAGCATGTGCGCGATCTCGTCGTAGAACGCCTCGGCGTCACGCTTCGTCGAGAAGTAGCCGTACTTCTCGCCCCAGTGGGTCCAGCAGCCTGCGAGGCGGTGCACGACCTGGCGCACGGAGCGCTCAGGGCCAAGGACCGGCTTGCCCGACTCGTCGACGATCGGAGTGCCATCCACGGCGAACTGCGGGACGCCCGCCTTGCGGAAGTACTTGCTGACGACGATGTCGGTCGCAAGTTGGCTCCACGACGCCGGGATCTCGGCATCCTTCATTTCGAAGACGGTGGAGCCGTCGGAGTTGCCGATGCGGCTGGAACGCCTGGTCCACTCGATGGCGTCGTAGACGTTCTGGCCTGCCTTGGTGAAGCGTCGGGAGATCTTCATGTTCTGTGCTTCCTGCGCGGTCGGACTGGATGAGAGGAGAGAATGACGGAATGTTTCGGAAGTGATGCCGTGGGACGGCGATGCGGTGTCGGCGCGCGGGCGCAGACACCGCGATGGTCGGAGTCAATGGCTACTGGCGTGTTGCGGCGTGGACGCGCGCGTGCGCGATTCGGCAAGGCCGTCGACCATCGGAAGCGTCAGCCCCGACTGGTCCTGGTACTTGCCGTTCTTGTCGGCGTAGCTGACCGCGCAGACGCGGTCGGCCTTGAGGAACACCATCTGCGCGATGCCTTCGTTCGCGTAGATCTTCGCCGGGAGGGGCGTCGTGTTCGAGATCTCGATCGTGACCTTGCCGCGCCACTCGGGCTCGAGGGGAGTCACATTGACGATGATGCCGCAGCGGGCGTAGGTCGACTTGCCGACGCAGATGGCCAGCACATCGCGCGGCACCTTGATGACCTCAACGGTCTCGGCCAGCGCGAAGGAATTCGGCGGGATGATGATGTGGTCGCGACCGGTCTCGGCGGTGTCGATCGTCACGAAGAGATCGTTCGTGAAGTTCTTCGGATCGACGATGGCGGTGCCGCCGGAGGTCGCGTTGGTGAAGATCTTGAACTTCGTGCCGACGCGAACGTCGTAGCCGTAACTGGAAACGCCATAGCTGACGACGCCATGTCGCTTCTCGTTTCCGGCGAAGGGCTCGATGGACACGAGCTCGCGGATCTGGGTGTCACTCAGTACAGGCATTCGAACACACCGGACGCGAACCCCACCGGCTCGCACGGTCCCTGACGGCGCGCCACCATGCGCAGTCCGTCGGGGTGTTCACACTTTGGATCGTCATCCAGTCGATCCGCGGCCACCATCCGGGTCTAAGCCCGGTCTTCCGCTCGAGGTGCATGCGCGCCTCAAGCGGATTCACCCGCTCACCGCTTTCCGCGATCTGGACTGTCCAATCCAAGGGTCCGTCCTGGACTCAAGGGCTGGCCTTCCTGACGCGAGAAGCGTTCCTGTCACCGCGCGGAGCGGGATGGGTGCCCGATGTTCGGATGACCGTGAGGAAGGGGAGGGCTCATCTCGGGAGGTCGAGCGAGGTCTCGCGAGGCTTTCGCGAGTTCTCGCAACGATTCTCTTGCCGGCGCAGGCGCCGTCGAGAGGAAGCGTTGCGTGTTCGTCATCTCGGCTGCAGTTGCGGTGATTTCCGCAGGCAGAGCGAGGTTGCTGGGCACACGCATTGACCAGCCGACGAACACACAAGCCGCGATTCAGCGTCGACCGAGGGGAATGGCGAACCCACGAGATGGGTCTTGCCTCGAGACTGCACCAACAAGTCGAGGGGCGGTCGGAGCGATCGACCCTCGTCACCATCGTGCGCCAGATGGAGCGCTTGAACCCAAGCGACCCTCTGGATCTCACCTCGGTTCCCGGCATGCGCGAGGGACTCGATCCGCGCATGTCCGTCGGTCTTGACCTCAAGACCCGACGATCGACCCGGTTTCACGAGCCGACTGAACCGCTCACCTACCAACCACCACTCACAAACACTTCATTCATCCTGAATTCACCTGGAACTCATCCTGACCCGCCCCCAGCGAGCTGGAGGAGCGGTTGCGAACGTCCGAATACTTCGCCAGACGCGTCGCGATCGAGATACTACCCCAACCTATTGGGGTCGCAAGAGACAACCACCCCAAGCGGTTGTTCTTTTTGGCCTTTTTGCAGGTTCGGTGGAACTTGCTTCGAAACTGCATCCAAGCCGAGTCTGGCCAGCCGACGGATCGGCACGGACAGCGACTCCTCAACACGAACGCAAGCGCCTATCAGAGAGAGCCTTGCGTGCGAATCAATGGTCGGGACACCCAATTCTGAACGGCTGAATTGAGGGTTTGCCGGCTCCTGCCCGGCAAGCATCTCCCGACATACGGAGACCCGAGCAAACTACAGCTCCCCAGCAACCGACAGAAGTCGTCGCTCGGTGGGTGGACAACCTGTTGTGCCATTCGCGGCGAGGGCGCGCGGCCGCTTGCGCAAGCCCCTTCGCGGCAGCAGAATACCAAACAAAAACCAAACATCAAGGCCGTGCCCTGCCGATTTCCCCACTTTCTGGTTCCCGTCTCCTGACGAATCGGTGCGAACGGCGCGCAGAGGCGGCGGATGCCTCGGGCGTCCGTCGCGTCCGGCGTTGCGGGGGAGCTTTGCCCGTAGGATCGACCCCGTGTCAGACTTTGCGCGCGCATCTCATCATCACGACGGCGACGATGTCGAGCACGACGACGCGCGCACCGAACTCTTCCGCGACCTCACGCCGGCGCAGCTTGAGGCCGCATCGCATCGCGAAGGTCCGGCGCTGGTCCTCGCCGGGCCGGGATCGGGCAAGACACGCGTCATCACACGCCGCATCGCCGCGTTGATCGCGACGGGCGTGCCGCCGTGGAAGATCCTCGCGCTCACCTTCACCAACAAGGCCGCAGGCGAGATGCGCGAGCGCGTGTCGAAGCTGGTCGCGCGCGAGGATGGCACGCGAACTGGCCTCGTGGTCTCGACCTTCCACTCGCACTGCGCCGCGATCCTGCGGCGATTCGGCGATCGCTGCGGCCTGCAGGCGGGCTTCTCGATCTACGACTCGGGCGACCAGAAGGACGCGATCAAGGCCGCGATCGAGGAGGCGGGGCTCTCGAGCACGCAGTGGACGCCCGCGAGCGTGCTCGCTGAGATCTCCGACGCGAAGAACCGCCTGCTCGACAGCGCCGCGTACCTCGCGGGCGCCAACGACTTCTGGACGCGCTCGGTCGCGAAGGCGTACGCGGCCTACGAAGCGGTGCTGACCCGCTCGAATGCGGTGGATTTCGACGACCTCTTGCTGAAGGTCGCGCTTCTCCTCAAGAACGATTCCGAGGTGCGCGAGGCGCTGCAGGCGCGGCACCAGTGGGTGCTCGTCGACGAGTACCAGGACACGAACCACGCGCAGTTCGTGATCGCGGCGGCGCTCGCGGCGAAGTCGCGCAACATCTTCGTCGTCGGCGATCCGGACCAGTCGATCTACGGCTGGCGCGGCGCGGACATCTCGAACATCCTCGAGTTCGAGGAACACTTCCCGGGGGCGAAGGTCGTCCCGCTCGGCGAGAACTTCCGTTCGACCGCGCACATCGTCGCGGCGGCCGCCGGCCTGATCTCGAACAATCGCCGCCGCAAGCACAAGGATCTCACGACGGGGCTCGGAGACGGGTTTCCCGTGCGCATCCTGAAGGCGAACGACGAGCATGAGGAGGCCGACAAGGTCGCCGAGTTCCTCGAGGAGCGTTCGCGCGACGGCGTGCCGTGGCGCTCGATGGCCGTGCTCTACCGCATGAACGCGCTCTCGCGCGTGGTCGAGGACGCGCTGCGCCGCCGCATGATCCCGTCGACGATCGCGCGCGGCACGGCGTTCTACGACCGCAAGGAAATCAAGGACGCGATCGCGTACCTCCGCGTCTGCGCCAATCCGCGCGACGAGGTTTCGCTGCGGCGCATCGTGAATGTGCCCGCGCGCGGGATCGGCGATGTGACCGTGCGCAAGATCGAGGCGTACGCCGTGGCGAACGGACTGCCGCTGATCGCCGCATTTGCGCAGGCGCCCGGCGCCGGCGTCGTGTCGGGCAAGACCGCGAAGGCGGTCGAGGGATTCGTCGTGATGATCCGCGACTTCGCGCGCGCGCTCGACGAGCGCGTTCCCGGCGATCTCTCGAGCTTCGTGAGCGAGGTGCTCGAGACGAGCGGGCTCGATCGGCTCGACGACCACTCGACGGTCGATGAGCGCGAGCGCGTGGCGAACCTCGAGGAACTCGTGTCGGCGGCTGCGGACTATCGCCTGCCCGACGACGAGCCTTCACAGGAGGATCTCGCCGGCGTGCCGGACGACGAACGGCCTCTGCCCGCGCTCTCGGCGCAGCCGACGCTCGGCGAGGCGCTGCGGCTCTGGCTCGAGAGCGTGTCGCTCGTCGCCGATGCGGACGCCGTCGACCCCGAGCAGGGGAGCGTGACGCTGATGACGCTGCACGCCGCGAAGGGCCTTGAGTTCGATTCGGTCGCCGTGATCGGCGTCGAGAGCGGCCTCCTGCCGCACAGCCGTGCGAGCGATGGAGAGGATTCGATCGAGGAGGAGCGGCGTCTGCTGTTCGTTGGCATGACGCGCGCCGAGCGCGCGTTGCTCGTCTCGAGCGCCGCAGTGCGCACGGTGCGCGGCGTGCGCCAGGCGTCGATCGAGAGCGAGTTCCTGCGGGAGATCCCCGCGAAGCACGCGGCGCGAACCGATCTCACCGAGCGCTACGCGGGCGGGCGCATCGAGTACGACGATCCGGAGGCGTTCAGCGATGTCGATGTGGGCGAGCTGTTCCCAGTCGGATCGATGGTGCGCCATCCGATCTTCGGCGTCGGGAAGGTCGAGTACCTCGCGCGCGGCTACGGCGGCACGCGCGCGCGGATCTCGTTCCGCTCGGTCGGGCTCAAGACGCTGATCGTCGAGCACGCGAAGCTGAGTCGTGCCTGACGGGGCGTTTGCAGCTGCGCGCGAAGCCGCGCTCAGTCGCGGTTGGCGCCGCCGGTCTGCCACATGACGAACGACCACTGGTCGACTTCGTCGCGGATGCGCAGCGCGAGCGGCTTGCCCTGTCCGTGGCCGGCGTCGCGGTCGACCCACAGCATGATCGGATCCTGCGTCTGGTCGTTCGCGGCCTGCGCCTGGAGCCGCGCCACGAACTTGCGCGCGTGCAGCGGGTGGACGCGCGAGTCGTTCTCGCCGGCGGTCACGAGCAGCGCTGGGTACCTCGTGCCCTTCTTGATGTTGTGGTACGGCGAATAGGCGCGCAGGGTCTCGAACTGAGTCTTGTCCTCGGCTGAGCCGTACTCTGGCACCCAGTAGCGGGCGATCAGGAAGTCCTGGTAGCGCAGCATGTCGAGGAGGGGGACTCCGACGATCGCCGCCGCAAACAGGTCCGGACGCTGCGTGCTCGCGACGCCCGTGAGCAGTCCGCCGTTCGAGCCGCCCTCGATCGCGAGGCGCGAGGGCTGCGTGTACTTGTTCGCGATCAGCCACTCGGCGCACGCGTAGAAGTCGTCGAAGACATTCTGCTTGTTCGCCTGCATGCCGGCGCGATGCCATGCCTCGCCGTACTCGCCGCCGCCGCGCAGGTTCGCGACCACATAGACGCCACCGCGGTCGAGCCACGGCACGATGGTCGGGTTGAACGCGGGCGTGAGCGAGACATTGAAGCCCCCGTAGGCGTAGAGGAGCGTCGGATTGTCGCCGTTGAACGGCATGTCCTTGCGGCGCACGATGAACATCGGCACTTCGGTGCCGTCCTTCGAGGTCGCGCGCTTCTGCTCGACGGTGTAGCGGGAGAGGTCGCTCGGGATCGCCGTCTTCGCCCAGACCTTGAGGTCGGTGGCGGCGAGATCCTTCTTCGCGAGGTCGGTCGCGTAGATCGTGCGCGGCGCGTCGTAGCTCGTGTAGGTCACGAAGGCCTCGGTGCGGTTCCAGTCTGTGGAGACCGACGCGGTGCCGAGACCAGGCAGCGGGATCATGCCGACGGAGGTGCCGTCGTGCTTCACGATCTCGAACTGCGAGCAGACATCCTTCGACCAGGTGAGGACGAACGCGTCCTTCATGCGGGAGACGCCCTCGAGCACCATGTCGGGACGCTCCGCGACGATCGTCTTCCAGTGCTCGCGCGCGGGCTTGCCGAGGTCGATCGCGACGAGCGAGCCCTTCGGCGAGCCGAAGGTGGTCGTGAGGTAGAGCGTGTCGCCGATCACATCGACGGGCTCGAAGCGGCCGTCGAGGCCCTGGGCGATGATCGTCTGCTGGACCTCGCCCTTCTCGAGCCACGGGCCCATCGGCGCGATCCAGAGGTCGTTGCTTGCCCAGCCCTTGAAGAGCGAGCCGATCAGCCACTTGCCGTCGGTCGACGGCCCCGCGCCCGGGATCTCGCTCGGGTTCGTCTGCTTGACGACGATCGGGTCCTGCGCGGAGAGGCGGCCGATCAGATGGTGGCGGGTCTCGCGCGAGTACGGGTCGTTGACATTGTTGAGACCCGAGTAGAAGAACGACTTGCCGTCGGGCATCCATCCGCTCATGCTGACCTTGCCGACGATCTTGTCGTCGAGCCACTTGCCGGTCGCGACATCGAGGATGTGGAGCTCGCTCATCTCGCTGCCCTTCTGCGAGAGGCCGAAGGCCATGAGCGTGCCTTGCTCGTTCGGGCGCCACCAGTCGAGGCTGGTGAGGCCCTTCGCATCAAGCGCGTTGACATCGAGGAGGACGCGCGGTTCCGCGTCGAGCGTGGCGCGGAACTTGACGACGCCCTGGTTCTGCGTGCCCGTGCGCTCGGAGTAGAAGTAGCCGCCGTCGGTCATCTGCGGCGCGCCGATGGCGCCGAGCGTCATCCACGGTTCGAGCGCCTTCGCCAGTTCGTCGCGGAATGCGATGCGGTCGAGCACCGAGCGCGTGTAGTCGTTCTGCGCGGTCGTCCACTCGACCACCTCGGAGGAGTCCTTCTCGAGCGGCTCGAGCCAGCGGTACTCGTCGACGATCTCGACGCCGTGCAGCGTGTCGGTGACAGGCACGGTCTTGGTCGCTGGCGGGAGCCCGTCGGTCGGCATGGCGAGGGAGGACATGGTCGAGGGGGCGACCGCGAGGATCGTTGCAAGAATCGCGTGGTTTGTGGTCATCGGGGGGCTCCGTGGAGCGTCGATGGTAGTCGACCCGCGGAGGGGGCGCCGAGTTCGCGCCGCGGCGATGAGCGGACGATCAGCCGACGATTTCGGGGAGCGCGAAGAGGCCTTCCGTCAGGTTGACGGGGCCCCGCTCGGTGACCAGCACATCGGCTTCGTAATGAACGCTCATCGAGCCGTCTGCGGTGAAGACCGGCCACTCGCGGCCGTTTGAGCGCGTCTCCGAGGTCGAGATCGCGATCATCGGCTCGACTGCAACAAGGAGACCCGGCTTGATCTGCTTCCATGCCTCGGGCCATTCGCCCGGATAGCTCGGGACGACATTGGAGACGAACGGGGGGCCGTGGAGCTCGCGTCCGTAGCCGTGTCCACCCAGACCGCGGACAAGACAGAAGCGGCATTCCCCCTCGACATAGCCCTGCACCGCCTTCGCGAAGTCGACGAGCGGGCGGCCGGGCCGGAGCGCAGCGACTCCGCGCCGAAGCGACTCCACGCCGCACTTCATGAGCGCCTCGCCGACCGCATCGCGTTCCTTGATGGCGTAGGTCCAGGCAGCGTCGCCGATCCAACCGCGGTGCCGGACGCCGATGTCGACGGAGATCAGGTCGCCGCGGCGCAGAGGCGATGCGCGCATGTCATGCGTGCCGTGGACGACGCATTGGTTGACCGACAGACACGCATGCGACGGGAACGGCGGATGACCGCGGATTCGATAGCCGACGAAGCAGCTCGGTGCCTGCAGATCCGCGAGCGTGCGACCGATGAAGGCATCGATCTCGGCGAGCGTCTGCCCCTCGCGGAGAAACTCCACGAGGCGCTGATGCGCCTTGACGACGCAGGCGGCGGCCTGGGTCGCGCCTTCGATGTCGGACGGACTCGTCACGAGCATGCTTGGACTGTAGCGAATCGAAAAAGATGACGCTGCGCCAGGATCCTCTGACGCAGCGTCGCGTGGATTTCAGTTGTCGCGTCCGAGCGCGCATGCTGCGATCGCATGCCTCGCCGGGGCCCGCTCGAGCGACCTTTGCGGCCGATTTCAGGCGACCGAACGAACCTTCATTCCCTGCGGGAGCGAGTCGTTGGTCGTCTCGCCAAGGCGGGGACCGTTCGGGTCGCAGCCCGGGGCGCCACCGGCGATCTGGTGCGTCGAGTCGTTCCAGCCGAACGGATTCGCGTTCGGGTACCAGTTGCCCTGCGTCGGCGTGCCAGCGGGACCGCTGACGGTGTTCGGGTGGGCGCCGTGCCAGCCGGTCGAGTTCGGACCGAATGCGGTGCCGTGCGAGGCATGCGAGGGGATGCTCGTGTTCGGCGTGTTCAGTCCCGCATGGCCGTGATTCGGCGCGCTGTGCCATCCGCCGTTGAACGGCGTCGCATTCTGGGTCGGCTGCGGGGTCGTCGCGGAGGTGTTCGTGGTCTGCTGCGTCCCGGTGGTGTTGGGGGCGGTGCAGTTGTTCCACGCGTTGTTCCACGGGGTGTTCCACGGAGCCGTGTTGTTCCACGCGTTGTTCCACGGGGTGTTCCACGGAGCCGCGTTGTTCCACGCGTTGTTCCACGGCGTGTTGCACGGAGCCGCGTTGTTCCACGCGTTGTTCCACGGGGTGTTCCACGGAGCCGCGTTGTTCCACGCGTTGTTCCACGGGGTGTTCCACGGAGCCGTGTTGTTCCACGCGTTGTTCCACGGCGTGTTGCACGGAGTCGTGTTGTTCCACGCGGTGTTCCACGGAGTCGTGTTGTTCCACGCGGTGTTCCACGGAGTGTTCCACGGAGTGTTCCACGGAGTCGCGTTGTTCCACGCGTTGTTCCACGGAGTCGCGTTGTTCCACGCGTTGTTCCACGGGGTGTTCCCCGGCGTGTTCCATGAAGTATTGCCGCCGAAACGGTTGTTCCACGCAGCGAAGGCGTTCGCGGGGTTTGGAGCCCAACCGTTGCCAGCGAAGGCGGTCGCATTCGAGAAAGTGTTGCCGTTACCGCAGCAATCGGCGCTGTTCGGGCCCGGGCACGGACCGCAGGTGTTGAAGGGCGACCATCCAGCAGGCGTCTGGTTGTACATGTAGGGCTCCAAATGGGGACTCCGCGCATGCCGCGGAAACATCCCGCAGCCTCGCGAGGGCGAGATCGGGTCACCGCGGACGCGACTTCGGTTGGGGGTCGAAAAACCCCGTGTTCCGCTCGTCACCGAGGGCGCCTCGCGCAGAAACTGCGCGGGGCGTCTCGCCCGAGGGAATCAGCGCTCAGAGGTAGGCGTGGCCGGCGTAGACCGCTTCCGGCTCTGCCGTCGCCCATTCGTAGGCAAGGGCGCGCTCGTCGCGCGTCGGCAGCACGACGAGGTGCGCGCGCTTACCGACCTCGATCGAGCCGGTCTCCTTCTCGAGCCCAAGTACGCACGCCGCGTTGAAGGTCGCGGCGGTGATCGCCTCCGCATGCGTCAGGCCGCAGTAACGGGCCGCGAGCGCGATGACGAGCGGCATCGAGACGATCGGACTCGAGCCTGGGTTGCAGTTGGTCGCGATCGCGACGGACGCACCCTCGTCGATCAGGTAGCGGCCGTTCGCGTAGCGTCCGTCGAGCGTCAGTCCGCAGCCGGGCAGCAATACGGCGGTCGACTCTGATCGCGCGATCCGCTTGAGGCCGTCGCGCGAGGTCGCCTCAAGGTGATCGACGCTGCGCGCACCCATCTCGAGCGCCGTCTCGAGGAAGCCGAGCTCGTTGAACTGGTCGACATGCACACGGAGCGGGCAGCCAAGTGACTTCGCGCGCTCGAAGAGCTTCTTCGTCCAAGCGGGGCTCCACGCGCCCTTCTCGCAGTAGGCGTCGCATGCGATCGGTCCGAACTCGGCGACGACCTCAGGCAGCAGTTCCTCGATCACGCGCGTGCAGTACTCCGTCTCGTCGCCATCGATGGCGTGTGCGCCGAGGAAAGTCGGTACGAAGAACCCGTCGCCATCGTGTTCGGCGTTGCTTCCGTGCGCGCGGATCGCCCGGAGCATCTCGATTTCGGTCGTCCGGTCGAGGCCGTACCCGGACTTCACCTCGATCGCGAGGCTGCCGCGCCGCCGCATCTCGTTCGTCCGCGCGGAGAGGATCTTCAGGAGCCCCTCGCGGTAGGGCCCCGTCGCAAATGCCTCTCGCGTCGCGCGCACGGTCGACATGATGCCGCCGCCCGCGGCGAGTATGTCGAGGTAGGGGACGCCTGCCAGCCGCTCTGCGATCTCCCCATAGCGGTCGCCACCCCAGCACGCGTGCGTGTGGCAGTCGACGAAGGCAGGCATGACCACATGACCTTCGCGATCGCTCGCGCCGGTCTTTATCTCAGGTGGCGGGTCGCCCGCGCCAACCGCGGCGATTCGGCCGTTGACGACATGCACATAGCCACGCTCGATGACGCCGAGGTCGCGCATCGCCTCTCCGCGGCGCGGACCACGGCCGGCGGCATCGGCTGCGCCCGGCTGCGCAAGCGTGAGGATGCGGGCGTTTGTGAAGAGGGCCGCGGAAGGCATGGCTCGATTGTCGCAGATTGCCATGATTTGGCTACCTTGCCCGAGTCCCGATCAGCCGCCGCCCGGACCGCGAGGACTTCGATGGAACTCATTCTCATCCGTCATGCGAAGGCCTTCGAGCGCGATGCGCTCCAGTGGCCCGATGACTCGCGCCGTCCGCTCACAGAGGAGGGCGCTCGCGACTTCCGCCGGCTCGCGAAGCGGCTCGGTCGGCTCGTCCCCGCGGTCGAACTCGTCGAATCAAGCGCGTTCGAGCGGGCATGGGCCACGGCCGAGATCCTCCGCGATCGCGCTGGCTGGCCCAAGCCGCGCCGCTCGGAGCGCCTCGAGCCGGGCGGCGACGAGGGGCTTGGCCGAGATCGCATGCAGGCGCTCGCACGCTCGATCGCAGCCATGCATGCCCTGCGGACGGTGGTGTGGGTCGGTCACGAGCCGATGCTCTCTTGCCTCGCCTCGTATCTGCTCACGGGGTCCATCGATGCGGTGAAGATCGATTTCGCGAAGGGCGCCGCGCTGGCGCTCAGGTTCGAGCCGCTGGTCCATGCGGCAACGCCAGCAGACGCCTCGTCTGTGATCGGTCACGCACGGATCCTGTGGATGCTGACGCCGCGAATGGTGCGACGGATGCGCTGATCGCTGCGCTATCCCATCGGGGACAGCGCTCACTTCAGCAGCGCGTCGAGCTCGTTCTGATCCTTCGCGAACTTGTAGAGCTGGTCGATCTTCATCATCGTGAAGAGCTGCAGCAGTTCCTTCGAGGTTCCGAAGAGGATCGGCTTTGCACCCGCAGCGGCTGCCTTGTGGCGCAGCGCGATGCAGACGCCAAGCCCCATCGACGACATGAAGGTCACGCCCTGAAGGTCGATGATGAAGTGCCGCATCGTCTTGCTGGCCTGACGAAGATACGGCTCGACTTCCTGGCTGATGATCGGCGACTCGCGCTGACCAACCTGCGGCCCCACCAGCCTCACATAGAGGAGTGAGTCGCGGACATCGATCTCGACCAAGGTGGTCTTCTTCTGGGTGGGCAGGTCAGGCATGGGCTGTTCTCGGGCGACAGTCTATCGGCAGTTGGCCTGCGGTTGCGTAGTCGGATTCGCGGGGGATTCGGTCCCGGCAGGGGCGGCCTGCGCGGGATTTGCGGGTTGCGCCGCCGGTTCGGGTTCTGACGGCTGTGCGGGATCGGCGGATTGCGTCGGATCTACCGCCTGCGCGGGCTGTGACGGGGGTGCGGGTTGTGCGGGCTGACCTTCCTCCGCGCCGCCGGCCTCGGGCTTCTTCCGGTCGACGGGGAACCCATAGATCACGATGTCGGCGGCGAGCCGGTCTTCGTCGCGGAGCCGCCGGCTCGACGCATCGATGACCGTGATCGTCAGCACGCGTGCCGAGGGGCGATGAGCCTGAAACTGGAGCACTGTGCCGCCGTCGCGCTCGACATGGAAGCACCCTGCGCAGAGCACCACCTTGGGCGCGCCGCGATCGAGGGCGTCGGCGGCGGAGGCGCCCATCGTGCCGTCCCACATCGCCTGCGAGAGGAACACACTGTCCAATCTCTCGCGCACGGCGGCGTCTGCGAGATCCTCGCCTGAACCCATCAGGTCGCGGAAGCGCTGCTGGTAGGCATCCCAGCGATCCTGCCATCGGTCGTTCAGCAGATTCCCTTGCTCGAGAACAGGCACCGCGAAGTTCGCACGCTCGGCGGGCGGCAGCGCCTCAAGCGCGGCGTATCCATCGGTGCGCGCGCGCCGCACATAGTCGCGCGGCGCGTTGGCCGCGACGATCGGCGACCCCGCCTCGTCGGCCGCATCGACGAGCGGCTGGAAGAACGGCAGCCATGTGTCCTTCCCCGCCCAGTGACGCGACTTCGTCGAGTCGATGAACTCGTCGACCCCGATCTCGCCGCGAAGATAGCGGTCGACGATCTCTTGCTCGTTGCGTTCGAGATGCTCGAGCGCAAGCGCGGTTCCGGGGTAGCCGGCCGCGAGATCCTCGAACACCGCCAGTTGCACAGCGTGCGCGATCGGGTCGTCGTGGCGCTCGCCGATGAAGATCGCGTCTGCCCAGCTCGCGGCGGCCATGACATCCGCCCAACCCAGGGAGCGCCCGGTCGAGCCCTCGAACATGTACAGCGCGCGCGGCGCGGTCGCCTCGTTCGGCACGACGGCGCCGGAGGGCTTGTCCAGAGCAGGATCGGTCGCGAAGTATCGGGTGCACGACGGCAGCGGGAGGGTGCACGCGAGAAGCGCGAGGGCAATCACGGGGCTTTGGTGGCCGATTCGTCGCTGGCGCGCGGTCATGGGAGAGCGAGTGTACCGAGCACGGACGCGGAGGGCCCGCATCGGTCGCCAAGATCCCGACTCTCGCTTGCAGTCCGGGGGAGGCGGAGGCACACTCAACCCATGACACTTGCCCCGACCCGTGCCGCCTTTGGTCGCCAATCGCTTCGGATCGCACTGGGCGGCATCGTTGTGCTCGGGGGCATGCTCGCCTTCGGCCTCGCACCGTTCGCGCCGACGCCCGTCGTCGCGATGCCAGAAGACGCCCCGCGCGGGGAGCCGCGCGTCTTCCATGACGGCAAGTCGGTCGTTCGCGCCACGATTCGCTCCTCCCGCGACCTCAGAACCGTTCTCGCGATCGCGCGCGATGTCCTCACGCATCGACTCGACTACGGTCCGGTCGACTTCATCGTCGATCCGAAGGGGCTCGCAGCGCTCAAGTCGAGCGGCGTCCCGCACGAGGTCGTCGTCCCCGACCTTGGTCCGGTGCTGCGCGCCGAACTTGCCGCGCGCACCGCGCAGGGCGGAGGCGGTGATGGCGGCGTGGCAGGCGGCGACTTCTTCTCCGCGTTTCGTCGACTCGAGGAGATCAACGCCAAGTTCGACGCACTCGTGGCCGCACGCCCCGACCTCGTCACGGCATTCACGATCGGAACCTCGCTCGAGGGCCGTCCGATTCGCGGCATTCGCATCACCAAGGCCCCCGCGGGCAGCCCTGGAGTCCTCTTCAACGGCACGCAGCACGCGCGCGAGTGGGGCGCGACGACCGCGGTGTGCTACATCGCCGACCGACTCGTCGGCGGTTACGGCTCCGATCCCCGCATCACCGCACTGCTCGACCGCGCCTGGGTGGATGTCGTCCCGGTCGTCAACCCTGACGGCTACATCTACTCCTGGGATGTCAACCGCCTCTGGCGAAAGAACCGTCGCAACAACGGTGACGGCAGCTTCGGCGTCGATCTCAACCGCAACTGGGCGTTTCAGTGGGGCGGCGGCGGCGCGAGCGCGAACCCGGGCGATGACACCTACCGCGGCCCGTCGCCGTTCTCCGAGCCGGAGAGCGCAGCGATGCGCGACTACTTCATCGCGAACCCGACCCTCGTCGGGCACATCGACTTCCACGCGTACAGCCAGCTGATCCTGAGCCCGTGGGGCTACACCACGGCTGCGCCGCCGAATGCAGTCGGCATCTCCGCGCTCGGCAACGAGATGAAGGACTCGATCCTGCGCACGACCGGAACCAGCTACACGACGGGTCCGATCGCATCGACCCTGTATGTCGCAAGCGGGAGTTCCGTCGATCACGCGTTCGGCGTGCATGGGGTCAACAGCTGGACCATCGAGGTGCGCGACACCGGCAGCTACGGATTCGTGATGCCCGCAGGCGAGATCCTGCCGAACGCCACCGAGAACCTCGCGGCCGCGCTCGATCTCGCAGACGCATCGGTCGACGGCGCGGTGATCCGCTTCCCTGTCGCGGCACCGACACAGGTCGAGTGGACGGCGCCGGGAACGGTCTCCGCCGAGGTGCGGGCGCTTCGCGGTTCGCTCGCGACCGGCGGTGTCAAGCTGTTCTCGCGCATCGGCGCCTCGGGTGCATTCACGCCGACCACCATGACCACGACCGGCAACGGCATCTACACAGCGAGCCTTCCGCCCGCTGCGTGCGGCTCGGCGCTCTCTTGGTACATCGCCGCGGAGACCACGGTCGGATCCGCGCGCGCACCGCGCGCTCCGGACGCGCTCTTCACCACGAACTACATCCAGTCGTCGGTGCGCTTCGAGGACACATTCGAGACAAGCCAGGGCTGGGCGGCCGGAATCGCCGGAGACACGGCGACATCCGGGCAGTGGGTGCGCGTCGATCCCGTCGGCACCACCGCGCAGCCTGAGAACGATTCCGCCGATCCTGGCGCGCTCTGCTTCGTGACCGGTCAGGGCGCCGTGGGTGGCGCGGCGGGGGCGGCCGATGTCGATGGTGGCGTGACCACGCTGCTTTCGCCGGTGTTGAACGCGAGCGACCCGGAGAGCCGCATCTTCTATCGGCGCTGGTACTCGAACAACCTTGGCGGCGCACCGAACGCGGATTCGATGCCGATCTCGATCTCGGGCAACGGCGGCACGACCTGGGTCGTGGTCGAGACAGTCACCGAGAACACGGGCGCATGGGTCGAGAGGAACTTCCGCGTGGCGGACTTCGTCACGCCGAGCGCGAATGTCCGCATCAAGTTCGAGGCGCGCGATCTCGGCACCGGCTCCCTCGTCGAGGCGGGCGTCGACTTCGTGCGCGTGGTCACGCAGGCGTGCCCGCCCGTGTTCGGCGACCTCGATGGCGATGGCCAGATCGGTGGCGCCGACCTTGCGATCCTGCTCGGTTCGTGGGGAGCTGCCGGCGCTGCGGATCTCGATGGCAGCGGTTCAGTCGATGCAGCGGATCTCTCGACCCTGCTCGGGTTGTGGAACGGCTGACGCGCCTCACGCGTCGCGAGCGACGACGCGGTCTGCGAGTTCAAGCAGCAGCTCGCGCGAATGCGTGCGGCGTGTCGCGGGCAGGCCGCGCTTCGCCTCTGCGACGATCGAGATTGCCCGCGACCGCGCGCCCTGGATCGAGCCCGAGCGCTCAAGCGCGGCGCGCAACGCGGTGGGATCGCGTCGCTCGATCGCATCAAGCGCGGCGGCGCGCTCCGCGCCCTTGGTCGAGGCGATGTGCATGATCATCGGCAGCGTGAGCTTTCCCTTCTCGAGATCGCGCAGGATCGACTTGCCGACAGTCGCCTCGTCGCCGAGGAGGTCGAGCAGGTCGTCCTGGATCTGGAACGCCACGCCGAGCTGCTCGCCGAACGCCCGCATGCGCGCGACCTCGTCGGCCGTTGCGCCCGACAGCTTCGCGCCAAGCTCGCACGACGCTCCGACGAGCACCGCGGTCTTGCGGCGCACGATCTCGAAGTAGGTGTTCTCATCGAGCGCGAGGTCGTGGCGGCGCGACAGCTGCACGAGTTCGCCCTCGC
>JBEAUK010000037.1:0-12275 GCA_041161465.1 Planctomycetota bacterium | reverse complement strand
GACGCAACGAAAGCGCCGACTCGAGCGCGGGGTCGCAGATGTTGCGTCGCGCCTCGCTCCCGCCCGCGATCGCGGAAAGGAAGCTGGCGATCGCAACGCCCACCACCGCAAGCAGCATTGTGGCGAACATCACCTCGATGAGCGTGAATCCCCGGATGACCCCGCGATGGACCGCCACGGATCGACTCCTTTAGAAAGACTCGACAGGGACCGCGCGCTCGAGCCTGACGAGAAGATCTCCGTCAGGCGCCTCGACGGTCGCGACCAGGAAGCGCAGCTTGATCGGCACGGCCCGCGGACTGCCGGAAGGGCCCGCAGGCGGAATCGTGAACTCCTCGGTGATGTTGGTCGCGACAACCGCGAGCGTGCAGCCCGCGAGCGCCTCGCCCTGCATGCCGGTCTGGAGCGATGCGGTCGGCGGCAGATCGTCGCCATCCTTGATCGCCTGCGCACAGGTCTCGAGCGCGCGCTCGGCTTCGACCGCTGCCAGCGCCTGGCGACGCGCGGTGAGGCTGACGGAGTCGCTCGATGCCAGGAGCTCGAGCACCGCGATCGCGGCGATCGAGAGGATCGACGCCGCGATGATGACCTCGAGGAAGGTCAGTCCTGCGGAACGGCGTCGGATTGGGGCCTTGGTGCTGTCGCTCGTCATGGTGGCCTCGTGTTCGTTCAGATACGCCCGTGAAATCCACGGGTTTCGGGGGTCCTCACCCACTCTGCTTGTCGGCCACACAGGGCAATTGTCGTAGCAGGGCGTAAATGATTTCACAAAACTCGTCCGCCGTCGCGGCGGCGCAACCGACACCCGCCGAGCATTCCGCGAGGTGGACCTGGGGGATGTGGGTGGATTGCGACGGCATGGCTGGAAACTCGCGTCTGGGTTGGGTGACTTCGCTCGCACCGGCGCGGTACTTGACGGCAACGGTCGCGCGGGTCGGGCTCGCCGTGTACTTCTCATGGACTTGTCATGGACTTGTCATGGACTTGTCATGGACCCGTCATGGGCTCATCATGAGCTGATCATGTGCTCATCGGGTCGTCAGTTCGCATCACCCGTGCTGGGGCTGCCGATCCCCGTGGTGAATCCAAGGATGCGTGGCCGCTTCAGCACGATGGAGGCCTCAAGCGGTTGATAGTCGTCCGCGCGGAACTTGGCCGCGACCTCGTCGCGCACGCGCTTGATCTCCTCGAGTCGGGGGAATGCGACCAGATCCGGCACTGGATCCTCGATGAACGGAAAATTGAACCAGAGGTTGAAGTCGGTGGGCACCACTGCGTATCGGCTTGCCACGAAGAACCTCAGCCTGTAGGTCTGCTTGTCGATGAGGCCGAACTTGGCAGCGATGCTGTTGAGATCGATCGAGCGAGCCGTGGGCTGCGATTGGCCCCCGATGTCGATCAGCAGCTGGCCGTCGAGGTAGACCAGCACATCGTTGCTGGACTTGATGTAGAGCCACTGCCCCTTGTCCTGGCGATAGACGAAGCTGCATCCGAGCTCAACCGTGAAGCTGGAGTTGGCGGTCATCGAACCCACGCTCGGCCAAGGGTCGAAGTTGTCTCCGTAGCCATCGTTCCGATCGACGCCGAGGCTGCCGCCAGTCACGTTGTAGACCCAGCGCGGATCGGCGGCTGTGTGGCCAAATGATTGGACCCGACCTACGGCGAGAGAACGGGGGAGTGCGACATTCTGTCCCGCGGTGTCGCGGAACCAGGTCATGAAGCTCGACTCCGATGCGATCGCCCGCCGCGAGGCCCCGACTGACCCCGCCAGTTTGGTAACGGCGGGCTTGCCGTCGGCATCGAGCCTGCTCCCGATCGCCCACCACTGTCGCGCTGCGTTGGCCTCGAGTCCGAAGTCGGGATGTCCGAGCATGAAGGACCTTCCGCGGAAGTCGCGGATGATGCCGTAGAGCGTCAGTTGTGCTGGAAACACATAGTCGACCGAAGGCACGCCGACGGGGGTTGTCGTTCCCTGGATTGGTCCAGGTTGGCCACTCGTGATGCCGCTCCCATTCACCTCCTCTCGCTGGATCTTCTCCATGTCGACCTTCATGAAGCCTCCATCGCGCACATTCGCGGTCATGAGCATGCCATTGCCGATTGGGCCGACGGCGAGCGCGGTCGAGGTCGAGAACCGCGAGAGGAACTCGTCCGTCAGGAGCCCGATGTCGCGCACCTCGCTCCGTGCGCTGCCCGAGCCGCCCCAGATCCCGCTCTGCGGGTTCAGCCAGCCCGCACCCGTGTCGAGCTGCGGGTCGTAGAAGACGCGGCCGCCGGGGCAGACCGTGATCTGGTGCGCGAGCGCGCGTCCGTACAGCGCGCAGCCGAATCCGATCAGCACGGCGCTGTCGGGCGCGTAGATCTCGCCGACCACCGCGCCACCGTTCAGGATCTTCGTCCCGTCCTTCAAGATCGTCGGATTCGTGCCGCCCGGAATGTCCCTTCGTGAGCCAGTGGCCTGATCATTGAAACTGTCCATGAACGCGGTCTGGTAGAGAAATCGAGTGCCCATCGGGTTGCCGCCCTCGAGGATCATCACGCGGGAGGCGCCCAGTCCGCCGTACGGCTGCGCGCCCGTCGTGCTCCAGGTTCCGCTTGGGTCAAGTGCGGGTCCGATGTATGAACCGCTCACCATGACGCCGTCGAGCGCGACGATCGTGAGCGCGCCGCGTGGACCGATCTCGAAGCGGGTGCCGTTGAGCAACTCGAGCTTTCCTTCGATCACGAGCATCGTCGGGACCTCGAACCTCCACCGGCAGTCGACGAGCTGGACCGAGAGCCCTCGGATGCGAACCATGCGCCATTGGCCTGGCTGGATGGGACCCTCGAAGGTGAGAGGGACCGAGGTGAAGCGGCCGCCTGGAGGCGGGCGCAGGGTCTTGTGCGGCCAAGGTGTGAGGTTGTTGAGCCCAGTGTACGGTGAGGGCGTGTCTGTATTGCCCGCATAGAGGTAGCTGAGCCCGGTGGCCACTGCGAGCCGCGGCACATGGATGTCTTCGGGCAGCGTGCGGATGCCATCTGCCAGCTGCTCCTCGGCTTCAATGGAGGATTGCGCGAACGGGCCGACCGCGAGGATCTGCACTCCGTTCAGCCGTGTCGATGCGCTGAGCGAGACCTGCTTGGGATCGCGCGTGACGGCTCCGATCACGATCGGATCGCCGAGCACCGCGAGCGGCGCATCGCGCCAGACGGAGACCTCGGCGTTTGCGCCAATCTCGATCTTCGGCTTGATGGTCGGAAACGCCTGTGCGGTCGACGCGAGCAGCGCGAACTCGGAAAGGTCGATGTCCGCGCGGGCGACCACATCGGGCCAGGGCACGCGAACCATGGCGTTGACCGTCTGTATGATCGCCGAATCCGTTGGCATGGATGTCGCTGTTTCCGTCGGTGATTCCGTCGGTGTTCCCGTCGGGGAACTTGGCGTCGTTCCGGACGGGCGGATCTCACGCGCCATCGCCCGGATCTTGATCGCGACGGTCGATCGCGTGGGGCTCAGCTCCGTCGTTGCATCCTGGATGCTCGCTGAGTAGATCGAGTTGCCGATCCTCTTGTCGGCGTAGACCACGCGCTCGACCTCGATGCCAGTCGAGTCGAGGATGTTCGTGTGGCTGCGCACGACGAAGTCCGCGATGTCGACCGAGGTCTTGCCGGCAAGACGCGACTGGCTCAGTCGCACGATCTGGTCGCTCGTCACCGTGGTGGCGTCTCGCGTCGAGCTGACGGCGAGCCCGATCAGGATCGCGATCGCGACAGCGATGAGCGCGAGGAGCACGGCCACGCCGCGTTGCGAGCGCCTGCTCGCGCGTCCTGCGGTTGGTGTCACCTTCGTGCGTCCCATACCGTCCTCCTTCAGCGTTGCATGACTCGCGTGCGTTCTGGTCGCACGTTCCAGCGAGCGAGCGGCTCGTCCGCGTTCGGCCCGACCAGTTGGAATCCGACCTCAACCGCGTCGCGGCCACCTTCGAGGTCGAAGGTGGCGACCACGACATCGCCATTTGGCGCCTCGTCGCCAGCAAGGGTGACCTCAAGGCGGTGGCCGGCGAAGGACGACAGGTTTCCGCGGCCAAGCACCCGCATCGATGACTCGATGGCGCTCTCCTCGGAGACCTTGCCCGCCGACTGCAGCCACCAGCGGTCGCGTTCCGCGCCGACCACGAGCACGGTGGGCGTCAGGGTGCCCATCGCACTCAGCTTCCCTCGCTTCATGTCGGCCTCGAGCAGCGCTGAGACCTGGTCGTTGATCGGCGCGGACGCATTCGCAATCGTCGGAACGACGAGCGACGCCATGATCGCGAGGATCAGGACGACGAGCAGCAGCTCGACCAGCGTGAAGGCCCTTGTCAAGCGCGAATTCATCGCAGAGGTACCTCGAGCGGGATGGGTGCAACGAGCGCGAGCGTCTCGTAGTCGTCGGCGCGGAATCGCACCATCGCGGTGTTGGGCGCTGTCTCGATCGTCTCGAACTCGATCGACTGAAGCCCCTCGGCCAGCACGCGCTGCACGAGCGTTCCTGCCGTGCGCAGGTGATCGAAGTCCTCGAGGATCAACTCGTAGTTGCCGTCCTCGTACTCCTCCTCGAGCAGGGGGTTGGCAAGCAGCGCGTCGCGGTCGATCGTCTCGAGCACGAGTTCGGCGTTCGCTTCGTCGAACCGCAGCAGGCCGACCTCGCTTGTGTTGACCGCCGTGTTCGGATTTTCGTCGGAGAGCCAGAGCACCGCGCGCTGGTCGTCGGCGAACAGCACGCATCGGATCCCGGGCGCGAGGGTACCGAGGCGACGCATCGCCACGATGGCCTCGATGGCAGGGTCCGACATGCGCAGCTGCTGGGCGCCGCGCATTCCGACCGCGCTGAGGAATCCCGCGATCGCCGCCGAGACGATTCCGAGAAAGAGGACCGCCATGACCACTTCGATCATGGTGAATCCACGCCGAGTGCGGCTGCTCCCGGACGGCCATCCACCCGAAGGTGGCGGTTGGATGTGCTGCAAGTGGTCAATCCCCGAAATATCAAATGAAATTTCGGTTCGTCACGGCGGTCGGCTCAGGCATCTTTCACAGAAACCGATCCGATCGCGCCCCGTGCGATGCGCCTGATCGAAGCGTTCGCTCTGTGCGGGTCGTGCGGCCTGGAAGGGCGGCGACGGCTCGAGCGGTTGCAAGGAACATGCGGGTTCTGCGGCCTGCGACGCGCTTGCGGGATCGACCGAGAATCGCGACGATGCAGCGTCCCGATGTCGCGCATTCTCTTTCGGCACATCGTCGCGGATCTCCTCCGCGTCATGCTCCTGACCGCGAGCGTCCTTGTGACGGTCATCGCGTTCGGGGCGGCGATCCGTCCGATCATGCAGAACCTCTTTGGCCCCGAGGACTTGCTGCAGTTCGTGGCGCTCGCCTCGGTGCCGATGCTCCAGTTCGCGCTGCCGTTCGCGGGGGCATTCGCTGGCACGATCGTCTACGCGCGGCTGGCCGCCGAGAACGAGGTCCTCGCCATGTCGGCGGCGGGCATGCCGTACCGCAAGGTGCTGATGCCCGCGATGGGCCTCGGCCTGGCGCTGTTCGTGGTGATGGTGCTTCTCGTCGACTCTGGCGTTCCGAGGCTCTGGACCTCGATGGACCGCTTCAAGACCAAGGACCCGACTCGGCTCTTCATCTCGGCGGTCGATCGCGCCGAGGCGCTCGCCGTCCCGGGAACGAACACCCAGCTCTACGCAGACGAAGCGAAGGTGCTCGAGGTGCCGGCGGCGCCCGGCGCGCCGGAGACTCGCCTCGGGCTCGCGGGTGTGGCGGCGATCGAGCTCGGGCCCGATGGCCGGCCGCTCACCGAGTTCACCGCCGAGTTCGCCACGGTCGATGTCTACAAGGAGAACGACAGCGTCTACATCAAGCTGCTGTTCCACAACGCCACGGCCTTCCGCGACGGCGAGGATGCGCTGGTGTATGTGCCGCAGGCCGAGCCGGAGGCGATCGATCTCGGCCGTGGCATTCGCCTGAAGCCGAAGCACCTCGACTTCAGCGGCCTGATGCGAGTCTGGAGCAACGTCGACGGCTACCACGAGGTGGCCGACGCCCGCCGCCGCACCGAGCGTGCGCTTGAGTCGGTCGAGCGCTGGAAGTGCGTCGAGGAGTCGCTCGCATCGTCGGGCGCGTTGCGCCTCGTCGACGCCGGTGGGCGGCGCACCTACGAGGTTCGAAACGCACGGCTCGATGGCACGAAGCTGCTGCCGAAGTCCGGCGGCGCGATCGAGCTGGTCGAACTTGAGCGGGGGGTCGCCTCGCGACGCGCGTCGGTGACGGAGGCGACGCTTGTGGCCGATGGCCGCGTGCGAGACAGCGCGGTGCGGTTCGAGCTCCTCGCGCGCGCCGATACCGTGGCCGATCTCCGCGGATTCGGCGGCGGCGGTCGCTGGCCCGCGCGCATCGTCGGCCTCGAGCCGGGCTCCTGCGCCACGAAGGCGCGTGCGGAAGAGCCGATCGCGTCGCTGATCGCAGAGGCGCAGGCGATCCCGGATGCACCGGCCGGCACCCAGCGCGCCGCAGCCAGGACAGAGGCGATCACGGCGGCAGAGGGGATGTCGGAGTCGATCCGCCTGGTGCGCGCCGACATCGTGGCGCGCATCGTGCAGCGCATCAACCAGTCGCTGTGCGCGCCGCTCATGATCGTCCTTGGCGCGGTGCTTGCGATTCGCCTCCGCGGCACCAACCCGCTGCAGGTCTACCTTCTCTCCTTCCTGCCCGCGATCATCGACATCCTGCTGATCTCCGGCGGCGAACAGATGCTGAAGGAAGCGACGACGGTCTCGGGCGTCCTCGTCGCGTCGTCGGGAAACATCGCGCTGGCCGCGATGATCGTGGTGGCGTACCGCCAGATCGCGAGAAACTAGGAAAGCACCGATGGGCCTTCTCGACCGATACATCGCCACGCGCTTCCTCGTGAACTTCATCCTGATCTTCTCGGTGATGTTCCTCTTCGGCGTTTCGATCCAGACGATCCTGAACCTCGATGCGTACACCTCGGCGGCACGCGCTGCAGTCGACGCAGGGCAGTTCGGAAGCATGTGGACGGCGCTGCCGATCGCGCTCGTCGACTTCAATGCGCCGCGCGTCTTTCAGTTCTACGCCTATCTGGTCGGGCTCGGCTCGGTCGCGGCCGCGGGCTTCACGCTCGTCCAGATGGTGCGCACGCGCGAGCTTGTCGCGATGCTCGCGGCGGGAATCAGCCTCTGGCGCGTCGCGCTCTCGATCGGCATGGTCGCGGTGCTGCTGAACCTCCTTCAGCTGGTGAACGGCGAGGTGCTTCTGCCGCGGCTCGCCACGCGCCTTGCGCGCGACGAGTCTGCGATCCTGCAGCAATCCGCGAGCAGTTTCGCGGTGAAGCTGATCCAGGACGGGCAGGGGAAGCTCCTCCTCGCGCAGAGCTTCGATCCGCTTGCCGATGTCGCGACCGGACTGCTCGTGATCGAGCGGAACGAGTCGGGCGCGGCCGTGCGTCGGATCGAGGCCGGTCGGGCCAGCTGGGACGACGCCCGCAACGGATGGGTGCTCGAGCAGGGCTTCGTCACGGGCCGCAGTTCGCCCGGAAGCGGAGAAGGTCGCGAGGCGCGCGTCGATCGCTCCGAGCCGATCGATTTCGTGGCGACCGATGTCTCGCCCGATGCGATCCGCGCGCGCTACTTCCGCGGATTCGCGCAGCTGCTTTCCGCGCAGAAGATCGCAGAGCTCGCGGCCGAAGGCGGCATCACCGAGTCGGACGCGACGCGACTCGTCGGCCAGCGCTTCGCAGGCGCGTGCGTGAACCTCCTCATGCTGATGATCACGCTGCCGTTCTTCCTGGTGCGCGAGCCACAGAAGATGCTGCGTCCGAGCGTCTTCTGCGCCGCGGTCGCGGTGCCCGGTCTGCTCGGCAGCTTCTTCGTGATGACGGTCGAGCTGCCGCTGATCCCCTCGGCCGTGGGCGTGTTCCTGCCGGTCGCGCTCTTGCTGCCGATCGCGGCGGGGCGCATCGGCGGATTGAAGACCTGACTTGACCGCTCCGATCACGGCCGCTGCGCGTCATAGGCGCGGTCGAAGATCGTCACGCCGTCGGAAGACGCAAGCTCACGCGCGAGCGCGTCCATGAGCAGCCGCTCGCGCGAGAGCCGCAGCATGCGTTCGCAGCGCGCGCGAGCCTCATCGGGCGTGATGCTCGCGGCAGGGGTCGCCGCGGTGACGAGCACCACATAGAAACGCGCGCCGTCGAGCACCGGCGCCGAGATCTTGCCTGGTTCGGTCGCGAAGATCGCCGCGCGCAGCGCCTCGGGATAGCTTGGATCGCGTCGCGCGACGGGCGCAAGCAGACCGCCGCGGGCGGCGCTGTCGTCGAGCGAGCGCTCGACCGCGAGTTCTGCGAAGCGACCGACGCCGCCATCGCCCGCAGCGGCATCGGCTGCGAACCGCTGCGCGTCGCCGAGCGAGGCGAGCACCGCGATTCGCGCCACGCGCTTCGGCCCATGCAGCATGTCGAACATGTTGGCGAGGCCCTCTTCGTCGACCGCGACATCCCTCTCCACGAGCGCCCGCAGGCCAGCGTTGCGCTTGAGGAGCGCCGCAAACCGCACGGGGCCAAGTCCTTGCCGCGCACGGATCTCGCCAAGCAGCTCGATGGCGCGCGATGCATCGTCGGAGAGCGTCTCGAGCAGCAAGCGCTCCTCGCGCTCGAGGCGCGCCTTGTCGATGGTGATTCCCGCTGCGTCAAGCCGCCGCGCGAGGCGCGCGTCGACGATCTGTTCACGGAGCGCTGTCTGACCTCCAAGCTCGACCAGGCTCGGCTCGAGGCTCGCCGCCTCGATCGAAGTCCGGCCGTCGACGATGGCGACGAGCGTGCGCTCGGCTCGCGACTGTGGTGTCGCTGCGGCGTTGGGCGCGCTGTTGGCGGCGCTCGGGGCGGGCGAGGTTCCGGTCGGGACAGGGCTCGAGGCGCATCCCGTTGCGAGAATCGCAGCCAAGAGGACGGGGGTCATGGCGATCGCGCCACGCGCGGTGCGTAGAAGTGGCATCGGGGAATGGACGGAAGAAGCCGTCATGACCAAAGAGGGTACCGCGCGACGGGATCGCTCGTCGCGGTGTGGCCTCCGTGGCGAGGCGATATCCTTCCCGAGCCGATGTCGAACGACGCCATCATCCTCTGCCCATACTGTGGAAACCGACAGGCGTTCGCAACGGCCTGCGGCGCCTGCGGGGGGCGATTCGATGCATGGAGTCTCGCCGCCACCCAGAACGACATGGGTGCCTGGTTCGTGCGCGACTCCAAGCGTCCGCACTTCGTGGGCTACTCCTACGCCACGCTCGTCGCCGCGATCCGTGCGGGCGAGGTCGGTCGGGATGCCATCGTGCGCGGGCCCTCCACGAGACAGTTCTGGACGGTTGCGCGTCGTGCGGCAGGGCTTGCGCACCTCTTCGGCCGTTGTCACGCCTGCCAAGGCCCGATGACCGCGGAGGAAGCCGACTGCGGGGCCTGTGGTGTGTCGGCGTACGACTGGCAGGACCGCAACTATCTCGGCCTGCCTCCGGTCGAGGCCGTGGCGCAGCCGTCGGCTTCCCTCGACGCGCAGGCGCTCGTGCACTCGGCCTTCGTTCGCGAGGGGAGCGTCTACTTCGTACGGACTTCGCCCGTGCCGCCACCGACCTCGATGGTCGTGCGCGTGACTCCGCCCGCCGCAGTCGCGACGTCGCCGCAGACGCTCGCCGTGCTCGAGCCCGCGCTGCCCGCGCCTGTGACCGCGAGTTCCGCCGCGCCAACCGCACCGGCGCCGAGCGAGGCGTCGCCGCCGCGCGGCGGTCTCTCGCAGGTCGACCGAAGCCTCGCAAGCCGCGTGCGTCGTCTCGAGCGCATCAATCAGATCCTCTTCCTCGCGACGGTCTTCGCAGGTCTGCTCGCGCTCGTGCTCGGCGGCGCCTATGTCGTTCAACGCGACATGCGCTCCAAGGAGATCGCCGCCGCACGCGACGAGGCGATTCGCGAGGTTCGCGCCGAGTTCGAGCGTGCGCAGCCGGTCACGAAGCCGAAGGTGGTCGACCTTCCGTCGGAACCGGAGCCGCCGCCGGCGCAGGTTGGGGCGCCGTCTGCGGCGCCGCCAATTCGACGATGAAACACCCGTCGCTCGTGCGAATCGCGGCGTTTGCCTGAAGGAACGCCGTCAACCAGCGATCGGGCTCGAGCTGCGGATTCATCCAGCCGGCGCGTTTCCACACCACGAGCATCGTCGGGTTGATGAGTAGATGCGTGTAGCCCAGTTCGCGCAGCATCGCGCCCCATGCGATGGGGGTTCCGGGCGACGCGTCGGCGACGCGGTCGAGCGCGCCGCGGTCCCAGACCGTGTTCCAGGTGATCGGCCGTCCGAGATAGAACGGCGTCGAGTAGCCGACGGCGAGGATCCGCGCCTCGGCGGGAATCGCGTAGTTGACGAAGTATGCGACCGGCGTCTGTGGCACGAGCTTCGCGCGGTCTTCGGGCGAGGCGCGCTCGATGTCTCGCGCGAAGCGCTCGCCGGTCATGAAGCCCGTGTCGCCGATGAAGATCGCCGGCGCCTGCAGTCGCTGCGGTTCGCCGCCGGGCGCGGTCGCAAGCTCGCGCGCCGGCTCGCGCCAGAACACGATGAATGGAAGCACAAGCGAGGGGATGAGCAGGATCGGCACCGCCGTCGGCTGTGCGATGCGCGCGATGCGTGCCAGCAGCATCGCCGCGCCGATCGCAAGCGGCACGGCGGTCGGAAGCAGGAAGCGGCTCTTGAGGTGCGTGAACAGAAGCCAGCAGACGACCGCGATCGCGATCGCCGAGAGCGCTGCACGGGCCGATGCGTCGCGGAGCGCCGCGAAGCCAAGTCCGACGAGCCCGAGGATCGGCAGCAGGCCCCACTGCGGGAACCATGGCTCTGAGGGTGCGGGCGGTTCACCGGTTCCGTGACCGATCCACTCCGACCACAGGAGCGGCAGCCGCTCGCGGAACGGGACGCCGGGTCCGTGCCCCTTCGCGAACAGTGCGTACTGCTCGGCGTTCCACGGTCCGTTTCCGAACAGATTGTGTGCGAACGGGAAGATCGGGTTCCCGTAGGCAAGTTGGTTGCGGATGAGCCATGGCGAGAGCGCGACGAGCGCCACTGCGACCACAAGCGGCGCGAATCGAAGCGTGCGGATGCCGCCGCGCATCACGACGATCGCGAGAAGCGGGAGCGCGACGAAGAGAAACGCCGTGGGCTTGGCGCCAACCGCCGTTGCGGCGAGGAGCGCGAGCAGTGCCGCCGCGCGCGCGTCAAGCGTTGGTCCGTTGCGCGCGAAGCGCTCGATCAGGAACCAGCTCGCCGCGAACATGAGGCAGGGCACGATGTCGTTGTAGGCGAGCGTTCCCACCACGAGGACCCAGGGCAGCGCGAGGACGAGCAGGAAGGCGACGAGTCCGCTCTCGTCGCCGACGACGCACCGCGCGAGGCGTGCCACGACACCAGCGGTCGCGACGGCGGCGAGAAGCGCCCAGAACTGGCAGGCGACGGCTCCTTCGACGATGCCGCCGCGCATCAGCATCAGCTGAACGAACGCGGCCTCCACGAACGACGGCAGCGCCGAGTAGACATTGCCCTCGACCGGGCCGACCGGCTGGCCACCCATGATCCAGACCTTGGGTAGCTCGAGGTGGTAGCTCAGCGCGTCGTATCCGCCGCGTTCGCTCGACCAGAGCCAGCCCGGGGCGCTCGCGGCCGCGGCGATGAACAGCGCGAGCAGCGCGGCGCCGACAGCCGGTCCGATCAAGGCGTTCCAGCGGTCGCTTGACCCGGCATCACGCGCAAAGGGCGTCTCGCGCAGGGTTCGCACGAGCAGGAAGAGTCCACCTGCGACGAGCAGCCAGTTGACGAGGCCGCCGCCTGCGGTGAGAAGTCCCATCGATCCAAGGGCATTGCCGAGCACAAGCATCAGCGCGGCACCGCATGCGGCTCCGAGCATGAGGTCGTCGAGTGAGAGTGGGGTGGCCGTCTCGGGCTTCACGCGCGGGCTCGAGCGCAGAACCCAACGAACGAGCCACAGTCCAAAGCCCGTCGCGCCGACCCACCAGGCGACGGCGATTCCACCGTCGCGGAACGCCGACATCAGCGCGGCCGCGAAGCGATTGCCCTCGCCGGGAATCGTCCACGAACAGACCATGAACAGAGCGATCAGAAAGGCGCCGGCGCAGGCCGCCGCGGCGAGGGTTCGGGGAGGCATCGGCGCAATATCGGTTGAGAGGGGGGCGGGGGTCGAACGGAGGGTTC
>JBEAUK010000020.1:0-3074 GCA_041161465.1 Planctomycetota bacterium | reverse complement strand
CGGCTGCGGCGCTACTCGGTCTTCTCGACCGACCCGTTCTACTTCGACAACGAGGCGAACGAGAAGATCATGCGCAAGGTCGCGGACAAGTGCTATCGCCCCGCGACGGCGAAGATGCTCGACCTCGTGAAGCGCCACGACAAGCGCTTCCGCTGCTCGTACTCGATCACGGGCACCGCCCTGTCGCAGCTCGAGCAGTGGGCGCCTGATGTCGTCGACACGCTCAAGCGCCTCGTCGACACGGGCGCGTGCGAGCTTGTCGGCGAGACGAGCCACCACTCGCTCTCGTTCCTGTTCTCCCGCGCGGAGTTCGACGCGCAGGTCGACCTCCACCAGAAGCGCATGCAGGAGGTCTTCGGCGTGACGCCGAAGGTCTTCCGCAACACCGAGCTCATCTACTCGAACGAGCTCGCTGCGCACATGGCGAAGCGCGGCCAGCACCGCGCGATCATCTGCGAGGGCGTCGACCGCCTGCTCGGCTTCCGCTCGCCGAACTACATCTACACGCCGCCGGGCGAAGGCGACCTCGCCGACCGCCCGATCAAGCTGCTTCTCAAGAACTACCGCCTGAGCGACGACATCGCCTTCCGCTTCTCGAACCGCGGCTGGAAGGAATGGCCGCTCTCGGCGGAGAAGTTCGCGGGCTGGGTCAACCAGATCAACGGCGACGGCTTCTGCTGCAACCTGTTCATGGACTACGAGACCTTCGGCGAGCACCAATGGGCCGACACGGGGATCTTCGAGTTCCTCGACGCGCTGCCCGGCGCGATCTACGACCACAACAGCGGGCACAACGACTTCCTGACGCCGTCGCAGCTCCTCGACTGCTACGAGCCGGTCGGCGAGTACGATGTACCGCACTGGATCTCGTGGGCCGACAGCGAGCGCGACCTCTCCGCGTGGCTCGGAAACCCGATCCAGGACGGCGCCGCGAAGGAGCTCTACGACCTCGAGGGTCCGGTGAAGGAACGCCACAAGGCGGGCGACCCGTACATCCTCGAGGACTGGCGCAAGCTCACGACGAGCGATCACCTCTACTACATGTGCACGAAGTACTGGTCGGACGGCGATGTCCACAAGTACTTCTCGCCGTACGACTCGCCGTACGACGCGTACATCAACTTCATGAATGTGATCGACCACCTGAAGACGCGCGCGGGCATGAGCGCGCCGATGCGCGCGAAGGCCTGAACACGCCGGCGCGCGATCCCGCGTGATCGAACACGAGCCCGGGAGTCAGACTCAGACGCCTGCGCCCGCCAGCGCCCGCTTTGGCTCGGCCTTTGGCCGAGCGAGATGCGGGAAGTAGTCCTGGATCGCGGTGACCGTCCACGCACCTGCGCGGAGCGCGGCGATCGCATCGACCGTGGCGCGCGCGGCGGAAACCGTGGTGATCATCGGAATGCCTGCGCGGACTGCGTTCGCGCGGATCTTGCCCTCGTCGGTCTTCGCGCCCTTCTTGGTGGGCGTGTTGATGATGAGGCTGATCTCGCCGTTGGCGATGACATCGAGGACGGTCGGACGCGCGCCTTCGCTGAGCTTGTGCAGCATCTTCGTCTCGACGCCGCGCTCCGCGAGATACGCACCGGTTCCGCGCGAGGTGTAGATGGCGAACTCCATCTCGCGCAGCTTGCGCGCGATCTCGACGATCGCCGCGCGGTCGCCATCGCGCACCGAGAGGAACACGGAGCCCTTCGTCGGCAGGTGCACGCCTGCGCCCATCTGCGCCTTCGCGAACGCGATCGGGAGCGAGCGGTCCGCGCCCATGACCTCGCCGGTCGAGCGCATCTCGGGGCCGAGCACGACATCGACGCCGGGGAACTTCGCGAACGGGAAGACCGACTCCTTCACCGCGTAGAAGCCGGTGTCGGGAATCTCCTTGGTGCCGAGCCGCGCGAGCGAGCGGCCCATCATCACCTGCGCCGCGACATACGGCCACGCGACGCCCTTCGCCTTGCCGACGAACGGCGAGGTGCGCGACGCACGCGGGTTCACCTCGAGGATGTAGACCGCGCCGTCCTTCACGGCGAACTGCACATTCATGAGGCCGCGCACGCGCAGCTTCTCGGCGAGACGCCGCGCGGTGGTACGGATCTCGTCGACCAGCGCCGGCGACAGCGAGAACGGCGGCACGATGCAGGTCGAGTCGCCGGAGTGGATGCCGGCCTCCTCGATGTGCTCCATCACGCCGCACACGATCGCGCGCGGCGCGTCGGAGTCGTGCGAGATCATGCGCGCGCGCGTGCCTTCGCTCGGCTCGAAGTCGGCGACGACATCGACATCGACCTCGGTCGCGTCGTTGAGGAAGCGGTCGATGAGCACCGGCGCGTTCGCGAGGTCGCTCACATTGACCGCCGTCGTCATGTAGGTGCGCAGCGCGCCTTCGTCCTGGCAGATCTCCATGCCGCGGCCGCCGAGCACATAGCTCGGGCGCACGAGCACGGGGTAGCCGATGCGGTTGGCGCCGGCGACCGCCTCTTCGAGCGAGCGGGCGATGCCGCTCGGCGGCTGCTTGAGGCCCATCTCGTCGAGCAGCGCCTTGAAGCGGTCGCGGTCCTCGGCGATGTCGATCGAGTCGAGGCCCGTGCCGACGAGCGGGACGCCGGCCTTCGCGAGTCCGTGCGCGAGGTTGAGCGGCGTCTGGCCGCCGAACTGCACGATGGCGCCGACGACCTTGCCCGCGCGGTCGGCGCGGTCGATGCCGCCGCCGTTCAGGCGCTCGATCACATTCAGCACATCCTCGAGCGTGAGCGGCTCGAAGAACAGGAGATCGCTCGTGTCGTAGTCGGTCGACACGGTCTCCGGGTTCGAGTTGATCATCACGCTCTCGAAGCCCATCGACTCGCATGCGAACGCCGCCTGGCAGCAGCAGTAGTCGAACTCGATGCCCTGGCCGATGCGGTTCGGGCCGCCGCCGAGGATCACGATCTTCTCGCGCTCGGTGACGCGGATCTCGTCGTCGAAGACCTGCTTGCCGTTGATGGTGAACGGCGCCTCGTAGGTCGAGTAGTAGTACGGCGTGACGGCCTCGAACTCGGCGGCGCAGGTGTCGACGAGCTTGTAGACCGGCTCGA
>JBEAUK010000135.1:0-11737 GCA_041161465.1 Planctomycetota bacterium | reverse complement strand
CGTCGATGCAGGCGTTGATCGCGATCTTCTGCTGGAGGAGATCCTGCGAGGTCTCGATCATGAAGCCGTCGATGCCGCCCGCGATCAGGCCGCGCGCCTGCTCGAGGTAGCTCGCGTGCATCTCCTCCCACGAGACCTGGCCGAGCGAGACGAGCTTGGTGCCAGGGCCCATCGAACCGATCGCGAAGCGCGGGCGGTCGGGCGTCTCGAACTTGGCGGCAGCGGCGCGGGCGACCTCGGCGGCGCGCTTGTTGAGCTCGAAGGTCCACGACGCGAGTTCCTCGTCGAACTCCCTGCCGACGAGGATGTTGGCGCCGAACGAGTCGGTCTCGACGACATCCGCGCCCGCGGCGAAGTAGTTCTCGTGGATCCGCTGGATGATGTCGGGGCGGCTCTTGACGAGGATGTCGGTGCAGTTGTCGCGCCCGAGGTAGTCGCTCGGCTTGCAGTCGGCGCAGGCGTGGATCTGCGTGCCCATGCCGCCGTCAAAGACGAGGGTGCGGGACTCGAGGGCCTTCAGGAGCGAACGAACGGATGGCATCGCACAAGGGTACGCCGAAAGACCGGATCCTTCAACCATTCATCCGGATGAACGGATAGATGAGGTCCCAAAAATCGGCCTCGCAAACACCGATTGTCAACCTACCATCGCCGCCCACACGCACCGATCCACGAGCGCACCATGCCCGCCCCCACCGCCGACTCCGACTCCACCTCCGCTTCAGGTTCCGATTCCGATCCTTCTTCTCGACGCGGGGCGGCGCTGAAGCGCGCCGCTCTCTGCGCGATCGCCCTGCTCGCAGCGGCCGGGTGCGCGAGCTCGCGCCCGAATGCAGGCACGCCATCGTCCGCGACGCAGCCCGCGATGTCGAAGGAGTCGGCGCCCGCCGACACGGCGAACACCACGCGCGTCGAGGCCGCGCCCGAACCGACAACCGCGCCGACGCCCACGCCCACGCCTGCCGCGAAGCCCGCTCCTGCGGTCCGACCGGTCGAGACCTTTGAGATGGTCTGGACCACCGTGCGCGACCAGCACTTCGACAAGACGCTCAACGGCGTCGACTGGGAAGCCGTGCGTGTCGAGTTCGAGCCGAGGGCGCGCGCCGCCGCCTCGCAAGAAGAATTGCGCGCGCTGCTCGGCGAGATGCTCATGCGTCTCGGTCAGAGCCACTTTGGCATCATTTCCTCCGAGGAAGTGGACGCCTCCCCCACCGTCGTGACGCAGCAGGAGATGGTGGACAAGGCCATGCCTGCGTCGGAGCCCGCCGCCAGCGACCCGAAGCCCGATGCCGGCGCGACCGAAGCAGCGCCCTCGGTCGGCGGTCCAGGCATCGCGGGGCTCGACATCGCGCTCGTCGAAGGGGTGCCGACCGTCACGCGCGTGACGCCCGGGCTTTCCGCTTCGCGCGCCGGCGTGCTCGTCGGCTGGCAGATCGTCGCCGCCGACGGCAAGAAGGTCGAGGATGTTCTCGCGCCGATTCGCCAGTCGCTCGCCGCGGAGAAGGACCCCGAGTCGCCGCACGGACGGGAACTGCGCATGATGCTCGCTGCAGTGAGCTCCCAGTTCGTCAATGGCGAGGCTGGACAGCGCAGCCGCGTCGTGTTCCGCGACGCTTCCGGCGCAGAACAGGAAGTCACGATCGCATTCGAGCCCGCGCCGCTCGGCAGCAGCCAGTTCGGCAATCTCGCCGCGTTTCCGATCGAGGTCGAGACGCGCGTGGTCGAGCTTCCCCTGGCGGGCGAGAAGCCCGTGAAGGTCGGCTACCTCGCCTTCAACATCTGGATGACCGGCGCAAGCGAAGCGATCGACAAGGGCATCGACTCGCTGCGCGGCTGCGACGGCATCGTGATCGACCTTCGTGGAAACCCCGGCGGAATCGGCGCGATGTCGATGGGCCTCGCCGGTCACTTCGTGAACGAGCCCATGAGCCTCGGCTCGATGATCGGCCGCGACACGACGCTCGCGTTCAATGTGACGCCGCGCAAGGTGTCGGCCGCGGGCAAGCGCGTGCGGCCGATCTCGAAGCCGCTTGCGATCATTCTCGACTCTCGGAGCGCGAGCACGAGCGAGGTGTTCGCCGGGGGCCTGCAGTCGACGGGCCGCGCGAGGGTCTTCGGCGAGGCGAGCGCCGGCATGGCGCTTCCCGCCCGCGCCATCGATCTGCCGAACGGCGATGTCCTCATGCATGCGATCGCAGACTTCACGACATCGACGGGCGTGCGCATCGAGGGCAAGGGCGTCATCCCCGACACGCCGGTTTCGCTCTCGCGAGATGGTCTCAACAAGGGCGTCGACGAGGTCTTCGACAGCGCCGCGAACTGGATCACGGAGCAGACTCGCGCAGCCCGTGCCGCCAAGCCCTCCGCATCGGCGTCGAGCCCGAAGCTCACCCCGCGCGAGCGCGCCGTCCAGCGGGCCGCCGAGCGGGCGGCCCAGGCCTCGGTGACGAACGATTCCCCGTGAAACCGCTGCTCGGATCCCGCGTCCGACGCGGAGCCGACTGAAATCCTCGCCAAGACCGTCGGAAGTCTGGAATACGCTCCAACCGACCCGCGTCCGCAGCGGTTCGGCTCACGATTCGAGTCGTCAAGCGTGCCTCGCAACCGACCGGCACGCAGCCTTCAGGACCACCCCCGCCATGCAACTTCGATTCGCTCTCCTCGCCCCTGTACTCCTCGTCTCCGCCGTCGCCTTCACCGCATCGCTCTCCGCGCAGGACAAGCCCGCGGACAAGCCGCCGCAGCCGGCGGTCGACAAGTCGCTTCCGCCTGTGACGGCGAAGACCCCGCCCGCGAGCGGTGAGGCGCCGACCGCGACCGCCGTGCTTGAGCGCAGCGTCGCAGCGATCGGTGGCATCGACACCTGGTCGAAGGTCAAGTCGATGGAGGTCAAGGGTCAGCTCGAGATGCCCGGCCAGGGCATCAAGGGGCCGACGAACTCCTTCATCGCCGCGCCAAACAAGATGCTCACGGTGATCCTCCTGACCGGTATCGGCGAGATCAAGACCGGCTTCGACGGAACCGTCGGTTGGTCGGCCGACCCGATCTCGGGTCCGCGCCTTCTCCAGGGCGGCGAGCTCGAGATGATCTCCCGCGAGGCCGATGTCCTGAAGGATGCCGACCCGGCCAAGCGCTGGGACAAGGTCGAGCTCGCGGGCGACGGCGACTTCGGTGGCTTCTCCTGCTGGAAGCTGACCGCCACGAAGGGCGCGTCGCAGTCCACGCTCTGGTTCGAGAAGGAGACGGGCCTGCAGCGCGGCCTCGAGACCATCATCGAGTCGCAGCTCGGCAAGGTGCCCGTGTCGACGGTGCTTATGGACTACCGCGAGTTCGAAGGGCCGTTCGGCAAGATCAAGCTGCCGGTCCGCACCGAAGCGTCGCAGATGGGCCAGAAGATGGTGACGACCGTTGAGTCGGTCACCTTCGATACCGTCGACGAGAAGGTCTTCGAGCTCCCGACGCCGATCAAGGCGCTGCTCGAGCCGGAACCGGCGGAAGAAGGCGAAACGCCGGCAGCCGCGCCTGCGGCTCCCGCGGCTCCCACTGCTCCCGCTGCTCCCGCTGCTCCCGCGGCCCCCACTGCTCCCGCCGCTCCCGCCGCTCCCGCGACGCCCGCGAAGCCGACCGAACCCGCCCAGCCGAAGAAGGAAGGCTGATCGCGGAGCGACAGGCTGTTCCCGTGTGAAATCGGGAACACCCTTGCGGCACACGGCGTCCTTCGCGCGCATCTCGAACGCGATCGACCCGCCCGCTCCTCACGGGGCTCGCGCGGAAACCCCGAGGCCGAACATGTCGCACTCCACGATCTCCACCGCACGCATTCTTCCGGTCGCTGCGTTCATTCTCGCGACCGCTTCCATCACAGGCGCCTCGATCCATGCGATCGCGGCGCCTGTTGTCTTGCCGGTCCACCCGCAGTCCGCTGCGTCCGAGGTCGACCCTGCGGCCCTCGTGCGTGCGGCACTCGATCGAATCGGCGGAAAGGCGTGGAACGAGATCGCCAGCTTCGAGTCGGTGGCGACGGTGCAGAGCGCCATGGGCGATGGCAGCGTCGCGTTCTCGTTCGTCGCACCCAACGCGCGCAAGCTGGTGCAGACGATGCCCGGTGGAAACGCGAAGCTTGAACTCGGCTCGGTCGGCTCGATCGCGTGGATGGGCGAGCCCGGACGCGCGCGCGCCGTGGATCCGCGCATGGCCGAGGAACTCGCGGGCGGCGGCGACCTCCTGACGCTCGTCCGTTCGATCGACGCCCGCTTCACGGACTTCAAGCTGATGGGCAGGGAAACGATCGATGGCGTCTTGTGCTGGAAGATCTCGATGCGCCCGCTGCAGTCACCCGCGGTCGAGACGCGCTGGACGCTTCTGCTTGCGGCGGCCGATGCCACGATCGTCGGTCTCGAGATCCCCGCGCCGCCGAAGGATCTCGCGCCAAACGCACCCGTGCAGGGTGGGCAGTCGATGCGTTTCCGCCGCTGGGAGGCAGTCGAGCGCGGCGCAGCGCCCAAGCCCGAGGCCGAGGCCAAGCCGGGCGCTGAACCCAAGCCGAGCGCTGAATCCAAGCCGAGCGCGAAGCCAGATGCCACCGACCTCCTCGCCTTCCGCGAGGCGACGATCACCACCGGCGGAATGAAGGTCGACCTCATCTACACGAGGGTCGCGGTCAACACGCTCGCGAAGGACGCCATCGCGCCTCCCGCCGACCTCGAGCCCGCGCCCTCCCGTCCTGCCGCCCTACCGTGAGCGTGAGGAGCCAGATGGCTCGGTTGTTGCGCTTGGTCGCCATTCAAAATTCCTGGCGTCGGGTTCGGTGGGTAGACTCCCCGCATGTCTTCATCGGTGCCTGCGTCGCCGTATGCTCAGTCGAGCCAAAGGCCTTCGAGCCAGGGTTCGCGTCCTGCCGTGCTTCTTGAGCACGCGAAGAAATCCTTCGGCAGCGTGCAGGCGGTCAAGGGCATCTCGCTCGAGATCGCAGAGCGCTCGCTCTGCGGCTTCCTCGGCCCGAACGGCGCGGGCAAGAGCACCACGATCCGCATGATCATGTCGATCATCGCGCCCGACTCGGGCTCGGTGAGCGTGATGGGTTCGTCTGCGCTCGAGATGAAGGACCGCATCGGCTACCTGCCCGAGGAGCGCGGCCTCTACCGAAAGATGAAGGTCGGCGAGTTCGTCGCGTACATGGCGAGGCTGAAAGGCGTGCACGGCGCAGGACTCGCACGCAAGATCGACGACTGGCTCGAACGGCTCGAGCTGCCGGGCGTCGCCAAGCGCCGCTGCGAGGAACTGTCGAAGGGGCAGCAGCAGAAGATCCAGCTGCTCGCGTCGATCATCCACGAGCCCGACCTGCTCATCCTCGACGAGCCCTTCTCCGGCCTCGACCCCGTCAACGGGCGGCTTGTGCTCGAGCTGATTCGCGCCGAGCAGGCGCGCGGCGCGACCATCATCTTCTCGACGCACCAGATGCACACCGCCGAGGCGCTCTGCGACAAGGTCATCCTCATCAACAAGGGCGAGAAGGTGCTCGATGCGTCGCTCGCGGAACTGCGCGCGCGATACGACGACCGCGGACTCGTCTGCGAGCCGCTCGGCGGCGTCGAGGAGTTCGCGGCGCGTGCGCTTCGCGCCGGAATCGCGGCCCACGCCCGCACGCATGACAACGGCACCGTCGATCTCGACCTCGCCCCGGGCCGTCAGGCGACCGACGCGATGCGCGCGGTGATCGAGCTCGCGCCGATGCGATCGGTCGGGTTGCGGCGGATGAACCTCGACGACCTCTTCGTCGAGCTCGTCGGGGGACCGGCGTCGACCGGGACCGAGGGCACGCAGAAGAAGGGAGCGAAGATCGATGCCTGAGCGCGCGAAGCAGTCGTACCTCGGCAAGGTGGCGCTCATCGCCTGGCGTGAGTTCCGCCACACCGCTCTCACGCCGAGCTTCATCATCGGCGCCATCGCTGTCCCGCTTCTCATGATCGGCGTGGTCGTCGGCGCCCCGCTTCTCCTCTCGCAGGAGTCGCCTCCTCTCATCGGCTCGATCGCGGTCGTCGATCCGAGCGGTACGATCGTGCCGCGTGCGAAGGCGATCCTCGAGAAGCCCGTCTCGATCGCCGAGCGGGTCGAGGAGATCAGGAAGGACCCGCCGAAGTCCACCGCCGAGCAGATGAGCGCGGTCTCGGCGATGTCCTCCGTCGGCCAGCAGAAGATCGAGGTCACCTGGAGGGCCGAGACGGATCCCGCTCGGGTCGATGCGATCAAGAGCGACCTGCAGTCGGGGACGCTGCTGGCGGGCGCATCGATCGGTGCAGACGTGCTCGATCCGACGAAACCGTCGACGCCGTTTGATCTCTACATCCCGAGCGCGCTTTCTCCCAAGCATGTCACGCAGATCTCGCAGGCGATCCAGAAGGCGATCGAGGAAGAGCGTGTGGCGAGAAGCGGCATCGACGCCGCGCTTCTCGACAGGCTCTCCGGCGCGGCCGAGCCGAAGACCATGCGCGTGTCGCCGGAAGGCGCCGTCGCGCCGGAGATCACCGAGCTCCGTTTCATCGTGCCGGTGGCGTTCATGTTCCTCCTGTGGATCACGGTGTTCACCAGCGCCAACTACCTGCTGACGACCACGATCGAGGAGAAGTCGAACAAGGTGATGGAGGTGCTCCTCGCCGCGGCGAGCCCGATGCAGCTCCTCGTCGGCAAGATCCTCGGCTACGCGGCGATCAGCGCCGTGATGCTGGTGATGTACGGCGGCACAGGGCTCGCGGGACTGTCGGTCCTCGCCATGCTCGACCTCGTGCCGCTCATGCACATCGCCTACCTCGTCATCTTCTTCGTGATGGGCTACCTGATGGTCGCCGCGATGATGTCCGCCGTCGGAAGCGCGGTGAGCGACCTGCGCGAGGCGCAGTCGCTCGTCGGTCCCGTGATGATGGTGCTGTTCGTGCCCGTCGCGCTCTGGTTCCCCATCGTCGAGAATCCCAACGGCACGCTCGCCACGGTCGCGAGCTTCATTCCCCCCGCGACGCCGTTCGTGATGATCATGCGACTGACCGCGACCACCGAGCCGATCCCGATGTGGCAGGCCGTCGTCGGGATCGCGTGGGGATTCTTCTGCGCGATCGCCATGATGTGGCTCGCTGCGCGGATCTTCCGCGTCGGCGTCCTGATGCAGGGCAAGCCGCCCTCGCCGAAGGAACTCATTCGCTGGGCGTTCGTTCGGTAACCGGCGCGCGGCAGGCGTCCGCCGCCGCTTCTCCGCCGTACCCTGTGTGGCGCCGTGTCCGACCTCTCCGCCTGGGTTCTCTCCATCGGTTCGTTCGCAGCGATCGTGCTGCTGACGGCGTTCGCGGCGAAGTCGTTCGTCGGCGACGCTGCGCGTGGCCGGCGACGATGCCCACGGTGCTGGCATGAGCTCGGTCCAGCCCCGGCGATCGAGCGCGAGGAAGAGGAGGCCAGCCAGCGCGCGCGGCAGTGCAGCGAGTGCGGCTTCGTGGCGGCGCGCGAGGCCGACACGCGACGCACGCGCAGGCGGGTCGGCCTTGGCATCCTCGCGGTCGTCGCGATCCTCGCGATCGTCGGCGCGGCGCGCGTGCGCTTCCTCGATCAAGGCGCCTGGAGCATGGCTCCGACACGCGCGCTCATCGCGATCTCCCGGCATGTCGGCGACGGCGGATACCGCTCTCCCCAGAGCGAGCTCGCGAGCCGTATCCGTGCAGGCCTGCTTGACGATGCCCAGTTGCGCGACGCGGTCGATCTCGTCGTGCAGGGCGACGGCGACGGCACGGCGGGCTCGCGCGAATGGCAGGATCGGTACGGCGGAATCGCGCAGGCGCTGCTGGCCGTGATCCCGCGCCAGGACCCGCTTCTGCTCCGATTTCTCGAGATTCCGCCCGAGATCGTGGTCGAGTTCCACGCTGCACGCGAAGGGCGAACGCCACTTCTCGGGATCGACGCCTATCCGTACTGGCCTCAGGGGATCGAGTCGAGGCTCTCGGTCGAGTTCTCCGACGGCACCGTGCGGCTGGCGCGATTCAATCCACGAAGCCGCGGCAACCATCTCCTCGTCGAAGTGCCGCCGTCGCACGGCCTCGGCGACAAGGTTCGTCTTGTGCTCGCGGTGCGGTCCCTCGGTGGGTCGTTCGATGCCCCATGGATCGAGTATCCAGGCGTGTACTCGCAGATCCCGCGCATCGTCGGCCGCGCTCCAGCGGAGCCCGACGCTGCGCCGATCGACACGCAGGAGATGCGCGACACGGTCGCGCAGGTGTTCGTGCCCGATCACGCGCTCGCCGTCTGGAGCGGCGGCACTCCGCGTGCGGGCCTGTCGTTCAACAACGCTGGAGCGACGCGGCTGGACCTCGCCGGTGTTCTGTTCGGGCTGCGCGTCGAGATCTGCGAGGACGGCGTGGTGCGGCGGACGAGCCGCATCTGGTGGCACGGCGGCGGGGAGCCGAACGATGTGCGCTGGCTCGCGCCGATCGAGGACATCGATGCGCTTGCGCGCCTCTGGGCACAGGATCAGGCGAGCGACTCGAGGTGGACGCTCCGCATCACGGGCGACCCGGATCTCGCCGACTACGCCCGGCCACCCGTTGCCGCGATGCCGCGACGCGACGGCTTCAAGTACTGGTCTGGAACGCTCGAGTTCCCGCTGCGGGTGCAGCGCGAGCCAACGCCTTCGGTGGAACGACGCTGGACGCTCCAGAAGTGACCGTGGCGCGGTCCAAAAAGAAACGCTCCCGTGACCGCAATGCGACCACAAGAGCGTGTATTCAAGCAACGAAGGCAGCAGCCGCAGCCGCGACCGCTCAAATCACGGCTGTCCGCCGGTCGGAACGATCGGGTACGGCGACAGCGCGCTCGGGCGATCGGTCAGCCAGAAGCGACCGAGGTCGTTCCACGCGCCGCGGAGGTCCTGATCGGCGTTCACCGCCCAGTTCACATCGACATCGACGGGACGCTCAGAGGTCGCCATCAGCTCGGGGGTGAGGTCGCTCGTGATCGACTTGAGGTCGACCTTGTTCGGGTCGGACTGGCAGCCGCCGAGGGCGAGCAGGAGGGCGGCCGAAGAGAGCACAGCGAAACCAGTCTTGCGGTTCATAGAAGTCTTCCTCAAAGTCCGAGCATGATGGGGGAATCCGAGCGGGTTGTCAATCACCTCAAAAAATGGGGCTACACTCGAATCGCACGCCCCTGGACCCCCGCGGGCAGGCTGCCAGGCACATCGCCTCGAACCTTGCTTGAACCCCAGGGATCGGCGAGTTCCGCGACGAAGATCAGGCCTCCTTTGCTGCTGCGCGAGCGGCGCACCGAGTGGAAGATCGGGATCGATGGACGCCGAACCCACCTAGCAATGGGGTTCGAGCGCTCGTCCCTGGCTGGCGGCGGCGCCGGAAACGGCTCGCCGCATCGACCGCATGCGGTCGCTCTTTCCCGATGGGGTCCTGGGGCGTGGGTGGGGTTCTTGAGCGGTCGCGGCTGCGGCCGCTCTCTCGGGCGCGAATGAGGGCGCCGTTTCGTTCCCCTGCCTACGCTGTGCGTTTCCCCAGCGATCCCCGTGCGCGAACTCGCCCCGCTCTTCATCCCTGTCCGCGTCGTCGGCTCGTTCGCGCGCAGCTTCCACCCTGCCGAGCTCCCGCCGATGCTGCGCCGCACCTACGGCCGCGAGCTTGTCAGCTGGGCGTTCCTGCCGCTGATGCTCGGTGCGATCGAAGGCGGCGCGATCGCCGTCGTCATCAAGAAGGCGTTCGACGGCCAGCCAGGCGTTGACCCCGAGTGGCTCGATCTCGCGACCGCCTGGGCGCTCGCGGCGCCAAACATCGCGAACCTCACCAGTTTCATCTGGGCAGCGCTCGCACGCGGTCGCCCCAAGGTCCCGTTCATCTCCTGGCTTCAGATCGCGGCCTGCACGCTCGTCGCCACGATCGCGCTCTTCCCCCGCGATGCCTTCGGCCTCATCGCCGTCTGCATCGCGCTCGGCCTTGCGCGCACCGCGTGGACCGGCGTCATCACGATCCGCGCGGCGGTATGGCGCAACAACTATCCAAACGCCAGCCGCGCCACCATCGCGGGCAAGCTGGCCACCATCCAGAGCCTCTTTCTTGCGGCCGCCGGCTTCGTCGTCGGCCGCGCGATGGACTGGGACCCCGACAACTACCACTACCTCTTCCCGTTGCTGGCGGTATGCGGCCTGATCGGGAACAACATCTACCGCAAGGTGCGGCTGCGACGCGCACGCGCGCTGCAGCGCGCCGAGATCGACGGTCGAAAGAAGGACTCCGGCTTCAACCCGATGGGGATGGTGACGCTCCTGCGCGAGGACCGCCTGTACGCGCGGTTCATGTGGTGGATGAGCGTGTTCGGCTTCGGCAACCTGATGCTGATGGCGCCGATGACCTATGTCGTCACCGACGAGTTCAAGCTCGACTACACGCAGGGAATCCTCATCAACGCGATCATTCCGCTGCTCGTGATGCCGTTCGCGATCCCGCTGTGGGCGCGGTTCATGGACGCGACCCACATCATCTACTTCCGCTCGATTCACGGCTGGTCGTTTGTGCTCGCGAGCGTCGCGGTGACGCTTGCGTCCTACCTCCACTCGATCGAGCTGCTCTACGCGGGCGCCTTCCTCCTCGGCATCGGCTACGCCGGCGGCACCCTCGCGTGGAACCTCGGCCACCAGGACTTCGCCTCGGCCGAGCGCGACGCCGACTACATGGCGGTCCATGTGACGCTCAACGGAATCCGCGGCATCCTCGCGCCGATCGCAGCGTGGGCGCTCCACCTGTGGCTCGCTCCCCTCGGCCATGCCCCGCTCGTCCTCGTGCTGTGCAGCGCCATCAACGCCATCGGCGTGCTCGGCTTCATGTCGATGCGCAAGTTCGTCTCCCCGACGAAGGGCGAGCCGCTCGGCGCCGTCGCGCCGGCCTGAACGCGGCTGGTTCGCTGATAACACGGTGAGACCTTGCCGCCGGCACTCCGCTTTCCCTGCGGGCAAGCGCGCGCACCCCTTCTACCAGACGCTCGGCTCGGGTATCGTGGTCGATTCTCCGCTTCCGAGGCGGGGAACCCGGAATCAAGTTCGGACCGTCGTCCGACCCGGTGGACACCTTCGGCTCGCATTGGCTCGGTGCCGGTGCGTTGGAAACACAACACACACCATGGTCGACAGAAACCTGATTGAGGATCTCAAGCTCGATGGCGAAATGGAGCGCATGCTCCGCGAGGCAGGCATCGAAAGCGTCGCCAGCGGCGACATGGACGGCCTGATCTCGACCGAAGTGAGCGGCTACGCGCCGGGCGCGATCCTCAAGGGACATGTCGTCGGCTTCTCTGGCGACTTCGTCGTCGTCGAAGTCGGCCTCAAGAGCGAAGGTCTGATCGACCGCAACGAGTTCGATGACACCGATGTCGCCGTCGGCGACCAGGTCGAGGTCCTCCTCGAGAGCCTCGAGGACGAGACCGGCGGCGTGCGCCTCTCGAAGCGCAAGGCCGACCGCATCCGCGGCTGGGAGAACATCCTCCTCACCCGCAAGGAAGGCGATGTCATCGAAGGCAAGTGCGTGCGCAAGATCAAGGGCGGACTCCTTGTCGACATCGGAGTCCCCGTCTTCCTCCCTGCGTCGCAGGTCGATGTGCGCCGCCCCGGCGACATCGGCGAGTTCGTCGGCAAGCCGATGCGCGCGATGATCCTCAAGATCGACGAGGAGCGCCGCAACATCGTCATCTCGCGCCGCAAGCTCATCGAGGA
>JBEAUK010000093.1:0-3286 GCA_041161465.1 Planctomycetota bacterium | reverse complement strand
CCGACATCTCGAACATGACGAAGCTGCTGCGCCAGCTCGGCGTCGAGATCGACGGCGAGTGCGGCACGGTCAAGATGCGCGTCGCCGACCCGAACGCGATCCATGCGAAGTACGAGATCGTGAAGACCATGCGCGCGTCGATCTGCGTGCTCGGCCCGATGCTCGCGCGCCGCCGCCGCGCCCGCGTGTCGATGCCCGGCGGCTGCTCGTTCGGCGAGCGTCCGATCGACCTGCACCTCCGCGGCCTCGAGGCGCTTGGCGCCAAGATCGAGCTCACCGAGGGCGACATCATCGCCACCGCCCCGCAGGGCCTGAAGGGCACCACGATCTTCCTCGGCGGGCCGTTCGGCTCGACCGTGCTCGGCACCGCCAATGTCATGACGGCCGCGACCCTTGCCAAGGGCACCACCGTCATCGAGTGCGCGGCGTGCGAGCCAGAGATCGTCGACCTCGCGAACCTGCTCAACAGCATGGGCGCCCGCATCGAGAACATCGGTAGCCCGCGTCTCGTGATTCACGGCGTCGAGAGCCTCGGCTCGACCACGCACACCGTGATCCCCGACCGCATCGTCGCCGGCACCTACGCGGTCGCCGCGGCTGTGACGAACGGCGATGTCATCCTCGAGGAGTTCCCGTACGACTGCATGCTGTCGGTGATCGACCGCTTCAACGAGATCGGCGTGCATGTCGAGGTGATCGAGGGCCACGACAACCCGATGCACGCGACCGTGCGCGTGACGAGCGAACGCACGCTCAAGCCGACCACGATCACCACGCAGCCGCACCCCGGCTTCCCGACCGACCTGCAGGCGCAGTTCATGACGCTTCTCTGCCTCGCGGAGGGCAACTCGATCATCACCGAGAAGATCTACCCCGAGCGCTTCGGCCATGTCGCCGAGCTTTCGCGCATGGGCGCCAAGATCTACCGCCAGGGTCCGACCTGCGTCGTCTCGGGCGGGCATCCGTTCAAGGGCGCGCCCGTGATGGCGAGCGACCTGCGCGCGAGCGCGAGCCTCGTGCTCGCGGGCCTCGCGGCCGAGGGCGTGACCGAGGTGTCGCGCATCTACCACCTCGACCGCGGCTACACGCGCATGGAGGAGCAGCTGAATGTGCTCGGTGCGCGCATCGAGCGCGTGCGCGAGGAGTCGAAGGTTCCGGCCGCGGAAACCGTGTCGTCGAGCGCCTCGATGCCCGAGACCGCGAAGCTCGAGCCGTAATCGCAGCCCGTCGCCTGCGGGCTACGCCAGCAGTCCGTGCAGCATCACCGCGCTCGCGATCGAGACGTTGAGGCTCGGCGGGTCGTCGGCGAGGTCGCGCGCGAGCGCTGTGCCTGCGCGCAGCATCGGGATCTTCACCACCGCATCCGCGAGGTCGAGCACCGCGCGCGAGACGCCGTCCTGCTCGGCGCCGAACACGACGATCGAGCGCGCGGGCGGCGTGAAATGCGCGAGTTCGACCGCGTCGGGCGTGTCCTCGGCCGCGATGACGGCGTAGCCGTGTGCGCGGCGCAGCTCATCGAGGCACGCGGGCCACTCGGCGGCCGTGGCGCGGCACCACGGGATGTTGAGCGCGCGGCCCATCGACACGCGCAGCGTCTTGCGCAGGAACGGGTCGCTCGCGCGCGGCGAGAGGATCGCGGCGCGCGCGCCGAAGCTGGCGGCGTTGCGGAAGATCGCGCCGACATTGTCGGTCTGCGTGATGCCGTCGAAGGCGACGAGTACCTCGCGTGATTCGTGCGGCGTGCGCGCAAGCCACGCGGCGAGGTCGGCGACCGTGCCGTCCTCATGCCGCACGCCGAGGAGAATCGCCCCCGAGTGCATCGTGTAGCCCGTGATCTCGTGCAGCGCGCGCTCGTCTGTGCAGCGGTAGACCGCGAGCGCGGGGAAATGCGCCGTGATGTCGGCGAGCCGCTCGCACGCATCGGGCGTGACGAGGAGCGCGCTCGGCTCGAGCACGGGCGGCATCGGATGCGCGCGCCGCCGCAGCGCGGCCGAAAGGAACCGCCGCACCACGCGCTCGCTCTCGACCGCATGGAGCCCGAGCGTGCCGCGCAGCTCGCGGTCGCGGATCCCGCGGAAGTGATCGAGCCGCGGGTCGCTTGCGACGACATCGATGGGCGTGGGCGCGGCGTCCATCGGTGTTTCCGCGTCAGCCTGCGCCGCCGACCATCAGCTCGTTCGTCTCGAAGCGCTGGCACGCCGCGAGCAGCTGCTCGATCTGCGCGTGCGGAGGCACCGCGAGCAGACGCCGGCGCAGCGCCGTGATCGTCTTGAGCTCGCGCTCGCTCATCATGAGGTGCTCCTTGCGCGTGCCGCTTGCCGCGAGGTTGATCGCGGGGAAGACGCGCTTCTCCGAGATCGAGCGATCAAGGATGAGCTCCATGTTGCCCGTGCCCTTGAACTCCTCGAAGATCATCTGGTCGGCGCGCGAGCCGGTGTCGACGAGGCATGTCGCGATGATGGTGAGCGAGCCGCCTTCCTCGCACTTGCGCGCGGCGCCGAAGAGCTGCTTGGGCACCTCGAGCGCGCGCGAGTCGAGTCCGCCCGACATCGTGCGTCCCGACGAGCCGTACTTGCGGCTGTTGTTGAACGCGCGCCCGAGCCGAGTGAGCGAGTCGAGCAGCACGACGACATCGCGGCCGGCCTCGACCATGCGCTTCGCGCGTTCGATCGCGAGGATGCCGAGGGCAAGATGCCGCTCGAGGTCCTGGTCGTTCGAGCTTGCGAGCACATGCGCCGGCACATTGCGCTTGAAGTCGGTGACTTCCTCGGGGCGCTCGTCGATGAGCAGCGCCACGAGCTCGATCTCGGGATGGTTGCGCTTGATGCCGTAGGCGATGTTCTGCAGGAGCATCGTCTTGCCCGCCTTCGGCGGCGCGACGATGAGGCCGCGCGTTCCGAAGCCGATCGGGCAGAAGAGATCGATCAGGCGGCACGACGGCGGGCAGCCCTTGTACTCGAGCGAGATGCGCGGCTGCGGGTCGAGCGCCGTGAACTCGGCGAACGACTTGCGCCTCGCATACTCCTCGGGCGGAATGCCCTCGATCGAGATGATGCGCGTGACCATCGGCCGCGCGTGGCGCGGGCCGCGGCGCTTGCGCTTTGGCTTCCTCAGGACGGCCTCGGCGACGATGCGCTGCGCGTGACGGAGCGGATACTCCTGCCCGAGCCCGACCGGTACGAACGGGTCGCTGTTCGACTCGATGAAGCCGTCGCCGAACTGGCGGATGCGGCCGTCCTGGCTGCCACTCCACTCGAGCACGCCCTCGCACTGGAAGGGAGGAGAC
>JBEAUK010000076.1:0-6271 GCA_041161465.1 Planctomycetota bacterium | reverse complement strand
GCCTTGGAAGGAGCATCGGCGGGCGGATCAAGCATGAGACCCGACGAAAGGACGGTTGCGAGAACGATCGAATCAAGCATGGCGAGTCTCCTGCGGGTGCGTCAGGCGGCTTCTACCGCCCCTTCCGCGCGCGGGATGCGCCACACGCGGGAAGTTCCACCTCCACGCTACCATCTCGCCCCCCGAGGAGTTCCATGCCGCTGACCCCCGCCGACCTGACCGACGCCCTCCGCACCGTTCTCGACCCCGACATCCGCAAGGATCTCGTGACGCTCGGGATGGTGAAGGAGACCCGCATGAACGGCGACACGGCTGCCGTGACCATCGAGCTCACGACCCCCGCCTGCCCGATGAAGGACAAGATCCGCGCGGACGTCGAGGCTGCGATCGCAGCGAAGGCTTCGGAGCGGGGTGCGCGGTGCACGGGGGTCGACATCACCTTCACCGCCGACGTCCGCAAGGCGAACGAGCGCACCCGCGACGGCGCGAACCCGCTCCCAGGCGTCAAGCAGGTCATCGCGGTCGGCGCCGGCAAGGGCGGCGTCGGCAAGTCCACGGTCGCGGTCAATCTCGCCGTCTCCCTCGCCCGCATGGGTGCCCGCACGGGCCTCCTCGACGGCGACATCTACGGCCCGAGCGCCCCGACGATGCTTGGTCTCGAGGACGAGGCCACGCAGGCGCGCGGCAACATGCTGCTCCCCTTCGAGGTGCACGGGATCAAGGCCATGACGATCGGCAAGCTTGTCGACCCTGACAAGCCGCTCATCTGGCGCGGCCCCATGGCGCACGGCGCGTTCAAGCAGCTCGCGACGCAGACCGAATGGGGCGAGCTCGACTACCTCGTGGTCGATCTTCCGCCGGGCACCGGCGATGTGCCGCTCACGCTCTCGCAGCTTCTCCCGCTCTCGGGCGCCGTGATCGTCTGCACGCCGCAGCAGGTCGCGCAGGACGACGCGCGCCGCGCCGCCAAGATGTTCGAGCAGCTCGGCGTGCCGGTCATCGGAGTCGTCGAGAACATGAGCTCGTTCATCGACGACACCGGCCGCGAGCACGACCTCTTCGGCAAGGGCGGCGCCGAGATCATGGCGCAGACGATGGGCCTCGAGTTTCTCGGCGCACTTGCGCTGCGCACGGCATTGCGCGTGAACAGCGACCGCGGCACCCCGCTTGCGAACTGGAACGACGCGCGCCTCGGCGCCGAACTCGACCACATCGCGCGCAGCGTCGCCGCGCGCGTGTCGATGCTGTCGTACCAAGGCAAGCTGGTGCAGCCGACGATCAGCGTGCGCTGAGCGACGGCGCGCCGCTGCACCCGCTCAAGGCGCCGCAACGACGGGCGAACCGCCGCTCGGCGGCGTGATGTCCCAGATCGTCCATGCGTAGCTGCCGAACACGAACAGCCCGTTCGCGAGCGGACCGGGATTGACAAGCGAGAGCCCCGCAGCCTGCTCTGCCCGCATGAAGCCACCCGTCGGCGCCGCCTCGAACACCACGATGCGGTTCACGGTCTCTGATGCCCCGCGGAAGGTCCAGCCCATCTCGCCCGGCCCCTGTGTCCAGAAGGTGAACCGCGGCGAGGGCGCGAAAGGATTGGGCGCAACGACCGCCGCGCCCGCATCGGTGTTGACCGCCATGAAGGCCGCAGGGCCCCAAGGACCGCCCTGCGCGACCTGCGCGCCGACGGCCGCGCTCGGGCTACCGACCGCGAGGCACCAGATCCAGACCGTCTTGCGCCGTGCCGGCACCGGCGGGTTCGGAACCAGCTCGAAGTTGCAGCGGGACAACGACCTGAAGCTCGCCGAAGGCGCGAAGCCCCACGCCGACCAGTTGGACACGCACTGAACATCCAGCACCGCCTTCGCGGCATCCGAAACCGGATCGCTCTGGATCGCGCGTGTCGCCACCGAGTAGCCGCTCGGCACCCACGGATGATTGATCGTCACGGCCTCGCTCGACGCCGTCTGGCACATCTGCGGCGGGCTGACCTGCGCGACGATCTTGTGGTCCTCCCACACCGAGTTGTTCGTCAGCGAACCCGCCTCCGCAAAGGTCTTGCGCGCAACCAGCACGGCACCGCGCGTACGCGGCACCCAGCTGGCGACGGCTGCTTCGGCAAGCAGCATCGCACCGAGACCAAGGCAGGCAATCGATGTCAGCGCGAAGCGATTCGTTCTCGTGTACCCGAGCATGTCGAAGCTCCTCCTGATGCGAGAAAGCCCGCAGCGGCCCGGCGGCCAGAGGAGTTGCCCTGGGCGCGCGGCCACCGAAGCCTTCAACGCTCAACCCTACATCGACTTCTCGGGCGAGCAAGGCGATCGCACGCAAACGAACAACTCCGGCCTACGCCCAAAGTACGGGTCGCGGGTCGGATCGTCGGCCGGATCGCCGGTCGGATCGCCGAGGCCTTCTCCGCGAAACCGTCACTCAAACTCGCGACGAAGCACCTTCAAGCCGTCGATGAGCTGCTTGATGTGTGCTGCCTCGTGCGCAGCCGAGATCTGAACGCGCAGGCGGGCATGCCCCTCTGGAACCACGGGGAAACCGAAGCCGATCACGAAGACGCCGAGTTCGAGCAGCCGCTTCGACATGGCGATCGCCTTCGCGGTGTCGTGGACGATGATCGGGCAGATCGCGGTCGGGCTGTTGAGCACCTCGAAGCCCGCCTCGCGGATGCCGGCACGCGCGGCGTCGACATTGGCGCGCAGCTTCGCCACGCGCTGCGGCTCGCGCATGAGGACCTCGATCGCCTTGTCGGCGCTGCACGCGATCGTGCACGGAAGCGCGTTCGAGAAGAGCGTGGGACGACCGCGCTGGATCAGGAGGTCGATCGCCTTGCGCGAGCCGGCGATGTATCCGCCCGCGCCGCCGCCGAGCGCCTTGCCGAGCGTGCCCGTGATGTAGTCGATCTGCGTGCCCTTGAGGCCCTGGTGCTCGTGCGTGCCGCGGCCGGTCGCGCCCATCACGCCCGTGCCGTGCGAGTCGTCGACCACGAGGTACGCGCCGAACTCGTCGCAGAGCTTGCGCATCGCTGGGAGATCGGCGATGTCGCCTTCCATCGAGAAGACGCCGTCGGTGACGACCCAGATCGTGCCCGTCATCTCGGGATTCGCGCGCGCCTCGGAGAGCTTCGCGCGCAGCGACGCGAGGTCGTTGTGGCGATAGACGGTCTTGAGGAGGCCCTTCTTGATCACGGCGGCGAGGCGGATGCCGTCGATGATCGACGCGTGGTTGAGCTCATCCGAGATGATGATGTCGCCCGGCTCGCAGAGCGTCGGGAAGATCGCCTCGTTCGCGTTCCAGCAGCTCGTGAAGGTGTACGACGCCTCGACGCCGTAGAACTCGGCGATGCGGGCCTCGAGCGAGTGGTGGCAGTCGAAGGTGCCGCAGATGAAGCGCACGCTCGCGGTGCCCGCGCCGTACTTGCGGATGCCCGCGATGCCCGCCTCGACCACCTCGGGGTGGTTCGCGAGACCGAGGTAGTTGTTCGAGCAGAAGCACGCGACCTCGCCGTAGCCCTTGAGCTTCACGGTCGCGTCCATCGGCCCTTCGATCGTCTGAAGGTGCTTCAGCTGCCCGCTCTGGCGGAGCGTCTCGAGGATCTGCTGGGTGCGCGAAGGAAAGGTCGGAACAGCAAGCGTCGTCATGGCCTGAGTCTACACCGCCGAATGGTCTCTCGCACCACCTCCGCAGTCGCAGACAAGTCCCCCTCACCGCGCGAAGTCGACCTTCACCGCCTCGCGCTCAAGCCCCTTTGCCTCGAAGAAGGCGAAGGGCCGCAGGCCTCCGAGCCGCGCGAGCATGCTCTCCGGTACCGCGGCGATGCGCCCGTTGAAGGCCGTCACCATTCCGTTGTAGTAGGTGCGCGCGAGCGCGATGCGCGACTCGGTGCGCGACAGTTCCTGCTGCAGCCCGAGGAAGTTCTCGCTCGCCTTGAGCTGCGGATAGCTCTCCGCAAGCGCCACGATCGCGGGCGCGATTCCCTGGATCGTCGCGGTACCGTCGCGCGCCGCGCTCGGCGGGATGACGACCTGCGCCCGCAGCAGCGCAAGCACCCGCTGCGTCTCGGCCTCGTGGCCGCGCACGCCCTTGACGGTCTCGGCGAGGTTCGGGATGAGGTCGGCGCGGCGCTTGAGCTCGACATCGATGTTCGACCACCCGCGCCGCACGCGCTCGCGCAGCGTGCGCAGCGCGTTGTAGGTCATCACCGACCAGAGGAACGCGAGCAACGCGAGATAGCCCGCGAAGGCGGCGATGCCGAACAGCGCGAGCTGCTGCTCGGGCATCTTGAGCGCCGCCGCATAGACCACGACGCCCGCGATCGCGATGACGGCGCCGAAGATCCCCGACAACCAAGCCTTGCCGGTGTATCCGCCCGCGACGGACTCCTCTGAATCCATCGTGACCAGCGAGAACCGCGCCTGCGGACTGTGTGCGATCTCAGCGGCCACCATGTCCGTGCGCTCGCGCGCCGCGCCCATCACGAAGATCGAGGCACGAATCGGGATGGCATGCTCGATGAAGCGCCGGTCGTCGGTCGACCCCGACACGCTGCCGGGCGGCCCCTTGCCGTAGTACAGCGGATGAGCCGGCGTGCACTCGAACGAGAAGATCGTGGTGCCCTCGATCTCCATTCCCTCGGGCCGGATGAGGATGAAGCCCGAGTCATCGAGGAGATAGAACGGAATCTGCTCGCCCCCCGACGCGACGGTGTCCCAGCCGGTCTCGATGCGGGTGCGGGTGCGCTGGACTCCCTTTGAATCCGTGTAGGTCTCGATGCGGGTGCGTCGCCAGTGCTCCTCGACCGACCATCGGTAGTGAACGCAGCGCGACTCGGCGAGATAGCTCACCAGCGGCTGCGCGCTTTCCGCCGTGCCCTTGAGCTCGACATCGCCGATGAAGACCCCGGCCGCCTTCGATGTGGGCGTCTCGAGGATGTGGCGCCGCCTGCGCGCCATGCGCATCGAGACATAGCCGAGCAGAAACGCCACCAGCCCGCCGACGATCGGAATGATGATGACCGGATCGATCATCGGGCGCCCCCACCTCCGCGCGCGGACCAGCGAGGCTCAGCAGCCGTAGCGCGCCTTGATCTTTGGAACGAGGTACTTGGCGAACGCCTCGTGGAACCCGTGCTCGGGCTTCCACCCCCAGTCATGGCGCGCCGCGCTATCGTCGCAGTCCTCGGGCCAGCTGTCGACGATCTTCTGGCGCTCGAGGGTCGGCGCGAAGGAGACCTCCGCCTTCGGGAAGAACTCGCGCACCTTGTCGGCGATCTCGGCCGCGCTCGGCGCGAACGCCGACACGTTGTAGACGAGCCGCGAGAGCTTCTCGCGCGGCGCCTCGGCGAGCTCCATGAGCGAGCGCACGGCGTCGGGCATGGTCATGAACGGAATGCGCGCGTCGGGGCGCACGAAGCAGGCGTAGGGCTTGCCCTGGGCGGCTGCGTGCAGCATCTCGGGGCCGTAGTCGCTGGTGCCACCCGTCGGGACGGTGTCGGCCGAGATGATTCCAGGAAAGCGGATCGAGCGGAAGTCGACCGCGCAGTCCATGCGGTCGGCCGCGAGCAGGCGGTAGTGGCGCGCGTAGTAGCGGCCCATCTCCTCGACCGCGCGCTTGTTGACGCCGTACATCGTGATCGGCTCGAGGCACTGGTCCTCGGTCACGCGCCCCGCCGCGCGCTTCGCGTCGAGCGTGGGCACGCCGTAGACGGCGATCGTCGACGGGAACATGAACTTCACGCTCGCGCCACGGCGCGCGGCGCTGTCGGCCGCGAGCTTGAGCAGGTTGGCGCTCCCCATCACATTCACCTTGAGCGCGAGTTCGGGGCTCTTCTCGCCGCGCGTCGAGAGCAGCGCCGCGAGGTGCCACACCTCCGCGACCTCGTGCTTGAGGGCGATCGACTCGATGAGGGCGGGGTCGCTGACATCGCCCGCGTAGGCCTGCGACACATGGGACGCGCTTTCCTTCGGCAGGTCGCGCAGGTCCATCGCGATGATCTCGCGCGTTCCGTGGTGTGCTGCCGCGAGCATGGCGAGGAGCGTGTGGCCCATCTCGCCGCCCGCGCCGGTGACGAGGATGGCGCCCGTCTCGGGCGTGCGCGAGCGCTGCGACTTCGGTTCGGTCATCGTGGCCTGGCTCATCTCGGTTCTGGTGTCCAAGGGATTGGGAAAACTGGGGAATCGGGCTTCCGCGGAGCGGCCGCGAGTATAGGGTGCGCGCATGCCCGAACGCGCCATTCCCCTGCCGGAGCGTCCTGAAACCGCCGACGAGA
>JBEAUK010000007.1:0-11540 GCA_041161465.1 Planctomycetota bacterium | reverse complement strand
TGTGACTGGCGGCGGCGCCGACTTCAACCTCGCGCCGGATGTGAACCTCGCGGGCAAGGTGTCGCTCGGCATCGAGACGGTGACCAGCGCCAACCTCGGCGACGCCGTCACCGGCTATCTCGCCGCGCTCAAGTCCGGTGGCTCTGCCAATGTGCAGAACGGCAACCTGACGAAGGCGCAGGAGATCCTCGATCTCGCGACCAAGCAGGTCTCGAGCCTCCGCGGCCGCATCGGTGCCTTCACCAAGAATGTCGTCGGATCGACGATCAACAGCCTCGGTGTCGCCCTCGAGAACACCACGGCTGCCGAAAGCGCGATCCGCGACACCGACTTCGCGGCCGAGACTGCGTCGATGACCCGCAACCAGATCCTGGTGCAGGCGTCGACCCAGGCCCTCGCGATGTCGAATTCGGCTCCGCAGTCGGTGCTTTCGCTGATGCGCGGTTGATGTTTGGGGCGGAGAAGGGTCATCCGTCGCCGGCGGAGTCCGAACCGGCGGATGACTACCAGGGGAAAATGAGCGACGGGGCGGTCCGAAAGGGCCGCCCCGTTGTTTGTTATGGCACCAGTGTCCGCGGAACCAGCCCCCAAAGGGTAGGTCTGTGCGGTCTGTGCGGGCTGTGAGGTCTGTGCGGACTATCGCGACGGTGCAGGCTGTGACACGCGTAGCGGTTCTGCAGCCTCTGAGCGGCGTAACGATCGGGATGTCTGTCGCAGTCATGAAGAATGCAAGGGCGCGCTCCGATCTCTCACGCGTCAGGCACTTCCACCTGACAAGTGCAGGATGCCGGAGGCGTCCTCAATTCCCTGGTGACTCGGTCGGAGGAACTGACCGGGTACTGAACGAGCCCCGCGCGAGCCCTTTGGATAAGACATCCGGCCGCAACGGGCAACCGCCAACAATGGCGGATCACGGAGGATTAGGTCATGAGTCGTATCAATTCGAACATCCCGTCAATGATCGCGCAGCGCGTGAACTCGAGCAACCAGCTCGCGCTCTCGAACACCCTTGAGAAGCTGTCGACCGGCTACCGCATCAACCGCGGCGCCGACAGCCCCGCAGGCCTCATCATCAGCGAGAACCTGCGTGGCGAGATCAAGGGCATCAACGCCGCGATCGGCAACGCCCAGCGAGCCGAGCAGGTCATGAATGTCGCCGAAGGCGGCCTTCAGGAGATCTCGAACATGCTCGTCGAGGTTCAGGCGCTCGTCGGCCAGTCGGCCAACGAAGCAGGCATGTCGGTCGAGGAGAAGGAAGCAAACCAGCTCCAGATCGACAACATCCTCGCGACCATCGACCGCATCGCGAACTCCGTCTCGTTCCAGGGCACCAAGCTCCTGAACGGCAACTTCGACTACACCCTCAGCGGCCAGTACACGGCGGCCAGCGGCATCGCCGATGTCTCGATCAACTCTGTCAAGCTCTCTGATACCGCCGGCGCAACCCGCTCGGTGACCGTGTCGGTGACTCAGTCGGCCCAGACCGCCCGTCAGTACCTCCTACTCAGCTCCACAGGCATCGCCAACGGCGGCCAGGGTGCAGTGACCTTCGAGATCGCAGGAGCTCGCGGCGCGCAGCAGTTCAGCTTCGCGTCGGGCACCAGCCAGACGGCGATCCGCAGCGCGATCAACGCCTTCACCGAGGCGCTCGGCGTCTCGGCGACCGTCTGCGGTCAGAATGTCCGCGTCGACTCGACTGGCTACGGAACCGAGTCGTTCGTGCGTATGCGTGAGATCGCCAACGCCAACGCCGGCACGAACTTCATCTCGTCGACTGGCGGTGGTGCTGCCGTGCAGGAGCTCCGCAGCGTCGGCCGCGATGCCACGCTCAACATCAACGGTGTCGTCGCGACCGCCCGCGGCCTCACCGCTCGCGTCGCCCTCGACGGCTTCGATGTCGGTCTTTCGCTCACCGCGTCCGGCACCGGCAGCATCAACACTGCTGGTGGCACGCGCACCTTCAATGTGACTGGCGGCGGCGCCGACTTCAACCTCGCGCCGGATGTCAACCTCGCAGGCAAGGTGTCGCTCGGTATCGAGACGGTCACGACTGCCAACCTCGGCAACTCGACGACCGGCTTCCTCTCGGCGCTCAAGTCCGGCGGCTCTGCGAATGTGCAGAACGGCAACCTGACCAAGGCCCAGGAAGTCCTCGATCTCGCGACCAAGCAGGTCTCGAGCCTTCGCGGCCGCATCGGTGCCTTCACCAAGAACGTCGTCGGATCGACGATCAACAGCCTCGGCGTGACCCTCGAGAACACGACCGCTGCTGAGAGCGCGATCCGCGATACAGACTTCGCGGCCGAGACCGCGGCGATGACCCGCAACCAGATCCTGGTGCAGGCGTCGACCCAGGCTCTCGCGCTGTCGAACTCCGCTCCGCAGTCAGTCCTTTCGCTGATGCGTGGCTGATCCAGGGGGCGGAGAAGGTTCAGCCGCCGCCGGCGGAGTCCGATCCGACGGCTGGAAACCAGGGGAAATGAGCGACGGGGCGGTCCGAAAGGACCGCCCTGTTGTCCATTTTTACTTCGTTGGTCCGCAGAACGGCCCCGCGAGGGTTGATTTGCGCGGTCTGTGCGGCTTGTGAGCCCTGTAGGGGTCGTGCGGATGGTGCAGTTTGTGCCGATCGTGGCGATTCTCGCGGATTTGCGGTCTGAATCGAATGTGTGGATGAAGTGGCCTCCGCAGCCTTCCGATGCCATGCCCGCCGAGGAACTCCTCGGCTCGTACGGGCGCCGGAGGCACCCGAAACAACTTCGGGACTCGCTTGAGGAAGAAGCGAGTCCCAAAGTCCGGACGCGGCAAACAAGCTCGGAATCCCCACCGAGGCCGCTCACCGGAACACCGGATTCCCCCCGGTAGCTCACGGAGGACAGTCGTCATGAGTCGTATCAATCAGAACGTTCCCTCGATGATCGCACAGCGTGTCAACACGCAGAACAACCGCATGCTGTCGAACGCCCTCGAGAAGCTCTCGACCGGCTACCGCATCAACCGCGGTTCGGACGGCCCCGCAGGTCTGATCATCAGCGAGAATCTGCGCGGCGAGCTTCGCGGCATCGATGCCGCGATCGGCAATGCCCAGCGCGCCGAGCAGGTCGTGAACATCGCCGAAGGTGGTCTCCAGGAGATCTCGAACATGCTGATCGAGGTCCAGTCGCTGGTCGGTCAGACCGCGAACGAGGCCGGTCTCTCCTCGGAAGAGCGTGAGGCAAACCAGCTCCAGATCGACAACATCCTCTCGACGATCGACCGCATCGCGAACTCGGTCTCCTTCCAGGGCACCAAGCTCCTGAACGGCAACTTCGACTACACGCTCAGCGGCCAGTACACCGCCGCCAGCGGCTTCGGCGACATCGCCATCAACTCGGTCAAGATCTCCGACAACCCCGGCGCGTTCCGCCAGGTGACGGTGACCGTGACCCAGTCGGCCCAGACCGCCCGTCAGTACCTCCGACTCAGCTCCGCTGGCATCGCCAACGGCGGCCAGGGTGCCGTGACCTTCGAGATCGCCGGCGCCCGTGGCGCCCAGCAGTTCAGCTTTGCGTCGGGCACCTCGCACAACGACATCCGCAACGCGATCAACGCCTTCACCGAGGCGCTCGGCGTGTCGGCGATCGTCTGCGGTCAGACCGTCCGCGTCGACTCGACCGGCTTCGGCACCGAGTCGTTCGTCCGCATGCGTGAGATCGCCAATGCGAACGCCGCGACCAACTTCATCGCGGACAGCGTCGGTGGCACCGCGGTCAGCGACCTCCGTCGCGTCGGTCGCGATGCAACCGTGAACATCAACGGCGTCGTTGCGGTCGCCCGTGGCCTCTCGGCCCGCGTCGCTCTCGACGGCTTCGATGTCTCGGTCTCGCTCATCGGTGCCGGTGGCGCAAGCTTCAACACCGTCAACGGTACGCGCAGCTTCTATGTGACCGGTGGCGGCGCCGACTTCAACCTCGCGCCGGATGTGAGCCTCGCCAGCAAGGTGTCGCTCGGCATCGAGACGGTGACGAGCACGAACCTCGGCACCTCGGGCACCGGCTTCCTCTCCGAACTCAAGTCGGGTGGCTCCGCCAACGTGCAGAACGGCAACCTGACCAAGGCGCAGGAGATCCTCGATCTCGCGACCAAGCAGGTCTCGAGCCTTCGCGGCCGACTCGGCGCGTTCACCAAGAATGTCGTCGGCTCGACCATCACGAGCCTCGGCGTCACCCTCGAGAACACGACTGCGGCTGAGAGCGCGATCCGCGATACGGACTTCGCGGCCGAGACTGCGGCGATGACCCGCGCGCAGATCCTCATTCAGGCCTCGACCCAGGCGCTTGCGCTGTCGAACCAGGCACCGCAGGCTGTCCTCCAGCTGATGCGTGGCTAAAGACGAGGGCGGAGGAATCGCCTCCCGAGCCGGCGTAGGCCGGTCCGACGAGGCACCACCACGAGAAGGTGATCCTAGAGAAAGTGAAAGGGGCGGTCCGCAAGGGCCGCCCCTGTTTCTTTGGACACGCCGGCGGGGGCGCTAGGTGCTTGCGGGCAGGCGGAATGCGCCGACTTCCTGCACGAAGCCATCGGCGCGACGCTCGAGCTCCTGGCTCGTCTCGATGAAGCGGGTCGCGGCCGACGCGGTGCGCGCCGCGCCTTCGGAAAGACTCGTCAGCGCGTGCGACACCTGCGCCACGCCGAGTGCCTGCGCCTCGACACCGCGGGCGACGAGATCAACTTCCTTCCCGAGATGCTCGACGCCGCCGATGACCGTGCCGAGTTGGCTTCCAAGCGAGGCGACGTTGGCTGTTCCGCTCTGGACACTCGTGGTGTACCGCGACATATCCTCGACGCCCGCAGCGACCGCGACCTGCATCTCGCGGACGATTCCCTCGATCGCGAGCGTTGCGTCGGCTGTCTGGGCCGAGAGGCGTCGGATCTCGACGGCGACCGCACGGAAGCCAGCGCCGGCTTCACCGGCGCGTTCGGCTTCCATGGCGGCGTTGACCGAGAGCAGGTTCGTCTGGTTCGCGACCTTCGCCATGCTGGCGACCACACCGGTGATTCGCTCCGCGCTCACGCGGATGGCATCGAGTCGGGTCGAGATGCTCTCTGCGCCGGTGCGCAGGGTGTCGATCTCATCCGAAAGCCGTGCAAGTGCGAGCCTTCCATCGGAAGCCGAGCCGGCCGCCTCGCGCAGCGCGTTCGCGACGATCTGCATCGAGTGGTTGAGTTCGTGCTGGGTTGCCGTGATCTCGCGGACGGCCGCGGCGATCTGGGCGCTCGACTCACCGAAACTCCGTGCGATCTCGTCCTGTTCGTGCGCGGTGGCACGAAGGGCATGGGCCGTCGCGCCAAGCGACGCACCCGATTCCTTCACACGGTGGAGGAGCCCGACGAGGCTTCGCATGGCATCGCGCATCGTGACGAGCAATGCCCGCGGCTCTCCCGAGCCGATGACTCGGATGTCGCCTGAGAGATCGCCGTCCGCAATACGCCGTGACGCGTCGGCGGCGTCGCCAATCGGACGCGCGATCGAGCGTGCGACGATGAGCGCGATCACGATCACCGGCAGAACGGCGATCGCGGCGATCGAGAGAATGGCCCGCTGCTGTTCGGCCGCCGACGCGAACACCTCATCGAGCTGCTTGGTGACACCGATCGCCCAGCCTAGGCTCTCGACGCGCGTCCACGCGCCAAGCGCAGGCGCGCCGGTGGTGTCGGTGCCTCGGCCGCGCGATGGACTGCCGTAGACAGATCCCTGCAGGTTCTTCGCGAAGTCCGAGCCGAGCGGGGCGTGCATCGTGTACGCGGCGGCCGGATCGGCGCGCGTCGGCGTCGTGAGCACCATGTCGCCTGCGAGCATCGTCGCGCAGACGGTCTCGCCCGTTGTGCCGAGGCCGGTGTAGTCGGTCACGATCTTGTCGATGTCCGCTGGATTGATCGGAACAATCACGAAGCCGACGAGTTCACCGCCTCGCAGGAGGGGACCGACGATCTCTGTCTGCGGGCGTCCGCCGTCGGCCGCGAGCTCCGGTCTGGTGAGGGCGGGTGTCTTCGTGCTGCGGACCTTGGCGAGCGCACGCGCGAGCGGCAGCGGAGCGCCTCCCGATGCAAGCAGTTCGCGATGCAGGAGCGGCGACTCGCCGGAAGAGAAGACGATGCGTCCGTTTCGATCCGCAAGCAGCAGGAGGTCGACATCGTTGGTGCGCGTCCAGCCTTCCCAGCGGGGGCGGAACCGCTCGCGGGCGGCCTCCATCGCTGCTTCGTCGCGCGTGCCATCGGGGCGATAGGTCGCGGAGAGCGATTCAACGGCCTCGAGGAAGGCGACGGCGTTCTCGACCGCGGCCACCTGGCGCACGCGCTCGCGGCCGAGGGCATCGAGTTGCGCCGCCTTGCCCTCGGCGATCGCAGAGATGGTCGCGAGCGCGGAGCGCTCGACGGTCTGATCGACCTGCCCCTTGAGGATGAAGAGGAGCGTCCCGATGGGCGCGAGCGCGACGAACAGCAGGACGAGCATGAGCCGAACCCGCAGGGAAGTGAGAAATCGCATGGAGTGCAGGGTAACGCGAACTCAACTTCGCGCAGGAAGTGCGCTTTCCGCCGTCAGACGGCCCTTGGTCGCGAGGGGCCAAGGGGGGAAGCCGATGCAAGGAGCATGAACGCGTCCGATTCCCAGATCTCGATTCCGCCGCACATTGGCCAGCATCTCAAGCGGACGCTTCGACTGCTGAGCGAGGGCGACCACGCGGGCGCGCTCGAGGGGATCGCCGCGGCTGCACTCACCGACATCCAGATGGCGCAGCAGGAGTTTCTCGGTGATGTGCGCGGTTGCGCGGTGATCGCGGAGTGCGTTCGCGCATGCATCGGCGGGTGGGCCGCCGCGCAGTCGACCGAGGTCGCTCGACGGCGCACGAGCGGGCCGGTGCGGCTTCTGTATGTGGTCTCGGGGCTCGGCCGTGGGCAGGCTGCGAGCATGAACCTCGTCAGGCTTGCGGAGTGGCATGCGCGCATCGGCGACGATGGGCCGCGCATCGAGGCAAGCGTGATCGTCTGCGAGGAACTGACGCAGCGGCATCCGCCGCTTGGCTACCTCGGCTTCGAGCATCTGCCGACGAGTGCGAATGGAGCCGAACTGCTCGCGCGCTTGCGCAAGAGCTGTCCTGTCAAGATCCTCTCGACGAAGGGCAACTTCCTCGACGGTGCGAGAGAGGGAATCGCGGCTGCGCGCGCGATCGAGGCCGATGTCGCGTTCTTCATCGGCAGCCCCGCATGCGCGGTGCAGGCTGCGATGGCGGCCGCGCGCGTGGCGCCTGCCCAGGCTTGCCTCAACATCGGTGTCCCGATGCTGTCGCTCGGCATCGACGCCGTGATCTACAACAATCGGTCCAAGCAGGCACGCGACGAGGCGATCGTGCGCGGGTGCGGCATCGAGGTGCTCGGCGTCGCGACCTCCGGTGGCGATGCGCAGGTTGGCCTGAAGACCGCGCCGGTCGCACGCAGGGAAATCGGTCTTCCTGATGGCGTTCCCGTGGCGGCGAGCTTCTCGAACCTGCTCGTTCGCCGCATGCTCGCCGGGACCTTTGCACGCGACCTCGTTGCATTCCTCGGTAGAAACCCCGACTTCTGGTGGCTGGGCATCGGCCCGTGCGATCCCGCGCCGTTCCATCGGCTGCTCGAGAAGGTGGATGGAGGCGCCGACATCCGCCGCCGCTGCGTCTTCGCGGGCGGCAGCGCTGCGCCGTGGGGCATGATCCGATCCTGTCAGGTGCTGCTCAACGAGTATCCCGAGGGTGGAGGCAACTCCGTCATCGAGACGATGGGCTGCGGTGTGCCCGTCGTGGCGATGCGCGCCGGCGCGCGCCACGCGGAGTCGATCGGCGCCGAGCTCGTCGGCTCCGATGCGATCGAGACCAACGACCCGGATGCGTACTGGAGTCTGGCCGAGCGGTGGTTGCGCAACCCCGCCGAGGCGCAGTCCGCCGGGGCGCGCCAGCGGTCGCGCGCGCTTGCGGAACTCGACTACAGCGTCATCTGCGAGCAGTACGAGCGCGCCGCGATCGAACTCTGCGAGAAACGGGTTCGCCCGACCGGCTCGCGGACGCAGTTCGCTGCAGCGAGCTGAAATCTGACTTACATTTCCTGCGTGCCACGCCGCACGCAGACCGCTTCCCGCGCCGTCGCCCGTGAGGGCGACATGGTGTCGGTCTCGGCCCATCTGGCGGATCTCGACCGCACGGCTGGCCGAAGCGGCCGCGCCACACGCCGCAAGGAGCAGGGGAGTCACTACACCCCGCCCGCGCTCGTCGGCTGGATTCTCGATCGTGCCATGACCGGCGGAACAGTACCCGCGAGGGTGCTTGATCCGGCCTGCGGCGCCGGGAACTTCCTCGTGGCGTTTGCCGAGCGTGGAATCGCCCGCGGGATACCCGTCGAGGAGATGCTCGCGCAGCGGGTCTTCGGCATCGACATCGACGCGACCGCCGTGAAGCTGTGCCGCGCACTGCTGATCGCGCTGCTTCCGGCGTCGACGCCGACCGCTGCGCGCGCGCGCGTCGAGGCGGCGCTTCGTCGGCATGTGGTCGTCGGCGACGCGCTCGAGCGATCGATCGCGGAGATCACGGGTCTCGATGCCTTCGATCTGGTCGTAGGAAACCCGCCGTTTCTCAACCAGCTAGAGGTCGCGACCACGGCAAGCCGCGCACGCGCCGCCCGCATCCGTGAGCGCTCCGAAGGCATCGTGAGTGGATACGCCGATCTCTCCGCCGCATTTCTTCTCGAGGCGTGCCGACATACGGCGCCTGGTGGAAGCGTCGGATTCGTGATGCCGCAGTCGTTTCTCGCGGCCGCCGATACGAGCGCGATGCGCGCGTGGATCGCGGGCAACACCCAGATCCGCGCACTCTGGACCGCGGATGAGATGATCTTCGAGGATGCGGGCGTCCGGGTGTGCGCGCTTGTCGCCGAGTGCGCGGGCGCCAGCGGCGCGCGTCCGATCGAGCGCGCGTTTGGTGCTGGTTTCTCGGCCATCCGCGAGGTTCCGTGTGGGGCGATCACGACGGGCGAGCCGTGGTCGACGCTCTTCGCCGAGGCGCGCGGAGTGCCGGAGATCGAGGTGGAGGAGGCGCCGTTGCTTGCGTCGGTCGCCATGGCGACCGCCGATTTCCGAGACCAGTTCTACGGGCTTCGCGGCGCGGTGGTCGATCGGCGTGACGCCGACGAGGCGCGGTACCCGAAGCTCATCTCGACGCGACATGTCGATCTTGCGCACTGCGGGTGGGGGGAGAAGCCCGTGCGGCTGCTGTTCGAGCGATACGCGGCGCCGCGAGCCGATCGCGCGCTGCTCGCGCGCGACGCGAAGATGGCGGCATGGATGCGGTCGCGTCTGGTGCCAAAGGTGCTCGTCGCCACGCAGACCAAGGTGCTGGAGGCCGTCGTCGATGAAAAGGGCGAGTGGCTTCCGGTCGTGCCGATCCTCACGGTGACCCCGCGTGACGGCGGGGAGATCGATCTCTGGATGCTCGCGGCGGCGATCGCGTCGCCGGTCGCGACCACCGAGGCTGCACGCCTCGCGTACGGCGCGGCGCTCAGTCCAGGAGCGATCAAGCTGTCTGCGAAGCAGTTGCTCGCGTTGCCATTGCCGCGCGATCGCGAGGCGTGGCGCGAGAGCGCGCGGTTCGTCCGCGAGGCGTCGAAGGCGCGCGATGCGCACGCGCGCGGGGAGGCGCTGCAGCGATTCGCCGAGGCATCGTGCCGTGCGCACCGGCTCGACGGCGCCGCGGCGAGGCGGGTCCTCGCGTTCTGGAGCGCGCGCGCGTCCGGCGCTGCGCCAAAAACGACGACGCCCGCGTGAGCGGGCGCCATCGAGCCGAATGATCTTGTTCGCTCACGCCGCAGCCGGAACGGCCGAAGCATTCTTCTGCGCGATCGCGACGAGCGCGTCGAAGGTCTTGGGATCCTCGATCGCGATCATCGAGAGCATCTTGCGGTTGAGCAGGACGCCCGCGCGCTGGAGGCCGTTGATGAAGAGCGAGTAGCGCGTGCCGCGCATCCTGCAGGCCGCGGTGATGCGGGTGATCCAGAGCGCGCGGAAGTCGCGCTTGCGGGCGCGGCGGTCACGCCATGCATAGCGCTTGGCGCGCATGATGGCGACCTTCGCCTGCTGCTTGTGACGGGACTTCGTGCCGAAGTAGCCGCGGGCTTCGCGGAGAAGCTTGCGGCGGGCCTGCGTTCGTGCTGCACCCTTGCGTGCGCGTGGCATGTTTCAACCTCGATCTGCTTGCGGACGGCGGAGGACCGGACTTCCGGACGCTTCGGACCCGACGCCCTGTGGATGTGGACTGCTGGGAAACCGAATCCGCTTACGCCTGCACCGCGGTCTCGCGGGCGGCCTCGCGCATCTCATGCTGCTCCTGGGAGAGCAGCGGACGGAAGAGCAGCTTGCTGAGCGCGCGGATGTCACCGCTGCGCGCATAGCGCTTCTTGCGATAGCTCTGGATCGCGGTGCCCGTCTTGTTGCTCTTGAGGTGACGGCTGTGCGGGCGACCAAAGCGAATCTTGCCAGTCTTGCTGACCTTGATGCGCTTGGCGAGACCCTTGTGGCTCTTGTTCTTCGGCATGGTGGACTTCCGTTGGGGGAATCGGGGAAGATAGCAGAACCACGAGTTTGGTCAACCCGCTCGAGACCACGGCGCTCGTGGTTATCGGTGCCGATCGAGCCCTGCGCCTTCCATCCGAGGGTCGATGCATCGGTTCACACTGCAGGGCCCGGCTGCGCGGCTGTCTACTGCATCAGGAACACGTCGATGGCGCTCCACTCGCTCGGCGCGTGCAGATCGTCCTGAAACCCGCGACGGTCGGCGGGGACCCAGATGTTCTCCTCGATGGCCTCGCCATCGGCGCTCAGGCGCACCCGCAGGACTGGCGACACCTCGAAAGAGATCGCCAGGTCGGCGAACAGCACGTTCTGGCCGTCGCCGCCGTGATCGAGGCTGTTCTCCACGGCCGTGCCGATCGGGCGGCCGAGGATCGTCCGCACGATGAGCGGATTGCGATCGGCCAGCAGCGGGAGGTGCGAGGGCTGGCGCCAGGCGAGGTTCATGCGCTCGTTCGGGACCTGCGACGCGTAGCCCTGCCGATCGACGTCGTTGCCGCAGCACAGACACTCCGGCGCGCAGTATCCACGCTGGTGGAGCACGTCGAGATGGCGGCTGTTGTCGTATCCCGCCCACGAGGTGAGCGCACCGAGGTCCGGGGCAAGTCCTGCGACGATGGGGCGTCCGTCGAAGTCGCCGCTGTAGGTTGCGAGCGCCGAGCCGATCGCACGCATGTTGGAGGCACAGCCCTCGATCTGCTGGCGGTGCTGCAGCTGGCTGAGCAGCGGCACGCCAACGGAGACGGCGAGCAGCGCCACGCACGCGATGGCGATGAAGTCCGCCCAGCGTCCGCGGCTGCCGCCTGCGCTTCGCTCGGGCGTCACGCGCATGCGCTCCGCGCGCGCTGCGTCGTCGCGATCGATGCGCGCGAGGGTCGCGTCGATCAGCGAAGAATCGACCGGCTCGACTGGATAC
>JBEAUK010000024.1:0-27962 GCA_041161465.1 Planctomycetota bacterium | reverse complement strand
TGCGCCGCCCCCGCCGCCTCCGATTCCGGGGTTGCCCGCGTGGCCTGCGCCGAGCGCCGCCGCGGGGGGATTCGCGCCGCCACCGCCGCCGCCACCGCCGCCGCCGCTGCCCCTCGCCACGCCCTCGGTTCGACCGATCGAGCGCACGGCGCGTGCGGACGAGATCGGCAAGTCATGCCCATACTCGATGGAGCCATTCGCGGCCGGTGACGCGCTGGCCGAGTGCCCGAAGTGCGGCCAGGCGCTGTCGCTGGAGTCGTGGCGCGAGAACCGCGGATGCACGACCTACGGATGTGAAGGCGCCCCCGACTTCCGCAAGGACGCTCCGCGATTTCCGCCGCCGCTGCGTTGAGTCGCTTGCGCGTCCCGCGCGGTTCGGTAGCCTTCTCCGGTCAATCGACAACCGCCTGAGGAGGCTGCATGCGCTACTGGATCGTGTCTTCGGAACGCAAGCCCGAGGGTCCATTCGAGATCGAGGAGGTCACGCGTCGCGTGCAGGCGGGTCAGCTCTCAAGCGACACGCTCGTCTGTCCCGAAGGCGGTTCTGCATGGATCGCGGCGGGCGAGGAGTTCCCGATGCTCTTCCGCGGTGCACGACCGCCGGAGTTGCCCATCGGACTCGCCGAGCCTTCGCGGCCTGCGCCGCCGCCGATGCCGGCCTACGCGCCGCAGCCGACCGCTGCACCGAAAGGCGACGACACGGCGATGAAGGTGTTGATCCCGCTTGCGGTCGATCCGGTCTGCCTCGTCGCTGGGTACCTCGGCTTGCTCTCGCTGCTGATGTTCTTCGCGCCGTTTGCGATCGGATTCGGCATCTGGGGTCTGGTCCGACTCCGCAACATGCCTGATCAACGCGGTCATGTGCGCGCCGTGATCGGCATCGCCGGCGGCTGCATCGGCATGCTGCTGCTGGTCGGCCTTGTCATCGGTTCGGCGATGTCGTGACCGCCTCGCTCGAGGCGGGGGGCGCGGATGGAGGCGGCCGCAGCGGCTCCAGGGCCGCGATCGGGATGTTGCGCGCGACGCCGTAGACGATCAGCAGCGCGATCAACGCGAGCGCGACCCGTTGCGGCACGCGCAGCGCGATGCGCTCGGCGCGGAACACCGTCCATCCGAGCGAGCCGATGAAGACGGCGACGAGCGGTGCGCCGAGGATCACGAAGAGCGGGTTGTGTCGGAAGGCGCGCGCGAATTCGCCGTGCAAGAGGTCGTAGGTCGCGCGCGTGGTGCCGCAGCCCGGGCAGTAGATCCCGAGAAACCGCCGAGATGGGCAGAGCACGCCAAGCCCGTGCGTGCGTGGATCCTTCAGCGCGATGGCCAGGAGCCCCGCCATGGCGCCGAGCAAGAGAACGCCGGCGAGGACGCGCGCGCGCGAGTCGATCGGTTGTCTCGCGAGCCAGGGATGTCGGGCGCGCTCGGCGCCGTCCGTGGTGGACATGGCGCGAAGACTAGCGACCTCACGGCGCCTCTGCGCGCGAGGGCGGCGCTGCGCGGCGGCTTACGCTGCGCGGCGGCTGTCGCCGTGACCGTCCGTCGTGTGGCGGTGGTGGAAGATGCGGCCCCAGAGGCTCGCGTGATCGCGCTCATACTGGATGAGCAGCTCGATCTCGTCGGCGTTCAGGTTGACGCTGTGGCACTGGGTGCACTTGTCGACCCGAACGTTCTCGAAGGTCTCTTCCTTCATCTCGCCGCCGCACTTCGGACAGCACATCCAGTGCGCGGCGCGCGCGGCGTTGCGCTCTTCCTGCCGGCGCCGTTCATCGAGCTTGGCGCGAAGCGCTGCAAGCTGCTTCGCCTCGATTTCCTTGAAGACGCCGTCTTCCACGTCGTAGCCGATGTGATCGTTGATTCCCTGCATGGCACTTCTTTCCTGTTCGGAGCCGATCCGCCGGCTCCACTCGCTCGTCCGGATCCGCGCGGCGCTCAGGCCCCACCGTGGAGCCCGGGCGCTGTGCGGGTCAGGCACCCGTGGTGAGATCGGCGGTTTCGGGCTCGTGCTTCTCCGTCGATCGCGACGCCGTCGGAGATCCCGTTTCGCGCGCCCGCATCTCTGATGCAGCCGTCGCAAGCCGTAGGGCGGGTCGGCCTCGGGACGGAGGCCGATGCCCAGGGCGGTCGCAGGCGCCGTGTCCGCGGTCGCGGCGGGGGGCTTCCCGCCCTCGGAACCGACGGTTTTATGTGAATCGCCAGAAAAATCCTTGCAGATGGCTGCAGCAAGATCTAGGTTGAAACACCAACCGACTCCGTTGACATGCACATGCGAGGGCCGACGCTGTGTTGAATGTTCCGCGACGAATCGAGAGTTGTGTCGTACCGCAGCGCCGCATGGGCATCCGCCCCGGCGTGACGGAGGCCGCGCCGCCTGCGTGGCGCCAGTTCGCGTCGGCGTTGTTCGCGATGTGGCCGGGGTTCGAGGCGGCGGCCATCGCGCAGGGCAGCTTCTTGGAGCAGGCCCAGCAGCGCGGCGTGAACTACTACGTCTCGCAGGGCATGTTCTCGGGAGGCGGGCAGTTTGGTTGCGGCGTGGCGCTGGTCGACCTCGACAACGATGGCGACGACGACATCGTCTGCCTCGGCGCGCAGAACGAGCGGCTCGGCTTCTTCCGCAACGACGGCACCGGTCACTTCTCCGATGTGAGCCTCGCGACGGGAGTCGGGACGGTGCAGACGCCATCGGGAATCGCAGCGGGCGACTACGACGGCGACGGCGACCTCGACCTCGCGATCACGCGGTGGATCCGCTCGACCGTCCTGCTGCGCAACGAGGGCAACTTCGTCTTCACGAATGTCTCGTCGACATCGGGAATCACGGGAGCGGGCGCGGGCGCCGGTTGCGCGTGGGCCGACTACAACGGGGATGGATGGATCGACCTTGCCGTCGCCAACCGCACGGGATCGCTCAGCAACATGACGCGCAACCGCCTGTGGCGCAACAACGGCAACGGCACCTTCTCCGAGGTCGCGACCGCGCTCGGCATCGACAACGGCGGCTGGCCCGCGTTCACCGTCACCTGGTGCGACCTCGATCTCGATGGCGACCAAGACCTGTATGTCGGCAACGACAAGGGAACCACGAGCCCCTTCGAGAACCGCCTGTACCGCAACAACGGCGACGGCACATTCTTCGAGGACAACGACTGCCGGGCCGATGTGCGCGCGGATGCGATGGGGACCTCCCACGGCGACCTCGACCACGATGGACGACCTGAGCTGTATGTGTCGAGCGGTCCGTCCGGCAACTTCTTCCTGACCTCGATCGACGGCGGCATCTCGTTCATCGACGCAACCGAGCAGGCGGGTGTCGGCGCCAACACCCAGTCCTGGGGCTCGATCTTCTTCGATCCCGACTCAGACGGCAGGCAGGATCTCTATGTGCTCTCGCAGACGCATCCGAACCAACTGCTGCGTCAGATCGACGGCTGGCCGCTGTTCGAGGTCGGCGAACTGTTCGGTGTCGCCGATCCAGGCGTGAGTTACTGCGTCGCGGTCGGCGACATCGACCGCGATGGCGATCCGGACCTGCTGCTGCAGAACCATCTCGACACGATTCGACTCTATGTCAACCATATCGCGCCTTCCCCGACGCGGCGCTGGATCGAGTTCATGGCGAAGGGGCGCGGCGGAAACACCTTCGGCATCGGAACGCGGGTGGTGGTGAGCGCGGGTGGCCGCCGATACTGGAGCGAGGTCGCAGCGGGCACCGCGTACAAGAGCCAGAGCACCTACCGGCAGCGGGTGGGACTCGGCAATGTCACCCTTGTCGACGAGGTCGAGGTCACTTTCCCGAAGGCGGGCGACCTCGTTGCGGCGACGAGGCGACTCCGCAATGTTCCGACCAACCTCGAGTGGCCCCTTTGGCCGCCCGAGGCGCTCGGCGATGCCGACGGCGACGGTGTGCGCACCATGAAGGACCGCGCTGCGCTCGAGCAACTCGTCGGGCTTCCCTGCCTGCCCGAGCGCGCCCGCTTCGACATGGACGGCGACAGCTCGTTGACCATGGTCGATGTCAAGGAATTCGACGCCGTGCAGTGCGATCTCGACGGCGATGGCGCCGTGTCGGCGCGGGACCTCGCGATCGCGCTGTCCGTCTGGGGTGGGCCGCGTGGTGACTTCGATGCGAGCGGCGCGACCGACGCCCCGGACATCGCGCTCCTCCTTGCCGCGTGGACGGAGTGAAGCTAGGCTTCCGTCATGTCTTTGTCTGTCACGCTGCTCCTTTCGTTTTTCCTTTCTCTCCTCTTTGCGCCGCCGTCCGATGCGAAGGACACCAAGCCTCGCGATCTTCCCGGGATCCACAATCTCGTGTCGTTTCAAGGTCGCGGGCCGCTGCCGGTGTACTCGGGAAGCATGCCGGAGGGCGACGCTGGATTCGACAGTCTCGCAGAACTTGGAATCAAGACGATCATCTCGGTCGATGGCGCGATTCCGGAGATCGAGAAGGCGAAGTCGCGGGGCATGCGCTATGTCCATCTGCCGATCGGTTACGACGGCTTCGACGACGCGCGCAAGCTGCAGCTGGTGCGCGCGGTGCGCGACTTGCCCAAGCCGCTCTACATCCACTGCCACCATGGAAAGCACCGCAGCGCCGGTGCGGCCGGGACGATCGGCGTATCGCTTGGTTGGCTGACCAACGACGAGGCCGCCGCCCTGATGAAGGTGTCGGGCACGGCCGAGGCATACAAGGGATTGTGGGCGTGCACCGCGAAGGCCGCGCCCATGATGGCGGCCGTACTCGATGCGGCGAGCGCGGACTTCCCTGAGGTGACGAAGCCTGACTCGATGGTCGCCGCGATGGTCACGATCGACGAGGTCTTCGACCGCCTGAAGCTGGTCGAGAAGAACGGCTGGATCGTGCCGAAGGATCACCCGGATCTCGCTCCTGCCGCCGATGCGGGCAAGCTTGCCGACCTCTACCGGCTGCTCGACGGCGACTCGCATGTGAACGCGCTTGACGACGGCGCGCGCAAGGACTTCCGCGAGAAGCTCGTGGAGGGCGCGACGCTCGCGAGCGAACTTGAGACGATGCTGGCGACGGCGAAGTCGAAGGGTGCGGTGAGCGACGACGAGGCCGCGATCGCTGAGCATCGCAAGAAGTTGTCCGCCGCGATGAAGCGGATCGGCGCGAACTGCAAGGACTGCCACGTCAAGTACAGGGACTGAGCCGTCGAGCGGTCGCTGCTCGCAGCAGCCGACATGGGCGCCGAGGGCGTGGGAAAAATTGTTGTTGGAAAAGCGTCGTGTTTCGAGAGGCCGCTTTCGAGAGGGCTATACTGCGCGCCATCGCAGGTGAGTGAACATCGCGGGAAGAGAGGGTTGATGGAAATCGACGAACATCGGTGCGCCGATGCTGCGCGTCCGCGGCATGGCTTGTGCGAGGTGAAGATGGGTGGCAAGCAGGGCGCAGGCATGAAGGTTGGTGCGAGTGACGCGGCGACGACCGCGAGGGTCGTACACACGCTCGACCCGCACCTCCCGTTGTCCGAGGCGCTGTGCAGGGTGCTGGTGGCAGATGCGGGCGCAGGCGCGGGCGCAGGCGCGGGCGCAGGCGCAGCCGCAGCCGTAGCCAGCGGGCCGATCGATCTTGCACGGACGATGGTGCTGGTCCCGGGCGCAAGGCTGGCGTCGTCGCTGGCGCGCAGGCTTCTCGCGCGTGCGGGGGCGGAGGGTCGTCCGCTCTTCTCGCCGATCGTCGTCACGCCGAAGCGATTTGGACCGAGCCTTGTCGAGCCCAGCGCGGTGTTGCTGTCCGATCTCGCGGCGCTGTGGTCTTGGCGAGAGGTGCTGGAGCAGTCGATTGCCGCCAAGGACGGCTTCGCGGCGCGAGTGGCGGCGCTGTTCGGGGTTCCAGGGGAGCCCGATGCGCGAGTGCGCATGAGGATTGCACGGCGAATCGCCCGTCTCTTCAGCGAAGTCGCTGCCGCCATGCAGTCGTTCGCCGGAATCGGAGCAAGCGATGCGGCGAGGTCGCGGCGCGATGTGGCGTCGAAGTTCGAGGTGCTCGCCGAGTTTGAGCGGCGCCGCAGCGCGCTGCTGGTCAAGGCGCGCGCGGCCGATCGAGACGCAGTGATGCGGGATGCGGTCATGCAGGACGCCGCGATTCCGTATTCCGCCGTCGAGGGGCGTGTGATCTGCGATGGGATCGATCGTGTCGTCGTCCTGTTCGCCGATCCCGAGCCGGTGCAGCGCGCGCTCTTGAAGCGCCTCCGCGAGCGGGGCGTGCGAGTCGAGGTCTGCGTGCACAGCGTCGAGTCCATCGATGCCGACGGCTTTCCGATCACAGAGATCTGGGAGCGGCGAGAGTTTCCCATCGCGCGGATTCCCTCGAAGGCGATCCGCGCTGCAAGCCGCCCGAACGATGCTGCAGATACCGCGATCCGCGTCGTTCGCGAACTCTCGAAGTCGCGTGGAAGCTGCTTGAGCAGCGATGATCTCTTTCTGATGGCGCCGGACGACGAGACGCGCCGCGCACTCGAGCGAGCGCTTGCGCTCTCGGCGACGCCCGCTGCCGTTGGAGAGTCGCGGGCATTCGGCGCAACACGACTGGGCACGCTCCTTGCAAGGCTCGGCGACCTCCTCGGAGAGGGCTCCGCCGAGTCGCTGGCTGCCTTCGTGCGCCACGATGACGTCGCGCGCTGGCTCGAGCCAACCGCGAGCGACGCCGCGGACCGTGTCTCCGCGTATCGGGCTGCAACGCTCGTAGGAGCGTGGCGCGATGCGGCGATTGCTCCGGTCGAGGGCGATTGGCGGAGCGGGATCATGGCGAAGAAGTACGCCGAGGTCCGGGCTGCAGTCCTCGAGGTCTGCCGGCCGCTCGAGGGCGCGCGCCCGGCCGCGGAGTGGGCGAAGCCACTGCGCTTGGTGCTCCAGAAGATCATCGGCGAGCCAGACCTCGACGCCAGCGCCGATGAGCGCGCGGCAACGGTCCGTTGCCTCGACCGCGCGCTCGGCGAACTACACGAGCTCCCGAAGATCTTCACCAGTCCCATCGGGGCGCACGAGGCCATCGAGCTGCTTCTCGCGCAGCTCTCCTCCGAGGAGATTCGCGCAGCGCGGAACACCGATGGAGTGACGATCGCGGGGTGGCTTGACGCGGGCATGGCGGACGAGCCGCATCTCGTGCTCACGGGTTTCACAGAAGGCCGTGTTCCAGAGGGCGCGGTCACAGATCCGCTGCTGCCCGAGGGCATCCGTTCCGCGCTCGGGATGATGTCCGGTGCTCGGCGAGCAGCGCGCGATGCGTGGATTCTCGATGGCATCCTGCTGCGCGCCGCCGCGCGGGCAGACAGTGATCGCGGTTCCAGTGTCTCCTTCGTGGTGCCGCAGCACTCCGAAGAGGGCGATCCGCTGAAGCCCTCGCGTTTCCTGCTTCGTGTCGAGGATGCGGTGCTCCCAGACCGCGTCTCGCTCCTCTTCCCGACGAGTCATGGCGAGGAAAGGCCGCGAATCGAATCGGGCGTTGGTACGCAGCCGCTGTTCGAGCGCACCCCGAAGATCGACGGCATCAAGATCGAGGCGATGAGCGTTACCTCGTTCCGGACCTTCATCCAGTGCCCTTACCTGTTCCAGCTGCGAAACGACGATCGGCTGGGGCTTTCTGCGATCGAGGAGCACGCCGTGGAACTCGATGCCGGCGGCTTCGGCAGCCTCGTGCACATGGCGCTCGAGAAGTGGGGCAAGGAAGAGATCGATTCCGGAAGCCGCACGGAAGATCCGGGCGCCATCGAGCGCGAGTTGAGTCGTCATCTCGATGAGATCGTGTCATGCCAGTATCCGAAGTCGCGTGCGTCCGCGCTTCGTGTGCAGGTCGAGTTGGCGCGTCGTCGTCTGCGAAGGTTTGCCCAGATCCAGGCAGAAGAGGCGCGAAAGGGCTGGAAGATCCATCTCGTCGAGGCCTCGTTCTCGAAGAAGCCCCGCAACGGCAGTGTGCAGGCGCCGCGGTTGCCCGAGCCCGATGGGCTCTTCCTGACAGGCCGAATCGATCGCGTCGATGTCTGCGAGAGCACGGGACGCTTCCGCGCGCTCGACTACAAGACCTCTGCGAAGGGCGAATCGCCCATCGCCGTCCATCTCCGTAAGCGCAAGGCGGACGATGGCACCACGGTGGAGGAGTGGGTCGATCTGCAGCTGCCTCTCTACCGCGTCCTGCTGCGATCGCTGGCGCCACGCGTGGAGGTGGGCGTCGGCGAACTCGGATATCTCAACCTCGCACCGACTGCCGAGAAGAGCAAGATCTCGATGCTCGAGGGTGCGCGGGTCACAGAGCAACTCCTCGATGCCGCCGAGGATCTCGCAACAAGCATCGTTCGCCGCGTGCTCGCGGGCGACCTGTTGCCGGCGAAGCGGCTGCCGATCGGACTGGATGACCCGCTCGCCCCGATCTGGGGTCTTGGGCAGCGCGGGTTCCCTGACGACGACAATGCAGCTGCCGGGTCCAAGTCGCGTTCGAGCGGAGGGAAGCCATGACTGCCGCTCCGCGCGCGATCGGTCCCGCCGATCGAACGATCGTGATCGCCAACGCAGGCTCAGGGAAGACCTGGACGCTCGCGAATCGAATGCTGCGCTGGATCATCGATGATCTACGCGCCGGTCGCGAGCCGGCCCCGTCGCAGGCACTCGCTGTCACCTTCACGCGGAAGGCCGCTGGCGAGATCCTGGCGCGTGTGCTTGCGCACGCTGCGGCGGGGGCGCGCCCAGGGGAGGCCGGCAAGGAGTCGCGCGACGAGTTCGAGCCGGTCGTCGGAATCGCGAGCGAAGCCGAGTATCTCGCTGCGCTCAAGGCGTTGTGTGTGCATCTTCACAGGCTGCCGATCGGCACCCTCGATGGCTACTTCCATCGTGTCGCGTCGTCGATGCCCGAAGAGATTGGTTTGCCGGCCGAGTGGACGCTCGGCGAGGAGACCGAGTTGCAGGAGATCCGCGCGCGTGCGGCGGCCGAGATCCTCGCTGATGACAAGGCGGAGGAGATGCTCGACCTGCTCGAGCAGGGCGCGCCGAAGCCAAGCGTTTCAAGTTCGATCGAGTCGCTCCTTGGCGGGCAGAACTCGGTCACCCCGCTCGATATCTACCGCGCCGTCGCCGTTGGCGGCGAGGAGGCGGTGGATCGTGCGTATGGGTGGATGGGACCATTGATCGATCGCCGAGCGCTCGAGGACACGCGATGTGATGAACTCGCGACCGAGCTCGGCGGACTGCAGATTCCAGGAGCCAAGAAGCCTGACGGCAACTGGGTCAAGGCCGTGGCGAAGTTGGTGCAGCTCCTTGGTGAGCGCGATTTCGCGGCCTTGGCCAAGAATGGCCTGCTTTCGGCCATGAAGGAAGGCATTCGCTACCAGAAGCAAGACATGCCGCCCGACTTCAAGCGGGTGGGCGGTGAGATCGCGGCGATTCTCCGGGCGCGGCTGTTGGCGGATCTGCACGCGAAGCTGCAAGGCGCACGCGCCGTGCTTCCAAAGGCTCACGATGCGCTCGTCCGGCTGCAGCGCGAGACTGGTGTCTACGGGTTCGGCGACATCACGCGCGGCATCGCCGACGCGGCTCGTCGCAAGGGCTCGCGTGCCGCCGACGCCGACGCGCTGCGCGAGGCGCTCGGCGTCGAGCTGCGTGACCTCGCGATCGATGAGGCGCAGGACACCGCGGTCGAGCAGTTCCTCGCCATGAAGCCGCTGCTCGACGAAGTGCTTGGCGGCCACGGGGCAGATCGCGCGGGTCGCTTTCTCCTCGTCGGTGACCCGAAGCAGTCGATCTACGGCTGGCGCGGCGGGACGCCCGGCTTGATCGCGGAGATCGAGCAGGCGTACAGCGCAAACCTCGGCGAGGCCAAGCCGCTCGCCGTGAGTTTCCGCTCGTCGCCGATCCTGATGGACTTCGTGAACCGCGTGTTCGGCGACATCGTCGAGGTGCTGCCGACGCTTGTCACTGGCGACAAACGCGCCGAACTGATCGGTGACAAGATCGGTGTCTTCGACTGGGCGAAGTCGCACGGACTCCCACCGGCGTCCACCGACAGCGCGATCACGCAGGCGCTCGTCCAGTGGCAGTTCGTGCCGCACGAGTCGGCGCGTCCGGAGCTCGACGGATTTGTCTGCGCATATGTCTGCGGAGATTCGAGCGAAGGGAGTCCAGACGAGGAGGCGGAGGCGTCCGATTCCAGTGCATCCTCGGCCGAAGACGGCGGTGCAGCGGGGTCAATGGCGGGCGAGGCAGGCGCGGCGGACGAGGTGACCCCGAGCCGTTGTGCGGCGGCGATCGCGGAGAAGATCCTCCGAGAGCGCCCCGGCCGGACCATCGGCATCCTCGCCCGAACCAACGCGATGGTGTCGGAGACCATCGCCGAACTCAAGAAACTGGGAATCCCCGCAAGCGATGAAGGACGGGCGAGCCTCCTCGACTCGCCTGCGGTGGCGGGCGTCATCGCGATGCTTCGACTCATCGACTCGCCGAGCGATCGGATCTCGCACTTCCTCGTCTCGCGAGGGCCGATGGCGAAGATCACGGGCCTTGCGAAGTTGGAGGAGAGCGCCACGCAGTCGCAAGATGCAATCGACTTTGCGGCCCGGTGGCGTCGCATGATCGCGGACAAGGGACTGGCGCCCGTCGTCAACGAAGTGCTTGCGGGACTGCGCGCTCAAGGACTTTCACCGCTGGACTCGGATCGACTTTCGCGCGTCGTCGCGATCGCTGAGTCGTTCTCAGAGGCACCGCCGGCGCGGCTGACCGAGTTCATCGAGGCGATTGAGTCCGATGATGCGAGCGCAAGTTCGCCCGATCGCGTGCGCGTCATGACCATCCACCGATCCAAGGGACTCGAGTTCGATGAAGTGATCGTGCTCTCGCTCGATGCAAACTGGGGCGAGGTCAAGGCGACCTGGGGAATGGTCCGGACAGATCCTGCGCAGCCGCCGCAGATGGTTGCGCTTCTCTCCAATGCCTTCGTCAGGTCGTGGATACCCGAGCTCTCTGTGTTCGAGCGCGACGAGCGGCGTCGCCGCCTTCTCGATGATCTCTCCGCGTTCTATGTCGCCGTCACGCGCGCCAAGCGCGGGCTGCACCTCGTCATGTCGTCGGAGCCGAAGGGTGAGTACCCGACCGGGGCGAAGCTCATCCGCGCTGCGCTCGATCGGACGAGCGGAGCGGCAGACCGGCTCGCGGGGGCGCCGCCGATCGAGCAGAAGTTCCAGCACGCGAAGGTGGATCCGTCCGAGCCGTTCTGGGAGTGTCGGTACGCGGGCGTTCCGAGGCCATCGAAGCCGAGACAAGTGGCGGCTGCGGCGATGTCGAAGCCGCCTGAGGGAAGCACGAATTCAACCGCTGACCCAGCCGCCGACTCAACCGCCGACTCAACCGTGACGGGTCCGCTGATCGACATCAAGCCTCGGGCCGGCGGTCGCGCGGCGCCGCCGTCGGAACATGCATCGCGCACGCTGTGGGCGCTTGATCCGTTTACCAATGATGACATCGCGCTGCGCGGTGTGCTCGTGCACGAGTGCTTCCGCGAGGTTCGTTCGATCGACGATCTTGCGGACGCGGCTTCGCGGGCCAAGCTCATCGAAGGCGCGCGAAGGCGGGCAGCGTCGGAGAAGGGGCACCCGATCTCCGACGACCTTGCCGGCGGCGTCGCAAGCATGCTCGCCACCATCGTCGAGAAACGCGGTGAGGCAGGGTCGATCGCGAAATCGCTCGAGGTTCGAGGCGATTCAGGTTCGACGCGCGTGCTGACGGAGCTCGGCTTCGTTCGCGAGGTGAACGGCGCGCTCATCAATGGCCGCATCGACAGGCTCGTCCTCTCGTTGCGTGATGGCGCACCGATCGGCGCGACCATCATCGACTTCAAGACGGGCGCAGAGAATGTCACGCCCGAGCAACTCAACGACAAGATTGCCGCGTATCGCGAGCAACTCTCCGCATACGGTGATGCAGTCGCGGAGATGTTCACGATTCCGCGCGAGTCCGTCCGTCTCGAATTGCTCTTCGTCGATCGGGGAGAAGTCGTCGAACTTTCCGCAGGTCGCTGAGATTCGAGTCTCCTGCGGGTCTCAGGGAGGCGGCCGATACACCGCGAGCTCTGGCAGGAGAGCGTCCTGAAATCGGGAAAGTTGCGGCCGCGGAGGGTTGGCGGAATCGGGGTGTGGGTTACACTCGGTTCCGTGATTGGCTCCAGAACACCGCTCCTGGTCTCAGGCGTCGTGGTCGCAGGACTCGCCGCCTTCGTGTTCGCTCCGACTCGGCAGCCGTCGGTCGGCAGCGTCGGCGTCGGTCAGCGGGTCTCGAACGCCGCGGCCGTGGGTGGCGCTCGACTGACGGGCTCCGCTGCCGCTGCCGCCGTGGGATCCGCCGAACCCATCCGCTACGGTCGCGACATCCGTCCGATTCTGTCCGACCGCTGTTTCCTCTGCCATGGCCCCGATCGTGCCCACCAGCAGGCCGGGCTTCGTCTTGACATCCGCGAGGAGGCGATCGCGCCGCGCAAGAACGGCCCCGCGATCGTCCCGGGCGATGCAGAGGCGAGCGATCTGTGGGAGCGCATCACGGCTCATGACCCAAAGGTGGTCATGCCGACTCCCGACAGCGGAAAGCGTGCGATCACGGCCGAGGAGCGCGAACTGATCCGTCGCTGGATCGACGAAGGCGCACAGTACGAGTCGCATTGGGCGTTCACCGCGCCGGCCGCACCGCCGGTTCCGACGGCGCGCGACCAGTCGTGGGCACGGAACGATGTGGACCGATTCGTGCTCGCGCAGCTCGAGCGCGCAGGTGTTGCGCCCAGTCCCGAGGCGTCGCCCGCAGATCTCGTTCGCCGCGTCTATCTCGACCTCACCGGTCTTCCGCCGACCCCCGAGGAGACCGACGCCTATCTCAACGATTCGAGCGACGAGCGATACGAACGGCTCGTCGATCGACTGCTCAATGAGGAGCCGTACGCATCGCGCACCGCGGAGCGACTCGCGGTTCCGTGGCTCGATATCGCGCGCTACGCCGACACGAGCGGCATTCACATGGACGCGGGACGCCAGATGTGGCTCTGGCGCGACTGGGTGCTCAAGGCCTTCCGCGACAACAAGCCCTACGACCAGTTCGTGATCGAGCAGGTTGGAGGGGACCTCATCCCCTCGGCGACGGTCGACCAGCTCATCGCGAGCGGCTTCAACCGCGCCCATGTGACGAGCGATGAGGGCGGAGCGATCAACGAGGAGTACCTCCTCGAGTACGCGGTCGATCGCGTGAACACGGCCGGCTCGGCGTTCCTCGGTCTCTCGATCGGCTGCGCGCGTTGCCACGACCACAAGTTCGACCCGATCACTGCAGAGGACTTCTACTCGCTGATCGCGTTCTTCAACTCGAACGAGGAACCGGGCATCTACTCGCAGGCTCCGGATCCGAACCGAGCGTTCGAGCCCTTCATCGAAGTACCTCGCCCTGACCAGCAGGATCAGCTCTCGTTGCTCGCGCAGGCGGAGGAGCGTGCGCGCGCCGAGCAGGCGAAGGCCGGTGATTCGGAGAGGGCGGAACTCGCCTCCTTCGTCGGCGCCATCCGATCGGGATTCGTCCCCGTCGCCGCTGCCGCCGTCTCCGCGACCAGCCGAGATGGCGCCACCCTCGCGGTACAGACCGACGGCTCGATCCTTGCGTCGGGCACCAATCCCGGCAGGGACGAGCAGACCATCGTCCTGCGAACGGACGCAGCGGATCTGCGCCTCCTCATGATTGAGGCGCTTGAGGATCCGTCGCACGGCCAAGGTCGCGTGGGCCGCGCGCCGAACGGGAACGCGATCCTCGAGGGCATCGCCGTCGAGGCTGTCTCCGTCGCGGATCCGTCGCGTCGCGAAGCGGTCGAACTCACCTGGGCCTGGTCCGACTACGAGCAGGGGAACGGCGACTACCGCGTCACCAACGCGCTCGCCAAGGGCGACGGCCGCGTCTGGGCGGTCGGAGGCCACGAGGCGGGCGGCAAGCGCACGGCGATCTTCGCCGCGGCGCGACCCTTCGGCTTCCCGGGCGGCACCGAACTGCGCGTCACGCTCAACTACGACTCGCCGTACGCGCAGCATGTCTTCGGTCGCGTTCGGTTGACGCCGATGCAGGCCACGGACGCAGCGTTTGCCACGCTTCCCGACGCATCGAGCGCCTGGTACATCGCGGGTCCCTTCTTCGGCGAGCCGGGCGTGGGCTATACGACCAACTACGGCCCTGAGCAGGAGAAGGCACTCGCGCTTGGAAAGCGCTTTGGAACCGATGCGAATCCAGGTGAATGGCGATTCGCGCCAGGTGTCCTCGAGGCAACGCCCGTCGGCCTCGCCGCGAGCGTCGGAAGCGAGTTCATCGCGCGGGAGATCTTCGCGCCAACCGCGCGCAAGATCGACCTCTCGTTCGGCTCGGATGACGGGCTCGTCGTGTACCTGAACGGCAACAAGGTGTACGAGACGATGGCCGCACGCGCCGTCGCGCCGGATCAGGACCGGGTGTCGCTCGACCTCGCGGCTGGGCGCAACTTCCTCGTGTGCAAGGTCGTGAACACGGGTGGTCAGGCCGGCTTCTATCACCGCGCGATTCCCACCGACGGCATCTACGACCGGTCCATGGTCGCGCTCGTTCCGCCCGATGGCGCGGTGCGCGAGCCTGCGGTCGAAGGCGCACGGAACGCATGGCGTATCCGCTTCTCGCCCACATTCATCGCCGCCTCTCGCAAGATCGAAGAAGTCGAGGGTCAGCGTGCGTCGCTTCTGGCGAACACGCCGCGCACCATGGTGATGAAGGAACTCCCCATGCCGCGCGAGACATTCGTCCACGCGCGCGGTGCGTACGACCAGCCCGACAAGAAGCGCCCCGTGACCCGCCGCGTGCCGACCGTGCTCGGTGCGCTCGCCGAAGACGCGCCGAAGAACCGCCTCGGTCTCGCGCAGTGGCTCGTCTCCAAGGAAAACCCGCTCACTGCACGCGTCACCGTGAACCGCGTGTGGGAGACCTTCTTCGGCCGCGGTCTTGTGCGCACCAGCGACGACTTCGGCCTGCAGGGCGAGTGGCCGACGAACCCTGAACTGCTCGACCACCTTGCCGTGAGGTTCCGCGACGGCGCGGGCGACCGTCAGGCGTGGGACTTCCACGGACTCGTGCGCGACATCGTCACCAGCTCGACCTACCGCCAGTCGTCGCGCGTTCGTCCCGAGGTCGCGGCCATCGACCCCGAGAACAAGATGCTCTCGTGGTTCCCTCGCCAGCGGCTCAGCGCCGAGGCGATCCGCGATCAAGCGCTCTTCGTGGGTGGACTGCTCAAGGAGCGTTTCGGCGGCCCGAGCGTCAAGCCGTACCAGCCAGACGGCCTCTGGCAGGAGGTCGCGATGCTGCAGTCGAACACGCGCGTGTACGAGCAATCGCAGGGCGACGATCTGTGGCGCCGCAGCCTCTACACCTATTGGAAGCGGGCGGCACCTCCGCCGACGATGCTCACCTTCGATGCGCCGACGCGTGAGTTCTGCGCAACGCGCCGACTCGTCACGAACACGCCGCTCCAGTCGCTCGCGCTCTGGAATGACCCACAGTTCGTCGAGGCTGCACGGGCGACCGCCGAACGCACGCTGCGCACGACCGGCGATGATCGCGTTCGCGCTGAACTCCTGTTCCGCCGCGCGACGGGAACCTCGCCGTCGCCTGCAGTGCTCGACAAGCTCGTCGAGACCCTCGCAGCGAATCGCGCCCGCTATGTGGCGGCGCCTGAGGAGGCTGCGAAGCTGATCGCGGTCGGCATGGCTCCGCGGCCGACTGACCTTGACCCAGCCGAACTCGCCGCGTGGACGCTGCTTGCGAACGCGGTGTTCGCCAGCGACGCAACGATCGTGAAGGATTGACCGAGGAAACGCCCATGCCGAACCAGCCACGCATCAGCGCCACCCCGGCCGACGGACTCGAGGAGTACCTCCTCAACATGACGCGCCGCCGATTCTTCGGCTCGGTCGCGACCTCGATCGGCGCCGGCATCGGCGGAATGGCGCTCGCATCGCTGCTTGGAAACCGAACGGCGTCGGCGGCGCCGATCCTCGGAGCCGATGGACAGCCCGCGGGCTTCACGCCCGGCCCGCACTTCGCGCCCAAGGCAAAGCGCGTCATCTACATGCACATGGAAGGTGCGCCGAGCCAGCTGGATCTCTACGACTACAAGCCCGAGCTTGAGAAGCGATTCAACGAGGATCTTCCGGACTCGATCCGCAACGGGCAGCGCATCACCACGATGACGAGCGGTCAGTCGCGCTTTCCGGTTGCACCGACGAAGTTCCGCTTCGATCGCTACGAGAACAACGAGGACGGCGTCTATCTCTCCGAATTGCTCCCGCACACGGGCGGCATCGCGAAGGAGATGTGCCTGATCCGCTCGATGCACACGCAGGCGATCAACCACGAGCCTGGCATCACCTTCTTCCAGACGGGCACCGAGCAGCCGGGTCGGCCGAGCTTCGGCTCGTGGATGAGTTACGGCCTCGGCAGCATGAACGCCAACCTGCCTGCGTTCGTGGTGATGATCACGCAGGGCGTCGGCAACATGCAGGCGCTGAGCGCGCGGTTCTGGGGCAGCGGGTTCCTTCCGAGCGAGCACCAGGGCTGCCGACTGCGCTCGGGCCGCGATCCCGTGCTCTACCTGCGCGACCCAGAGGGCGTCTCGCGCGAGGACCGTCGCCGCATGCTCGATCTCGTCGGTGAGCTCAACGAGACCGAGTTCGAGGAGAGTCTCGATCCGGAGGTGCGCGCGCGCCTCGCGCAGCACGAGATGGCGTACCGCATGCAGATGTCGGTGCCTGATCTCACTGATTTCTCAGACGAGGACCCCGCCACGCTCGAGATGTACGGGCCCGATGTCCACAAGCCGGGCTCGTTCGCCGCGAACTGCCTGCTCGCGCGACGGTTGGCCGAGCGAGATGTGCGGTTCATCCAGCTCTACATGCGCGGATGGGATCAGCATGGCAACCTTCCCGGCGAGCTGAGCGCGCAGGCGAAGGCGGTCGATCAGGCGCAGGCAGCGCTGGTGAAGGACCTGAAGCGGCGGGGGCTCCTCGAGGAAACGCTCGTGATGTGGGGCGGCGAGTTCGGCCGCACGGTCTACTCGCAGGGGCAACTCTCGCGGGACAACTACGGACGCGACCACCATCCGCGCTGCTTCTCGATCTGGCTTGCCGGCGGCGGTGTCAAGCCCGGCATCACCTGGGGCAAGACCGACGACTACTCGTACAACGTCGTTGAGAATCCGGTCGAGGTGCACGACCTGCATGCCACCATGCTGCATCTCCTGGGGCTCGATCACAAGAAGCTGATCTATCGCGCCCAAGGGCGCGACTATCGCCTCACGGATGTGAAGGGCGAGCTCGTCAACGGCATCATCGCGTGAAAAATCCAGGCGCCTGCGCCAGCGGCCACACGCCTTGCTGAGACGGGTGCACGGCACGTGCCGCCCAGTGCCTGGCACTGACTGGCACGTGCCTGGCACGTGCCTGACACCACCCCGCGCCATGCTCGGCGCAGTTCCGTCTCCAAGCAGTCCGAACTGCCGGCTCCGCATCGAAGGCGTGCACGGCACGTGCCGTGCAGTGCCTGGCACTGCCTGGCACGTGCCGTGCACCGGTGGCGGGAGGGGTGGGATGGGCTCATTTCCCTAACCTGGCTTCGGTCAAGTGCCGATATGTTCGGCTCCATGGCGGCTGCTGAAACCACCCTCGTTCTCGACTTCGACTCGACCATCGTCGCCGCCGAGGGACTCGACGAGATCGCCCGCCTTGCTCTCGCCGACGATCCTGATCGCGACGCAAAGGTCCTTGCCATCGAAGGCATCACCCGCGACGGCATGGAAGGCCGCATCGGCATCGATGACTCCCTCCGTCGCCGCCTCTCGCAACTCTCGATCACGCGCGCGCATGTCGACGAGGTCGTCAAGCTCCTCAAGAAGAAGATCGCGCCGAGCTTCCGTCGCCACAAGGCGGCGATCCGTCGGAATGCCCCGCGCATCTATGTCGTGAGTTCCGGCTTCCGCGACTATGTGGTCCCTGTCTGCGCCGACCTCGGCATCGCCGCGGACCATGTCATCGCCAACGACTTCCACTGGTCGAAGGACGGCAAGTCCGTCATCGGATACGACACCGAGTCCCACCTCGCCAAGCCGAAGGGCAAGCCCGCCGCCGTCCGTGCGCTCAAGCTCGCCGGCACCGTGGTCGCGGTCGGCGACGGCGCGACCGATTGCGAGATCCGCGACGCCGGCGCCGCGCAGGAGTTCGTCGCGTACTGCGAGAACATCGAGCGCGAGAATGTCGTCGCGCGTGCCGACCGTGTCGTCCGCAGCGTCGACGAGCTGCTCTGGATCTACGACTTCCCCGGCGCGCCGAGCTTCCCGAAGTCGCGCATGGTGGCGCTCCTCCTCGAGAACATCCACGCCGATGCGGCCAACATGCTGCGCGACGAAGGCTACAAGGTCGAGGCGATCTCCGACGCGCTCCCCGAGGCCGAACTCTCCCGCGCGATCCGCGGTGTCTCGCTCCTCGGCATCCGCTCGAAGACGCGCGTGACGGCCGCCGCGCTCGCGTCCGCCGACCGCCTCCTCACGATCGGCTGCTTCTGCATCGGCACCGAGCAGGTCGACCTCGCCGCGGCGGCCGCACGCGGCATCGCCGTGTTCAACGCGCCCTACTCGAACACCCGCAGCGTGGTCGAGCTCGCGATCGGCGAGATCGTCATGCTCATGCGCCGCGCCGTCGAGAGCGACCGCATCCTCCACTCGGGCGGCTGGCGCAAGAGCGCACAGGGCTGCAGCGAGGTCCGCGGCAAGACGCTCGGCATCATCGGCTACGGCCACATCGGCTCGCAGCTCTCGGTGCTCGCCGAGGCGATGGGCATGCAGGTGATCTATCACGACATCGCGGAGGTCATGCCGCTCGGCAACGCTCGGCGCGCGAAAGGCCTCGCCGAACTCCTCGCGAAGTCCGACATCGTGAGCCTGCATGTCGACGGCCGCCGCGAGAACACGCATCTCATCGGCGAGCGCGAGCTGCGCAAGATGAAAGCAGGCGCGTACCTCCTCAACCTCGCGCGCGGCCACATCGTCGACCTCGAGGCGCTCGCCGCGAGCCTCAAGGCCGGCCACCTCGCCGGCGCCGCCGTCGATGTCTTCCCCGCCGAGCCCAACTCGAACAAGGAAGCGTTCGAGACACCGCTGCGCGGGATCCCGAATGTCATCCTCACCGCCCACATCGGCGGCTCGACCGCAGAGGCGCAGCAGGGGATCGGCGTCTTCGTCGCGAACCGCCTCGTCGAGCATGTCAACGCCGGCTCGACGGCCGGCAGCGTCAACCTCCCCAACATCGCCCTGCCGCCAACCCCGCGCGCCCACCGGTTCCTGCACCTCCACCGCAACCAGCCCGGCGTCCTCGCCGAGATCAACTCGATCCTCGCGCGTCGAAAGATCAATATTCTCGGGCAATCGCTGCGAACCGACGAGGCGGTCGGATACGTCGTCACCGATGTGAACAAGACCTACGATGACGCCGTTGTGGACGAACTCCGAGGCGTTGCGGGTACGATCCGTTTCCGTGTGCTGTACTGAATCGAGGCGCATGGCAGCCGCCAGCCCTACGAAGTCTCCCGAGCAGAAGCCATGAACTCACCGAAGGACACCCATCCGATGAAGCTGCGTCTCGCCCTCCCGATCGCCGTGCTGTGCTCGCTTCTCGGAGCCTGCACCTCGGGCGGCGGTAAGGCAGCGACCGCACCTGAGCCTGCGCCTGCGACCGAGTCCCCGAAGACCGTCGCGAAGCCGAAGCCCTCGACTCCAGAGACGAAGGTCGTGAAGAAGCAGGCGCCCGCGCCAGCCGCGCAGCCGGAGGCGAAGTTCGAGATCAGCACTCCGCAGGAGCCGTACTACGACCAGCAGGCTCCGAGCAAGCCCGCAACCCCGCAGCCTGCAAAGCCTGAAGTGGCGAAGCCGGTCGTGGTGAAGCCCGAGCCGCCCGCGGCGCTCGCCGCACCGCCGCTCGTCACGCAGCCCGAGGCGATCGCCGCTCTCGAGCGGGCTCGCGAGAAACTCGCCGGCGTGCGCACGATCGACTTCGTCTCGCTCACCGAGGCGACGGGCGAGGTCGCCGCGAACATCCCGGGTCTCGGCGTGCGGAACCGCGTCCAGCTGCGCTTCCAGTACGACGACGCAGTCTCGGTTCCGTTCTTCGTCATCACGCGGATCGTCGAGACTCCGAGCGGAGAGGCGATCGGAGCGCGGGTGATCTACGACGGTCAGCGCGCGGTCATCCTCGACGACGCGTCCCGCACCTTCGTCGACCCAGGACGCGCGTGGTTTGAGGTGGTCGGTCCGAATCTCTCCGCCATCCCGCAGTGGTACTTCAAGGAGCGAATGACGCTCGCCCGCCGAAAGCCAGGCGCGAATGTCACGGGCGCGGGGGCCTTGGAGCCAGAGCTGATCGGCGCACGCATCCTCGGCGTCGAGCAGTTCGACGGACAGGAGTGCGATGTCGTTGAGTTCTTCTACTCGAAGGACATCGTGAAGTTCTCCGAGACAGACGGTCAGCCTGAGGTCGTCGACGAGCAGCGCTACACGGAGACGATTCACTTTGCGCGCGCGGACGCGATGCCGCGCAAGATCGTCATGCGCGACATCCCGCATCCGAGCGCGCCGCCCGGTTCGGGAAGCACGGTGACGGTGCAGATGGTGAAGGTCGCCATCAATCCCGGGTATGAGGCGTCGTTCTTCGACACCTCCATTCCCACTGGCTATCAGCCTCAGGCCAAGCGCTAGTTCCAGCCGGAGGCAAACTCGGGGCATCGGCGCTCCGGCGCGCCCGAAACGGGCTCCGAGGACCGCTGCGCCCACGCCAAGGCGATGGATTTCGGGCGTTTGTCCCGCCGCTTCGGTTGACAGCCCCGAGAGCGTGGGTGATGCTGCCTATATGAGTGGAGCGTCCCTGACTCGTCGTTTCCGTGCGCCTCAAGCCCTGCAGGGTCGTTCGGGCTTCACGCTCGTCGAACTTCTGGTCGTGGTCGCCATCATCGTCCTGATCGTCGGGCTTCTGATCACCGCGATCCCCCAGATCCGTCGGGAGTCGCGCAGCGCGCTGTGCCTGTCGAACCAGCGGCAGCTCAACATCGCCTTCACCCAGTACTACGGCGACAACTCGGGCCGCTTCATGGGCGTCGACACCGGGCTCACGCCATGGGACTGGGTGCAGGGTCAGGGCAACCTCAACGGACAGGGCTTCGAGACGATCAACGCGCTCAAGAAGGGCCGCATGTGGTCGTACATCGACGGCAACCCAGAGGTCTATCGCAGCCCATTCGATCCCTTCACGCCGTTCCAGCGTCTCCGCACCTACTCGTTCAACGCGTTCATCTCGACGGGTGAAGGCCCGATGTGGGGCGGTCCACCGAACTGGCAGGTCAACACGATGGGGCGCATTCCGCTTCCGTCCGAAACCATCGTGACCAGCCTCGAGTACGACCACCGCGGCTACAACATCAACGGCTTCGGCATCAGCATGACCGGCAACGGCATCTGGGTCGACAAGATCGCCGCTTGGCACCCCGGCCGCTGGAACTTCTCGATGGCAGACGGCTCCACGCTGTCGTACAACCACGCGGCGCTCCAGAAGGATGTCGACTACTACATGACCCTGGCGCAGAACGACGTCTACTGGCCGGGTCCCGACTACGAGTGGCTGCGCCGTCACATGGTTCCGGGGATGTTCCAGTGAGGCCATCGCGCGTGCGGAAGCCCTTGCTCCCTTCGCTTCTCGCGTTCTCCTCGCTCTCCGCTGCGCTGCTCGCGGGGGGGTGCGGCGACGACCGCAACTACCAAGCTGGCTTCGCGGAGCGCGCAGCGCTTGACGAGGCCGCCTACAACGCCGCTGAGGCAGAGAAGGCGAAGGCAACCCCAGTCGCCCCGAAGCCCGCAGCGCCCGCTCTCGCGTCGGGCGCCGCACCGCAGGCTCCGGCCGCGAGCGTCGACACGGCTGCCGTGATCACCGACGGAGCTGTGACGGCGGCGACCGAGCCATCCGAGGCGGCGGGGGAGGAACTGTTCGAGTTCGACGGCGTGACCCCGAGCGCCGCTGGCCGCCGCATCGTCAACGCCGTCGCGACCGAGCTTTCGCTGCCATCGCCGCCAGCCGTGACGGAGGCGCCGGGCGAGGAGTCGTACCAGAGGCACGCGCGCGACCGGAAGTTCGACGAGTTCCGTCGCAAGGCTGCGCGCTATGTGCAGCTCAAGAAGGCGCTGTTGCCGCTGGGTCGCAAGCTTGCGGATGGCACGGCGACCCCGGAGGAGCGCGCGCTCCACAACCGCCTCGAGGACGCGATCGCCGTCGAGTTCAAGCCGCTCAACCGCTACCTGTGGGACGACCGCTGGAGCGAGGCTGATCGCGCTGCGATGGGCTGGATCTTGTTCGTCAAGCCAGATTGAGCTCCGCGCGAGTCGATGCGTGAATGAAGCACAACAGCCGCCCCGATCGCTCGGGGCGGCTGTCATTGATGGCGGGTTTTCGCTTACTCGCGGCAGTCGCTGCCGAAGGCCGCAAGCAGCGCTGCGAGGTCATCGGCGTTCGTCGTGCCGTCGCCGTTGATGTCGCCGCCGGCCGTGCCCCATGCGGCGAGCACGATCGAGAGATCGGCGGCCGTGACGACTTGATCCTGGTCGAGATCGATGTCCGCGCACGACGGACCGAGCGCGACGGGTCGGAGGTCATCCGCAGGACCTTCGAGCACCACGCGGTTCCGGTACGGACGAAGCTCGTAGCCGGTGACCGTGAAGTTTGCGTCGCCCGCGTTCAGCGGGAAGGTGTGCCAGTTCTGGAAGCTGATGCGGTACTCCCCGTTCTTGAGCCGCACGATGTCGAACTCGAGAAAGCCGTAGTGCTTGCCGCCGCCGATCAGCTGGTTGCCGTTCCAGGTCTCAGGCTCGCTCTGGTCGGCGCACCAGCGGTGGTACGGATTCGGGTTCCATGCCGCGCCCTCGGGATTCAGCGGATTCGCGCGCCAGGCCGTGATCGCGGCGGCCGTCTGTCCGACCGCATCCTCGACGCCACGAAGTCCATCGCCCGCGGCGCCGACATCCCAGAGATGGACGCCGTAGCCGTCGTTGTCGAGATCGAAGTAGCTCATCTCGGCGACCTCGCTGTGGCCCGTGAACACGCCCGCGACGCGGTACTGCTCCATCAGCGGCGCGTAGATGCGCATCGCCTCGCCCGACTGCGTGCTCGTCACGCTCGTGCCGTGGACGCCGCGGCTGAACGGCGTGTGGTGCCACTGGACGAAGATCACCTGCCCCGCCGCGCGTGCGGCGGCGAGCTCCTGCACGGCCCAGTTCCACTGCGCGGTGCCGACATTGAAGTCGGGCAGGTCGCCGAACGCGTAGCCGAGGAGCCACGCGCGGTTCGTGTCGCGGTTGAACGGGAAGTTGATGTTGAGGTACTGCCCCTGCGGAGGCGCCACATTGTCGTTGGCGCCGAGCGCGCCGACCGAGCAGAGCGTGATGATCGTGACCGGGCCGTAGTCGGTGCGGTAGTAGAGGTCCTTCGCCGCGGGATCGTTGTTCGCGGGGAAGTCGAAGTACGCCGACCACTGCTTGCGCGCGTACTGGACGAGCGGATTCGCCGTGCCGTTTCCGCCGCCGTTGTAGATGCAGTTGTTGCCGATCGCCGCGATGAACGGCATGCCGCTGAAGAGGTCGTCGTACTCGCCCGCGTTGTGGCGCCAGAACTCGTCCCAGCGGCGCTGGCATTCGCTGCCCGTACCTTCGATCAGGTCGCCCGCGAAGATCAGCATGTCGGCGTTGCGCGACTCGATCGACCTGATGTTCTCCCGGTAGCCACCGGTCTCGGTGAGCAGGTACTGGTCCTTGCCGCGACCGGTGCCCGCGGGTCGGCCGCTGCTCGACGAAGTCTGCGGCGTGGTGCGCGACCACTCGCGGAAGCGCGTGCGGCCGAGGACGAGCGTCTCTGCATCGGAGATCGCGATGAAGCGCAGGTTGCGGTTGGTGTCGGTCGTCGGCGCGGTGCGGAAGGTGTTCGAGTAGCTCGACGCGCCCTGCGTGACGGTGTAGGTGTACTCGGTGTCGGGCTGGAGTCCTGCGACCGTCACGCGGTGGCGGTAGTTGCGCGCCGGAACGCCGGGCGAAGCAAAGATCGCGGTGGTGGCGAACGGAAAGTTGCCGGTCGCGTTGAGTTCGGACGCGATCTGGTAGTCGAGGACGGGCTCGAGCACGGGCGCGCTCGTGTAGACGGCCGGCGCCTTCAAGCCGGGTCCGGTCACCGTCAGCGTGCCGGGCGTGTCGGTGATCGTGAACCAGGTGAACTGCATCCCGTCGAGCGCGGGATTCATCTGGTAGGGAAGCACGCGGAAGTCCGCGGTCGACTGCGCTGGCGCAGAGGCTGCGACAAGCGAGGCGAGCGAGGCCGTGATCAGGGCGAGCGTGCGGAGGGGTGCTCTCATCGGGGTCTCCTTGACATTGTGGGAACGAAACGGACGCGAGCACGGAAGTTCCCAACCGATGGTTGAAATTGAGTGATCCCCCGAGAAGTTCTCGGTTGTGCTGGCGTTCAGATATGGTCACTGCGAGGAGCGGTCGTGCAGGTCTCACGCGCTGCTCACTTGCCGCCGATTGCGGCGAACACCGGGCTGCAGTCGCAGATTTTCGGTACTTTCACGGCATGCAGTGGATCCCGCATGCGGTTCTCGTCGCGTCGATGTGGTGTACGGCTGTCGTGGCTGAACCGCCACATTCGCTCGATGCCACCCGCGCCGCACTCGATGCCGCTCGGGCGCGCATCCGCGAGCAGTCGTCGAAGTACCACGATCCGGTCGGCCCGCGCACCTGGATCGACGGCGCACGGCTTTGGTACTGCGAGACCACACGCGATGGCGCGCGGCGCTGGTGGCTTGTCGACGCGTCGGCGAAGGGCGAGGCCGTCAAGGTGCCGCTCTTCGACCACGCCGTCGTGGCCGATGCCTTGGCGAAGGTAGGCCACGCGTCTGCGGAAGACCGTCTGCCGGTGCGCGAGGTGAAGGTCGAGCGCGATGGCGAAGGCGTGAGGGTCCGCATCGCGTTCGAGGGGCTCGAGCAGGTGCTTGTATCCTCGCTCAGCGGCACGCTCTTCGGTGTAAGCACCGGGCAGCCTGCCGATCCAGAACCCGTCGACGCGATGGACGGACAGAACGAGACGGAGAAGCCCGATCCCGTGCTCCTCCAGATGCAGGGATCGGTCCTGCCGCCGATGCTGCGCGTCGAGAACGACGGGCCGAACCTCGTCGTCACGCGCGAGGGCGCGGAGATCTTCCGCACGAGCGACGGCGCGGCAGACGATGCGTATCGCGCGCACTGGGTCGCACTCAAGCAGGACGCTGTGTTCGCCCTCAAGGTGAAGGAAGGCCAGCGCCGCGCCGTGAACCTCGTCGAGAGCGCCCCGCGAGACCAGTTGCAGCCGAAGCTGCGGACGCTCAACTACCTGAAGCCGGGCGACGAGATCGACCGCCCGTCGCCGCGGCTCTTCCGGCTCGCGCGCGATGCGAACGGCCCGTCGGGTGCGTCGATGCGCGAGGTCGCGCTCGACAGCGCGCTCTTCGCGAATCCGTGGTCGATCGACCGCGTGCGCGTGCTGCCGGGTGGCCAGGAGATCGCGTTTCTCTACAACGAGCGCGGCCACCGCGTGGTGCGGCTTGTCGCGGTGAATCTCGCGACCGGCGCCGCCCGCACGATCGCCGAGGAGTCGTTTCCGACCTTCGTCGACTACACGAACAAGATCTGGATGCACTGGCTCGACGAGACGGGCGAACTGCTCTGGATGACCGAGCGCAGCGGCTGGAACCACATCGTGCTCGTCGATGTCGCGACGGGCGGCGTCAAGCGCGCCGTCACCGAAGGCCCGTGGGTCGTGCGGCGCGTGCACGCGGTCGACGAGGAGGCGCGCACGATCGACCTCGCCATGATGGGCCGTGATTCCTCGCAGGATCCGTACCATGTGCATCACGCGCGCGTGTCGATCGACGACGGCCGCATCACGATGCTCACCGAGGGCGACGGCACCTGCCGCGTCGACTTCTCGCCGACGCGCGAGGCGCTCGTTTCCGTGCGCGCCCGCGCCGACATGCCGCCGGTCTATGAAGTGCGCCGCGCGTCCGACGGCGCGCTCGTCGCCGAGCTCGGCCGCGCCGACGACGGCGCGATGCGCGCGGCGGGCTGGCGCGCGCCGCTTCGGTTCAGCGCCAAGGGCCGCGACGGCGTCACCGACATCTGGGGACTCGCGTATTTCCCGACCGACTTCGACCCGACGAAGCCGTACCCGGTCATCGAGAACATCTACGCGGGCCCGCACGGCCAGCATGTGCCGAAGTGGTTCGAGCTCGGTGGACGCAGCCGCGAGTACGCGGAGCTCGGCGCGGTCGTCGTGCAGATCGACGGCATGGGCACCAACTGGCGTTCGAAGGCGTTCCATGATGTCGCCGCGAAGAACCTCGCCGACGCGGGATTTCCCGACCGAATCGCGTGGATCCGCGCGCTCGCCGCGTCGCATCCCGGGCTCGACCTCGCGCGCGTCGGCATCTTCGGCGGCAGCGCCGGCGGGCAGAACGCGATGCGCGCGGTGCTCGACCACGCCGGCTTCTACAAGGCCGCCGTCGCCGACTGCGGCTGCCACGACAACCGCATGGACAAGATCTGGTGGAACGAGCAGTGGATGGGCTGGCCGGTCGACGAGAGCTACGCGCGCAACTCGAACACCGAGGGCGCCGCGAAGCTCGGCGGCGCGCTGATGCTCGTCGTCGGAGCGCTTGACGAGAATGTCGATCCGGCGAGCACGATGCAGGTCGTGCAGAAGCTGATCGACGCGGGCAAGGACTTCGAGCTGCTGGTGGTGCCCACCGGCGGCCATGGCATCGCGGAGAGCGACTACGGAAACCTGCGCCGTGCGCGGTTTTTGTTCCGCGAGCTCGCACGGTAGGCTGTGCGAATGCTCTCGCTTGTCGCCGCGCTCGGTTCGTTGCTCGCCTTCGCACGCGCGGCGGAGCCACCCGCGCAGCCCCAGAACATCGCGCAGCGCCCCAACATCGTGTTCATCATGTCCGACGACCACTGTCGGCAGGCGATCTCGTGCTACGGCGCGAGCGCTGCGCCCGGGCTCGTCGCGACGCCCGGCATCGACCGGATCGCGCGCGAGGGAATCCGCTTCGACAACGCGAGCGTGACGAACGCGATCTGCGGACCGTCGCGGGCGGTCATGCTGACGGGCAAGCACAGCCACCGAAATGGGTTCGCCACCAACGACCAGTCCTTCGACGGTTCGCAGCAGACCTTCGTGAAGCTGCTGCGTGGCGCGGGCTACCGCGCGGAGATCGTCGGCAAGTGGCATCTCGGCAGCGACCCGCAGGGATTCGACCACTTCGATGTGCTCGTCGGTCAAGGCGACTACTGGAACCCGACATTCATCGTCGACGGCGCGAAGACGAAGCGCGAGGGACACGCGACCGACATCATCCATGCGAACGCGATCGCGCGGCTCGATGCGCTCGCGGCGGGCGCGAAGCAGGGGACGCCGTTCGCGCTGCTCGTGCATCACAAGGCTCCGCACCGCAACTGGATGCCGCAGCCGCGGTTTTTCGGGTTGTTCGCAGAGGAGCGCATTCCCGAACCGCCGACGCTGTTCGACGACTTCGTGGGGCGCAGCGTGGCGAGCACGCTCCAGACCATGTCGATCGCGCGCGACCTGTCGTGGGACTACGACCTCAAGGTCGAGCCGGGGCTGCTCTTCCCGGACGGCAAGGTGCCGCAGCTCGACAAGTGGATGGAGAACGAGCTCGCGCGGTTGCCCGAGGCGACGCGTCGCGCGGTCCGCGACGGTTATCGCGTCGAGAACGACGCGCTCGTCGCGGGCTTCGCGTCGATGGACGCGCGCGCACAGGCGTCGTGGCGCTTCCAGCGCTACGCGAAGGACTACCTGCGC
>JBEAUK010000022.1:0-43822 GCA_041161465.1 Planctomycetota bacterium | reverse complement strand
CATTCAGCGTGCCGCGCAGCGAACCGCCGAAGTGCTGGCGCGCGCATTCGGCGAAGGTCTCGTAGGTGCCCTGCAGGATGCCCTGCGTGCCGATGTAGATCCACGAGCCCGCGGTCATCTGCCCGAACATCATCAGGCCCTTCGCGGCGAGTTCGTCGAACTTCGCCTGCGTGGCCCAGTGCGGCACGAGGTTCGAGTTCGCGATGAGGACGCGCGGCGAATCCTTCGTGGTGCGCACGATGCCGACTGGCTTGCCGCTCTGGACAAGCAGCGTCTCGTCGGGCGCGAGGCTCTTCAGGCTCGCGATGATCGCGTCGAAGCACTCCCAGTTGCGCGCGGCCTGGCCGCGGCCGCCGTACACCACGAGGTTCTCCGGCCGCTCGGCGACCTCTGGGTCGAGGTTGTTCATCAGCATGCGCATGGCGGCCTCGGCCGCCCACGACTTGCAGGTGAGGGTGTTGCCGCGCGGGGCGCGGATCACGCGGGCGGGAGCGTCGACATGCGATTGCTGCGTCGTCATGCGACGAGTGTAGCGGGGGCGCTACGGCCTCGAAAACGCGCCATGCGCGATCAATTGCTCGATCGCGCGGATATCGGGCGACAGCACGCGGTCCTTCGCGAGCTTGGGCACCACGCCGCGCACCGCGGCGTGCGCCTTCTCGACGCCCGCGCCCGACTTGAGCGGCCGGTGCGCCTCGAGCGCCTCGGCCATCACCAGCATCTCGATCGCGACCACGCTTCGTGCGAGCGCAACGCTGCGCGTCGCCTTGAGGGCGCTCGTCGCGCCGAAGCTGTTGTAGTCCTCGATGCCCGCGCTCGTCGGGATGTTGGTCACGCTCGCGGGCATTGCGTTGCCGGCGAGCTCGTTCACGCACGCGGCGGCCGCGTACTGCGCGATCATCAGGCCGCTCTCGACGCCCGGATCCTTTGCCAGATACGGCTTGTGCGCGACGAACTGGTCGAAGCCCGACACCACCCAGAAGGTGCGGCGCTCGCTGATACCCGCGACATGGCTGCACGCGACGGCGAGGAGGTCGAGGGCGATCGCAAGCGGCATGCCGTGGAAGTTGCCGCCGGAGACGATTTCGCCCGTGCCGTTCGCGTCCTTCGCGAAGACCAGCGGATTGTCGGTCACCGCGCCAAGCTCGCGCTCGACCGCACCCTCGACATACTTGAAGGCATCGAGCGCGGCGCCGAGCACCTGCGGCATCGCGCGCAGCGAGTAGGGGTCCTGCACGCGCGGGTCGTTCTCCGCATGCGAGCGCACGATCTCGCTTCCCGACAAGAGTCCGCGCAGACGCGTCGCGACCTCGATCTGCCCCGGCTGCCGGCGAATCTCGTGGATGCGCGCGTCGAGGAACGCATCGGTCGCCTTCGCTGCGTCGATCGCCATCGCGGCGGCCGCGAGCGCGGCATCGAAGACCGAGCGGAAATCGTGGCAAAGCAGCGCGCCCGTCGCGCACATAAGGTGCGTGCCGTTGAGAAGCGCGAGCCCCTCCTTCTCCTCGAGGTCGCACCCGCCGAGGCCAAGGCTCTTGAGCACCCATGCCGCAGGCTCCACGCGGCCGCGGTGCCAGCACTCGCCTTCGCCGAGCACCACGAGCGCAGCATGCGCGAGCGGCGCGAGGTCGCCCGACGCGCCCACCGAGCCGCGCGATGGAATCGCGGGGTCGACATGCAGGTTCAGCAAGGTGAGGATCCGCTCGAGCGTCTCGACGCGCACGCCCGACGCGCCGCGCGCGAGGCTCGCGGCAAGCGTCGCCACGAGCGCGCGCGAGGTCTCGCGCGGCAGATACTCTCCCACGCCGCAGGCGTGCGAACGGATGATGTTCTTCTGAAGGTCGCGCGCACGGTCGCGGTCGATGCGAACGCGCGAAAGGCTTCCGAACCCGGTGTTGAGACCATAGACGGCGCGGTCGCCCGCCAGCGCCGCGGTGACGACCGCACGCGAGGCAGCCACGCGTTCGCGTGCGGCGGGAGCAAGCTCGACCCTCACCGGGGCATTCAGCGTCGCGTGCGCGATGCGGACGAGATCGTGAATCGAAAGCGGCGAGCCATCGAGGACGACTGGAGCGCTTGAGGTCGGAGCGGAGTTCGAGTGATGCTGGGTCGTCGCGGCCATCGGAGGGGGAATATACGAGGAACGAGCCACCGCTCGGAACGGCTATGCTTGCGGCGCGCGGCTCTTTCGCGCACACTGCGATCATGGACACCTCCACCCGACGCGTCATCGTGCTGTGTCTCGCCATCGCCCTTGCGGCGGTGGTGTTCGCGTCGGTCGAGCCGACGCTTGAGAGCGTCCGCGGCATTCCCGGCCCGACGATCGCCGACAGCAGCCGGCCGTTCCTCGCGATCTTCGCCACGCTCGCGGCCTTCGCGGCCACGACGGCGCTTGCCGCCTTCATCGCGCGCAAGGTCAATTCGGTGGTCGCGCTCTTCGTCCTCGGCTGCGGCATCGGCATGCTGTCGATGCGCACGGGTGCCGTGCGCGACCTCGTGTTCGGCGAGTCGAGCCTCAAGCTCGCGGCGGTCGAGTGCGTGGTGTGGACGGTGCTGCTCGCGGCGGCGTGCCATCTCATCTTCCGGTTCGGCGGACGCCTGCCCGACATTCCCGAGACGCATGAGGACGACATCGACTCGCCCGTCGGGCGCAGCGCGCGGCTTTCGTGGCTTGCAGGCATCGCGGGCGTGGTCGCCGCGTGGTTCGCCGTCGCGACGCTCAGCAAGGGCCAGGCGGTCGGCGCAGCGGTGCTCGGCGGATTCGTCACGGGCGCGCTCGGCCGCATCCTCGCGCCGCGTACGACGCCTGTCTATCTCGCGGTCGCGCCGATGGCGGTGTTCGCCGTCACCTACGCGTTCATGGCGGTCACGGTGCAGGGTGATCTCGCCACCGATCTCGTGCAAGGCGGATTCCCGCGGCTGCTGCGCATCATGCCGCTCGACATGGCCGCGGGCGCACTCGCCGGCACCTCGCTCGGCTTTGGCTTCGTGCGCAGCTTCACCGAGCCAAAGACAGCCTGAGCGCGGCTGCTCGAGCGAGCCGCTACGCTGCGCAACCTCTCTGTTGCGAACTTCCTCATGTCTACCGCCACCCACAAGCCGCTTTCGCTTCTCGTCACCGGAACCATCGGCATCGATACCGTCGAGACCCCGTCGGCGCGCGCCGAGCGCGTGCTCGGTGGAAGCGCCGCGTACTTCGCGGCCGCCGCGAGCCGCCTCGCGCCCGTGCGCCTCGTCGGCGTGGTGGGCGACGACCTTCCGGCGCATCACCGCACGATCCTCGAGGGGCTGAACGGCGTCGACCTCGGCGGCCTTGAGACACGCAAGGGCGGCAAGACCTTCGCGTGGGGCGGCAAGTACCTCCTCAACCTCAACGAGCGCGAGACGCTCTTCACCGAGCTCGGCGTAGTGGCCGAGCAGCCGCCGCAGGTGCCCGCGGCGTTCGCCGACAGCGAGCTCGTCTTCCTCGGCAACACGCATCCCGCCGTGCAGGCCGGGCTCCTCGAGCAGGTGAGCGGGCGCAAGCTCGTCGTCGCCGACACGATGGATCTCTGGATCAACATCGCGCACGACGACCTCGTGAATCTGCTCTCGAAGGTCGACGGCATCGTGCTCAACGATTCCGAGGCCGCGCAGCTGACGGGCGTGCGCAACGCGATCACCGCTGGCCGCCGCATCCTCGGCTACGGGCCGAAGTTCGCGGTGGTGAAGAAGGGCGAGCACGGGGCGGTGCTCGTCCATCGCGACGGCGTGGCGGTCGTGCCCGCGTTCCCCGCAGAGGAAGACATGGTGGTCGATCCAACCGGCGCGGGCGACACCTTCGCCGGCGGCTTCATGGCGCACCTCGCGCGCACGGGCCGCACCGACCTCGAGACGCTGCAGACCGCGCTTTCGTGGGGCACGGTGATGGCCAGCTTCACGATCGGCGCCTTCAGCCTCGACGGGGTCGCGCGCGCCTCGGCCGACGATCTCGCCGAGCGCTACCGCCGCTTCGCGCGCCACGCGCGGGTGTGAGCGGCTAACCTGTCGGGATGCCACCGATTGCACGATTCCCCGTTGCGGGCGCTGCGTTTGCAGCGTGTGTCGCAGTTTCGTCGCTCGCCCAGACCTACACGCCGCTCAACGACATCCCGGGCTCGAACTTCATGCGCCGCATGCAGAGCGCGATGGCGGGCGTCGGCCAGGGCGGCAACATCGGCAGCGCCAACTGGGATGTCGAAGGCAATCGACTGTGGATCAGCGGCATCGAAGGCAAGGACGGCTGGCACACGCTCGACCTCGCGACGGGCGCTGTGTCGCCCGCCGAAGGCGAGCCGCCGGCGAGCGCAGCGCCGTCGCGCACCCAGCGCGGCGAGGGTGGGCGTCGACCCGCGCGTGGCCGGCAGTTCACGACCGCGGAGAGTCCTGACGGAGCGTGGACCGCGGTCAGTGAGAACGGCAACCTCTACCTCGCACCGCGCGAAGGCGAGCGCTTCGCCGTCACCAACGACGGCACGAGCGACATCAAGTACGGCCAGGCGTCATGGGTCTACGGCGAGGAGCTCGACCAGACCACCGCGATGTGGTGGAGCCCCGACTCGAAGTACCTCGCGTTCTACCGCTTCGACGAGTCGAAGGTGAAGGACTTCTACATCCTGGGCGGCTGGACCGAGACGAACACGCGCGTGATGAGCGAGGCGTATCCGAAGCCAGGCGCCGCGAATCCGACCGCGACGCTTCTCGTCTACGACCTCGAGACGAAGGCGACCGTCGAGGTCGACAGCTTCAGCGAAGCCTCGGGCGCGACGCCGGACGCCGAGTACTACCTCTACAACGTGCTGTGGACGCCCGACGGATCCGAGCTCCTTTACTCGCGCACGCCGCGGCGGCAGGATGTGCTCGATGTCCTCGCCGCGAACCCAAAGACAGGCGCGTCGCGCGTGGTCGTCACCGAGCGGCAGGAGAGCTGGCAGGAGAACCGCCCGCTCATGCGCTTCCTCAAGGACGGCAAGCGATTCCTGTGGGAGACCGAGAAGACGGGCTTCAAGCACTACGAACTGCGCGCGCTCGACGGCTCGCACCTCGCGACCGTTTCGAAGGGCGAGTGGCCGGTCGAGTCGATCGTGCTCGTCGACGAGGAGGCGGGCGAGCTCTGGTTCACCGCGTGGAGCGGCAAGGTCGCGGTGCAGCAGCAGCTGCATGTCGCCAAGCTCGACGGCAGCGAATGCGTGCGCGTGACGGGCGGCGACTTCCACCACACCGACCACCGCATCTCGCCGCGCGGCGACTTCGTGATCGCCACCGCGGAGACGACGGCGATCCCGCAGCAAACCGTCGTGTACGCGCGCAGCGCCGAGGGCGATGGGCGTCTCGTCGCGACCCTCGCCGAGGGTTCGACGAAGGGCTTCGCCACCCACGGCCTCACGCCGAGCGAGCTCTTCACCTGCAAGGCCGCCGACGGCGAGACCGACCTCTATGGGCGCATCGCGTACCCGCCTGCGTTCGATCCGACGAAGAAGTACCCGGTGGTCGTCGACACCTACGGCGGCCCGACGATTCGCCTCGTCACCGACCGTTTCGACGCGGGCGACCCGCGCGCCGCGCTCGGCTTCATCCTCGTCACGGTCGACAACCGAGGCACGCCCGGGCGCGGCAAGAAGTTCGAGTCGGGCGCGTATCTCAAGCTCGGACAGGTCGATGTCGACGACCAGGCCGCTGCGGTCACGCATCTCGCGGCGACGCGGCCGTTCGTCGACGGCACGCGCGTCGGCATCACGGGTCACAGCTACGGTGGATACATGGCCGCGATCGCTGTCATTCGACGCGGCGATGTCTTCCACGCCGCGGTCGCGGGCGCGCCGCCGACCGACTGGCGGCAGTACGACACGATCTACACCGAGCGCTACATGCGCACGCCGCAGGAGAACCCGAAGGGCTACGACGCGGGCAGCTGCGTGAAGAACGCGGCCAAGCTGAAGGGGAAGCTCCTGCTTCTCCACGGAATGCTGGACGACAATGTCCACCCCAACAACACCTTCCAGCTCGCGAACGCGCTCCAGTCTGTGAACCGGCCGTTCTCGATGATGCTCTTCCCGAACTCCGACCACGGCATCTGGAGCCCGTCGGTCGAGAGCGTGAAGTGGTCGTTCCTCGTCGAGGCGCTGGCACCCGAGACACCGAACTGGGGCAAGAAGGACAAGTCCGAGGGCGCGGGAGCAGAGGCAGAGGCCGATGTGCCGGCGGAGGAGTCTGCGTCGTGAAGCTGCCGCCCGATCGCTCGCATGTCGCCACAGAGCAGCGCCACGAGGAGTCCGCGGCGCTCGACGAACTGGGCACCGCTGAACTCGTGACGCTCCTCGCGCGCGACCAGCGCCGCGCGGTCGCTGCGGTCGAGCAGGCCTCGGACGCGATCGCGGGCTTCGTCGATGCAGTGGCGTCGTCACTCGCACGCGGCGGGCGGCTCGTCTACGCGGGCGCCGGCACGAGCGGACGCCTCGGCGTTCTCGACGCGAGCGAATGCCCGCCGACATTCCGCAGCGACCCAGCGCAGGTCGTCGGCATCATCGCGGGTGGCGACGGCGCGCTGCGCAAGTCAAGCGAAGGCCGCGAAGACGAGGAGGAGGGCATCGCAGCCGAGTTCGAGCGGCTCTCGCTCGATTCGCGCGACTCGTTCCTCGGGATCGCGGCCGGCGGCACGACGCCGTACGCGCTCGGCGCGCTCAGGCTCGCGAAGTCGCGCGGCGCCGTGACCGGGTTCCTCACCTGCGCGCCGCACGCGGAGCCCGCGTTCTGCGACCACCGCATCGTGCTCGCGACGGGCGCCGAGATCCTGACGGGCTCGACGCGCCTCAAGGCCGGCACCGCCACCAAGATCGCGCTCAACGCGATCACGACCGCCGCGTTCGTGCGGCTCGGCAAGACCTACGGCAACCTCATGGTCGATCTTGCGGCGACGAACCACAAGCTCGTCGACCGCGCGCTGCGGATCTACCGCGAGTTCTTCCCGCACGACACGCGCGAACAGGCCTTCGCGCAGCTCGAGGCGGCGGGGGGGCTTCTCAAGCTCGCCCTCGTCATGCGTGCGCGCAGCGAGACCCGCGCCGAAGCCGAACGCACGCTCGCCTCGCACGGCGGGTCGCTGCGCCGCGCGATCGGGTGAACGCGCCATCGAGCGCAACGCGCGAGCACAAACCGCCCGACCCGCACGCGCCACGCTCGGGCTTCGCCCTCGAAAACGAACACGCGCCGCGATTTCTCGCGGCGCGTGTTTGTTGTGCGTTGTTCACGCCAGAGGGAGCCGCCGCAGCGGCGACCGCTCCGGAAACGAACACGCGCCGCGATGACTCGCGGCGCGTGTTTGTTGTGCGTTGTTCACGCCAGAGGGAGCCGCCGCAGCGGCGACCGCTCAAATGACGTCAGACGCTCTCGTTGAGACCCTTCATCGCGCGGATGCGGACCTTGCGGCTCGCGGGCTTCGCCTTGATGGTGATCTCTTCGCCGGTGAAGGGGTTCTTGCCCTTGCGCGCCTTGGTGGCGGGCTTGATCACGGTGCGCATCTTCGCGAGACCGAAGAGGTTGAAGGTGCCGCAGCCCTTCTTGCCGAGGTCAGCCTTGAGCATCTCGGTGAGGGTGTCGAACACGCTGACGACCTGCTTGCGCGAGAGGCCGGTGACGGTGGCGATGTCCTTGTAGATGGAACCCTTGGTGCGGACCTTGGAAGCGGGGGTGATCTTGATCTTGCTGGCCATTGAGAGGAATCCTTTCGTGCCTGAACTGACAGGCTCCCTGCCTGTCGTATTCACGGAAAATAAAGGGGTCGGACGTTGCTGACAAGGGCTGACGGCATCGAAAAGTGCGAAAATCGCGATGTTTTTCGCTCTCTCACCAAAAACGCCTGATTTTCCCGATGAAAGCGCCCGTTCCACCGTGCTCGACGGAGGAGGGCACCCAGCACGCTCGGATCACTCGCCGTCGTCGCCAAGGAACGCCGACGGCTTGCGCGGCGCAGGTCGAGACTCGCGGAACTCGGCTCCGGGGGTCGTGGGAAACGCAAACGACGGGCTCGGCGCGGTGGTTCGCGCGACGCGCTGGATCGAGACGCGGAAGTTGCCGACCGGCAGCGTGATCCCGTCCTCGAGGCGCTTCCGATACCAGCGCTTTCCTTCGAACAGGATGCCGACTTTGCTGCCTGCATCGATCAGGGACCAGTACTCCGTTCCGCGCGCCACGACCGCGTGGATGGGGTCGACCGACGGGTCGCAGATCTGGAGGTCGGCTGCGTTCGAGCGGCCGACGGTCAGCCTCGGGGCGCCACTTCCGCGGGAGGCGGCGAGTCCGGAGAGATCGGCACAGAGGTGGACGACGCCATGGCTGTCGGTGACGACCAGCACATCGGCAACCGCCGACGGTTCGGTGCTGGCGATGTCCTCGATCGCAAGTCGGACAGCGCGGGCGGCTTTCCCGCTCGGGGGAGCGTCGGGTCGTGCGTCGATCCACTCAGGCTGCACGGCGGCGGCACCGGCGAGCCAGACATAGACCGATCCGATCTTGACCCAGGCGTCCGCCGAAAGCTGCGCGCAGCGCACCGCACCCGTCTCGGTGTCGAGGCCCCCGACAGAGCCTGCGTCGCAGGCGAACCAACGGCCGTTCGATTGAAACACCAGCGCATGCCGGCGGCTGACCGAAGCGTTCTCGATCACGATGTCGCAGTTCGACTCGCGACCAATCCAGTACGCACGCACGGGGTCGAGCTTCCGGTTCGCCAGAACCTGACCATCGGGGGTTGAAATCAGAAGTTCCGCCACGGCGCTGGCAGGATAGATCAGAACGGGCACGGGCGTGATCCTCGGTGGAGTTCGCCCGGCGGCGCCGCGGCTGCTTCCTCCAAGGTCGGATCACAGCCGTCAGCCGCGGGGCAGGACGGGCGACCGTCCTATCGAGTAATACGCAAAACCGCGTTCCGCCATCTGGGAAGTTCGGTAGAGGTTCCGGCCGTCAAAGATCAGTCTGGACGGCATATTGGTCGCAACCCTGACAAAGTCGGGGGCGCGGAACTCGTTCCATTCGGTGGCGATCACCAGGGCGTCGGCTCCGGCGAGCGCGTCGTACATGTCCTTGCCATGCTCGACCTGAGGCATCTCGCGTTGAAGGTTCTCAAGCGCGACGGGGTCGAACGCGCGGACCTTGGCTCCGGCGGCAAGGGCCATCTTCATGAGCGTGATGGACGGAGCCTCGCGGATGTCGTCGGTGCGCGGCTTGAACGCGACGCCCCAGAAGGCGAGCCGCTTGCCGCGGAGGTCCTTGCCCATCGCACCTTCGATCTTCGACCAGAAGTGGCGGCGCTGCGCCTGGTTCACGCGGTGGACGGCTGCGTTGAGCTCACACTCGAAGCCCGCGGCACGGCCCATCGAGACGACCGCAAGCGTGTCCTTCGGGAAGCAAGATCCGCCGTAGCCGAGGCCCGGATAGAGGAACTGGTTGCCGATGCGCTTGTCGGCGCACATGCCCTCGCGCACGCTCGTGACATTCGCGCCGTACTTCTCGCAGAGGTTCGCCATCTCGTTGATGAACGAGATCTTGCAGGCGAGCATCGCGTTCGACGCGTACTTCACCATCTCCGCCGAGCGGACATCCATGATGAAGATGGGGTTGCCCTGGCGGACGAACGGGTCGTAGAGCTCGCGCATCACCGCGGCCGCATGCTCGCTCTCGACGCCGCAGACGACGCGGTCGGGCTTCATGAAGTCGTTGATCGCGTCGCCTTCCTTGAGGAACTCGGGGTTGTCCGCGATATGGAAGGGGATCTTGGTCTTCGAGGCGATCAGGTCGCGCACCTTGTGGCTGGTGCCGACGGGAACCGTGCTCTTGATGACCACGGTCTTCGTCTTCTGGCCCGCGCCAAGGGTGTTCATCGCATCCGCGATGTCGCCTGCCACGCGCAGCACGTACTGGAGGTCGGCGCTGCCGTCCTCGTCGCTCGGCGTGCCGACGCAGATGAAGACGACATCGGCGTTGCGGTAGGCCTCGAGCTTGTCGGTCGTGAAGCTGAGACGGCCCGCGGCTGAGTTGCGCGTGATCATCTCGGAGAGGCCTGGCTCGTAGATCGGACTCTCGCCGCGCCGCAGCATGGAGATCTTCCGCTCATCGACATCGAGGCAGACGACATCCTGGCCGGTCTCTGCGAAGCAGGCGCCCGTCACGAGTCCCACATAGCCCGTACCAACCATTGTCAGCTTCATGCACGCACCCTCCGCGGTTGCGCCAATGGCGCAAGGGCGAGCACTCTATCAAGAGCCCCTGCGCATGGCCGACTCGAAGGCGAGCAGGCGGCACTTGATGTCCGCGAGGGCGCCGGTCCGTGCGCCCGCGTAGCCGCCGAGGCCGGACGCCGAGACCACGCGGTGGCAGGGGACCGCGATCGGAAGTGGATTGGCGCGCAGCGCATTGCCGATCGCGCGGCAATGCACGGGTCGGAGGCGCAGCTCCGAGGCGATCCAGCCGTAGGTGCGGGTCTCGCCCGGCTCGATCGTGCGGCAGGCCTGCCAGACCTTCGACTGGAACCGCGTGCCTTCCCCAACGGGGAGCCCCTCGAAGGTGTCGGCGCCGACGCGGCCGCGGAAGTAGCGCAGGAACGCCTCCACGAACGCAGACGCCATCTCGTCGCGTCGGTCGAAGTCGGGGGGCGTCGCGCGCCCGACCATCCACTCGGCCGACAGAAGGATCCCGCGGCGCCCGACGGCGAGCGTCCCGATCTCCGACTCGATGATGCCGTCGCGGGTGCGAGCGCGCATGGGCGTAGCGTATCGTCTCGACTACTATTGCCGCCATGACTTCTGCGACCCCCGCGACCGCCGCCCCGTCCGCGTCCCGCACCATGCCAGCCGGTTTCCCCACCGATATCCCCCTCGACTCGATGAGCGTGCAGCTCCTCTCGATGCTCGAGCGCTACGACCCCGCGGCCGCGCGCCTGATGGCGCAGGAGGCCGAGCGCCAGGCGACCACGCTCGAGCTGATCGCGAGCGAGAACCATGTCTCGACCGAAGTGATGCACGCGGTCGGCTCGTGGCTGACGAACAAGTACGCCGAAGGCTACCCCGGCAAGCGCTACTACGGCGGCTGCGAGTTCCACGACGGGATCGAGGACCTCGCGCGCGACCGCGCGAAGCAGCTCTTCGGCTGCAAGTTCGCGAATGTGCAGCCGCATTGCGGCGCCAACGCGAACACCGCGACCTTCATGGCGATGTGCGATCCGGGCGACACGATCCTGTCGCTGCCGATCAAGTCGGGCGGCCACCTCTCGCACGGCCTGAAGCCGAACTTCTCCGGCACCTTCTACAAGATCGCCGAGTACGACCTCGACGCAGCGACCGAGCTCCTCGACTACGACGCGATTCACCGCATCGCGAAGGAGACGAAGCCGAAGATGATCATCTGCGGCTACTCGGCGTATCCGCGCGTGATCGACTTCGCGCGCTTCCGCGCGATCGCAGACGAAGTCGGCGCGGTGCTCATGGCCGACATCGCGCACATCGCGGGGCTCGTCGCGACGGGCGTGCATCCGTCGCCGTTCCCGCACGCGCATGTGGTGACCACGACCACGCACAAGACGCTGCGCGGCCCGCGCGGCGGCCTCATCCTCTCGAACGACGAGGAGATCGCGAAGAAGATCGACCGCAAGGTGTTCCCCGGCTCGCAGGGCGGGCCTCTCATGCATGTGATCGGCGCGAAGGCGATCGCGTTCGGCGAGGCGCTCAAGCCCGAGTTCAAGGTGTACTGCCAGCAGGTCGTGAAGAACGCGCAGGCGCTCGCGGCCGCGCTCGTGAAGCGCGGCTACCGCCTCTGCTCGGGCGGCACCGACAACCACCTGATGCTCGTCGACCTGCGCGCGCGCTCGGCCGACCTCACCGGCGCCGACGCCGAGAAGTGGCTTGAGAAGGCCGGCGTCATCGTCAACAAGAACGGCATTCCGAACGACCCGCGTCCGCCGATGGTGACGAGCGGCCTGCGTCTCGGCACGCCTGCGCTCACGACGCGCGGGCTGAAGGAAGCCGAGATGGAGCTCGTCGCGGCGTGGATCGACCGCGTGCTCGGTTCGTCGGGCGATGCGGCGACGATCATGGCGGTGCGCGGCGAGATCCGCGCGTTCTGCGGTAAGTTCCCGCTCTTCCACTGATGACTGATCAGACCCCGAGCGCACCCGACACGATGCCGAAGGTTCCCGAGATGTGGCGGGAATTCTTCGCGGATCGAAGCGTGGCGTTCGTCGAGATCGCGCGGAGGTCGACGGCCGATCCGCCGCTCATCGAGTTCCTGAACACCCTGCTCCTTTCGACGACCTGGGGAGCGCTGGTGCTGCTCGCCAGCATCATGATCGGCGTCTCAAGCGAACGGTGGTGGCTCGGGGCGCTGGTCTTCGTGATCCTGCTCGCGCTGACCGCGATCATCATGACGGCGGTGCGGGGCGATTCGGTCACCCGCCGAAAGATCGCGGAGCGGAAACGCGCAAGGGAGACAAGCGATCCGATTGGAAAGCTGCTGCCGCCGTTTGGCTGCTCTCTCAAGGAGATCGACAATCCCGCGTCCTATGCGGGGCTGTTTGCGCTCCACCCACGGCCGGCACTCGTGATCGATGTGGAGGCGCTCGGGCGCATGGATCCCGTCGTCCACGCAAAGCCGCTCGCCCCGCGAGGACGGTTTCCCGAGCCGGAGTTCGTCGACATCAACCCACTATTCGCGGAACTCGGCCCCCGGGGGGTGCCGACGGCGGATCTCCTGATCGGTGCCGGATGGCTGCGCGATCCGATGGGTGAGATCTGGACGGTGGACGACTCCGTCCTCGTGATCTCAACGGTTCGGGCGCGCAGACGAAGGAGCAAACGGCGAGACGCTCTGGTCACGACAGTGCAAATCCGCCTCGTGAAGCCGACGGCCGTCCGTGAGATCAACATCCAGACCGAGCGGCCGTTCTTCAAGCGGTCGGGCTCTGGATCCGCGGACTCGGCTGGCGCGGACTCCCGCGCGCTGTCGACCGCCGAGTTCGACATGCCGACGGCGAAGGAGCCGCTGCGGCTCCTGCTCTCGAGCTGGACCTATCCCGAGCCGCGGACCGATCTCGCGATCCGGGAGTGAGGCGCCGAGGGGTGAACGGGCGAACTAGGGTGTGTGCTCGCGGCGAGATCCGCGCGTTCTGCGGTAAGTTCCCGCTCCTCTACTGATGACTGATCAGGCCCCGAGCGCACCCGACACGATGCCGAAGGTTCCCGAGATGTGGCGGGAGTTCTTCGCGGATCGCAGTGTGGCGTTCGTCGAGATCGCGCGGCGCTCGACCCACCGTCCGCACATCGAGGCTGCGAGTGCCGCGATCGGATCCGTGATGTGGGCGATGTTGGGGATCGGCGTGAGCGTCGCGATCGGGGTCACGAGCGGGCGGTGGTGGCTCGGGGTGCTCGTCTTCGTGGTCCTGCTTGCGCTCGCCACGCTCATCGTGACGGCGGTGCGGGCCGATACCCGCACCCGCAAGCAGTGGGAGAAGACGCACAGCGCGCGCGACACGCAGGACCCGATCGGCAAGATGCTGCCTCCGTTCGGGGCGGGCACGAGGGAACTTGAGGATCCAAAGTCCTACGCGGGTCTGTTCACGCTTGGCAAGCTTCCGGCTCTCGTGATCGATGTCGCGGCGCTTTCGGTGATGGACCCCGAACTCTGCGCCAAGCCGCTTGCGCCGCGGGGTCGGTTTCCCGAGCCTGAGTTCGTCGACATCGAGGCGACGCAGGCGGAGTTCGGCCCGAACGGCGCGCTGCGGGCGGATCTCCTCGTCGGCGCGGGTTGGCTGCGCGATCCGAAGGGCGAGATCTGGACGGTGGACGACTCGGTGCTCGTGGTCTCGAAGGTGCTTGCCAGGACGGATGAGGGCAGGGGTGGAGAAAGCCCCTTTCCGGCCGTGCTGATCCTGCTCGTGAAGCGGGACAAGGTCCGGTGCATCCAGTTGGATCCGACGACGCCGTTCTTCAAGTGGTCGAGGGCGTCCGCGCCCGCGGCGGTCGCCGACGCTTCGTCGTTGTCGACGGCGGAGTTCGAGATGCCGACGGCGAAGGAGCCGCTGCGGCTCCTGCTCTCGAGCTGGACCTACCCAGAGCCGCGGGTCGATCTTGCGATGCGGGAGTGAGGGGACGCGTGCCCGAAGTAGGATGCGCGTGCGCGCGGAGTGGCGTCCGTCGCGGAGCGATCGCGCCATTCCATCGACCCAGACCATCCGTCCGCTCGACCAGCTCCTCGCAGGGCGCCGAGCCGTCGTCGCGCGTGTTCCGCCGCCGCCGGTTCGGGTGACGCGGCCGAGCGCGGCGATCTTCTGGCGTGCGCTAATCCTGCTCGTGCTCGTCGTGATCGGCGTGGGGGGCAGCGTGCTGATCGCGAACGCCAGCGGGCGCTGGTGGATCGGCGTCATCATTTTCGCGATCTTCGCGTGGATCGGGCTATTCCTCGCGTTCGGGCTTGTCGGTGCTGCGAAGGTCGCGCGCGAGGATCGTGCGCGACGCTACGAGCGCGCGCTTGAGGACCCGATCGGGCGGCTGCTGCCGAGCCGCGGCTCCGCGCGTGGCGCGGTCCTCGATCCGGCGAGCTACCGCGAGCTGCTTGCGCTGCCCGGCCGGCCCGTGCTCGTGGTCGACGCCGAGCTCTTCGACCAGAAGTCGCCTGGCGCGATCGGACCGCTCGCGCCGGCAGGCCGGATGCCCGAGCCCGAGACGCTCGATATCTCGCGCTTTCCCGCAGGTACCTGGATCTTCGGCCTGGTCCTTGTCATCCAGTCGAACGGACTGTGGAGAGGGCTCCTCGCGTCGCTTCACTCGGGCGCGCCGGTCGTCTGGTGGAACTGGCTCGGCGTTGTTCCCGTTGTGGTCGGGATCTACCTGATCGCGCGGGATCCTTGGGTTCGGCGCAAGCTTGGGATCTCCGGCTTCTTCGGTCGCGACGCCGTGATCGGCGCTGGTTGGATCGTCGACGAGAGGGGCCGAACCTGGACCGTGGACGATACGGTGGTGCTGGTGACGAACCAAGGAAGCGGCGTCGAGGTACGCCTGCTGCACGCCGAGCGCGTGCACGCGTTCTTTCTTCCTATCTTGGTGACCAACGGCGCACACGGGGCCGGGCTGAAGCCAGGGCGCGGCACGGCTTGGGTTCGGGTAGGGCGTAAGGCCTTGGCCGGCGCGAAGGCCGTCGGGATCGACCCGCTGACGGAGCCCGGCGCCGAGATGCCGGGGCCGGGCGAACCGCTGCGGCTCCTTCTCTCCAGTTGGTCGTATCCCGAGCCGCGACCCGATCTTGCCATGCGCGAGTGAGTCGGCGAAAGACGCTGGTGCGGCGGGGGGTTGTGGCTGTCGGCGCGTTTGCGCCGATAGAGAGGAACCATGCAGTTTCCGCAGCAGCAGCCGCTTCCGCACACGCAGGGACTTGCCGATTCGGCGATCGACGCCGCGTGGGCGGTGATGCCGCCCGACATGGATCTCGAGACGACGCGGCTGCTTCCCGTGGTGGTGGGGGCGCACCCTCGGAGCGAGATCGCGGATCGACCGCTTGCGAACCGGCTCGTCGCAGCGATCCGGCAGTGGCAGCGGCAGCACGAGGAGAAGTCCGACCTTCGGCTGATTCCGATGGTGATGACGGACCTGTGGTACTTGAACGACCAGGAGCTCCTGCTCCAGCCGACGATCGCGATCGGCGAACCCGGGCTGAACGCCGCGAGCGCGTACTTCGGCACGCGACTGCCGAGGGCGTATGTGGTGGATGGACAACTGCAGGTACTGGCGGACCTCGAGTTCCTCGAGCCAAGCGTGACGATGTGGGGCACGGACGCGCACACGACGCGAACCGCGCTCGACTGGTTCATCGCACGGCACCTGGCGCGGTTCCTCGAGACCGTCCACGGCTGATCCGACCGGTGCACGGCACGTGCCAGTCAGTGCCAGGCACTGCACGGCACGTGCCGTGCACGCCTCCGCCCGACGACTCGGAACAGACCTGCGCTCATCGCTTCCTGCGCACAGACGGCACTTTCGTAGCGACGCATCGGAATCGACATGAGGTGCCAGGCACGTGCCAGTCAGTGCCAGGCACTGCGCGGCACGTGCCGTGCACCAGTCAGAGGTTGGTGCGGAAGCGGCCTGCGGCGATCGCCTCCGCGATTCCGGCGAGGTTCATCCCGCGGAATGCCTTTCCGAGCAGCGCTGCGATCAGGTCCTCGCCGACGCCTGCCGCCCGTGCGCGGGGGACGAGGAAGTCGCGGTAGCGTGCGTCGGCAGCTGCTGGATCTGTCTTCGCCACTTCGACCAGTTCCGCAAGCAGCGGCAGTTCTTCGTTCATCCGCGCGACGAACGCGTCGAGATGCGCGCCGAGGGGCCGCTCGCCGCCGTGCGTCAGTACCGCGCGCAGGTCGCGGGGCAGCGCGCGAAGCCGGCGCACCGACTCCTGCCACGCCGGGATATCGATGTCGGACGGCGGCACGGGAATCGAGATGTGCGATGACCCCGGCGACACCATCGCGAGGACATCGCCCGTGAATACGACCTCGGGCGCGGCGCCTGCCTGCCCCGCGAGCCACGCGTGGTGATGCCGTGCGTGGCCTGGAGTCTCGATTGCCTCGAACCGAAGGCCGGCGCGCTCGACAACCCCGCCGTGCTCGACTGCGTGGAGCCGATCCCCCGGAATCGGCAGCGGGTCGCCGTAGAAGCGGTCATAGCGCGGCCCATGCACCGCGCGCGACCCCGCGATGAGCCGCGCGGGCTCTGCGAGGTGTCGCACGCCGCGTGGATGGACGAACACCGGCACGCCCTCGCGCGCGAAGTGACCGGCGCTCCCCGCGTGGTCGAGGTGGATGTGCGTCAGGAACAGCGCCGAGAGGTCGCCCGGCGCCAGTCCAAGCGCCGCCAGCTGTTCGACCAGCCCCTCGAACGCCACCGCGCAGCCGCATTCGACGAGCACCTGCCCGCCCGCGCCCCGCACCACGAACGCCGAGGCGGTGCCGGGGATGCCGAGGTAGCGCGTGTCGAGCGTGGCGATGGGGAGGGGCGAGAACGCGGGACTGGTCACGGGGGCAAGGTAGCAGGCGACGAAAAATCGATGGAAGCTGAAAAGCCAACAGTTGTTTTTGCAACAAGAAAGACAACAACAAGTACACTCCCGCGCATGCCCCGTCCCGCCATCCACCACATCACGACTCCGAAGGCCTGGGCCGTCTACATCGCCCCGGCGCGGCTCGAACTGGTCGAGACCATGCGCATGCTTGCGCCGTGCTCCATCGCCGAGATCGCCGCCGCGATCGATCGTCCCGCGGACACGCTCTACCGGCACATCGAGAAGCTCCGCAGGATCGGCGTCGTCACGGAGGCGGGGGTGCGGCGCGCAGGACGCCGTTTCGAGCAGGTGTTCGACCTCGCCGGCGACGACTTCCGCCCGCAGTTCCGCGACACGAGCCCGCGCACCACGAACAAGATGTTCGGCGACGCGACGAAGTCGATCGCGAAGATCCTGCTGCGCACGACGCGCGACGCGACGGCCGCCGAGCAGATCGTGTTCGAGCCCACGAGGCGCAACGCGTTCGCGAAGTTCGAGCACGCGTGGCTCACGCAACCCGAGGTCGACCAGCTCGGCGAGCTGTTCCTCGCCATCAAGCGATTCATGGACGCCCGCAAGTCGCGCCGCGAGGGGCGTCTCTATCTCGCGGCCTTCGCCGCGGTGCCTGTCCATCGCAAGCGCCGCGCGCGGGTCGTCCGCCGCGACGCGAAGCCCGCAGCGTCCGCGCCCGCGAAGACGAAGTCGCCAGCCCGCAAGCGGGCGAAGGCGTCCTGACGAACCATCCGAACCGCACCGCGACCACCGCACGCCTCTTCCCACCGCATCCCGAGCCTCACATGCTTGCCGAGACCATCCTCGCCCTCTGCCTGACGCCATCCGCAACGCACCAAGCCGCGGACACCGCCCCGCAGGGCGCGCCCGCCGCCGCGCCCACCGCACAATCCGCGCCCCTCCCGCGCCGCACGGGCCCGCTCGGCGTCCGCATCAAGACCGATGTCGTCGACCGAACCATCGTCGAGGAAGTCGTGCCCGGAACACCCGCGGCGGTCGCGGGCATCCGCGCAGGCGATGCGATCGTCACGGTCGCTGGAAAGCCGATCGGCGACTTCGGCACACTGCGCGAGGCCGCGCGCGGCCTCCTCGGCGGCCAGACCATCGCGGTCGAGATCGAGCGCGATGGCAAGCGGATCACCGTGAACCCCGTCCTCGCCGATCTTCGCGAGGTGATCGACGGCAGCACCGTCGTCTACTCGAGCGTCGCGCACCCCGATGGTTTCCGCCTCCGCACGATCATCACCGAGCCAATCGCGTCGCCGCGCGCGAAGGACGGCAAGCTGCCCGCGATCCTCTATGTCCAGGGCATCGTCTGCGACTCGATGGACCGCCCGAACATGCCAGACGCCGTCGACACGCGTCTCGTCCACGCCGTGGCGAAGGCCGGCTTCGTGACCATGCGCGTCGACAAGCCCGGTCTCGGCGACAGCGAAGGCCCGCCGTGCAGCGAGATCGACTTCACGACCGAGCTCGAGGGATGCCAGGCCGCGCTCAAGCAGCTCGCGTCGCTTCCCAATGTCGACCCGAGCCGCGTGTACCTCTTCGGGCACTCGATGGGCGGCGTGCTCGCGCCGTATCTCTCGGCCGACACTCCGGTGCGCGGCACGATCGTCTACGGAACGCTCGTGCGCTCATGGTTCGAGTACCAGCTCGAGAACACCCGCCGTCAGTCCGAGCTCGCCGGCCTCTCGCCGGCCCAGGTCACTGCGAATGTGCAGGCCGAGGCGCGCTCAAGCGCGATGATCCTCGTCGAGAAGAAGACGCTCGGCGATGTCTGGAACCGTTGGCCCGAGCTCCGGCAGGAGTCGCAGGGCATCATGTACGACGAGAATCACATGTCGACGCGTCACATGCGGTTCTTCCATGAGCTGCAGGACCTCAACATCGCGGACGCCTGGACGAAGTCGACGGGCGCCGTCCTCGCGCTCTGGGGCGAGTACGACTGGGTCTGCTCGCGCGAGGACCACGAGCGCATCGCCGCGATCGTGAACGCCCGCACCGAAGGCGCGGGAAGCGTCCTCACCATGCCGAAGGCCGACCACGCGTTCACCACCCACGGAACGCTGCTTGCGAGCCGCATGGCGATGGGCCAAGGGACATGGGACGCGGATCTTCCGAAGCGAATCCTCGAATGGATCGATGCGCTCGAGTCGGGAACGCGCGCCCCATGGCAGGAACCAGTGCTCACGCAGGCGGAGATCGACGCCGCCGTGCAGGAGACGCTCGACCGGCTCGAAAGCGAATCGGGGCTGCCCGCGTGGACAAAGCTCGCGACCGAGGCGTACCCCGGCAAGCAGGACGACATCTTCTTCGTCAACCCCGAGCTCGGCTTCTACGGGAACGGCGCCGGCAAGATCTTCCGCACCACCGACGGCGGAGCGACCTGGACGAAGGTCTTCGAGCAGAAGGGCACCTTCGTCCGCTGCCTCGCCTTCACCGACGAGAAGCACGGCGTCATGGGCAACATCGGCCCCGGGTACTTCCCCGGCGTCACCGACACGACGCCCGTCTACCGCACCGAGGACGGCGGCACGACCTGGACGCCCGTCGCCGCGATCGAGGGCGCACCGGTCGTCGGCCTCTGCGCGTTCGACATCGTGCAGGTTCCGTTCGTGAACTCGGGCAACCTCGACCAAAAGCCGCGCATCGTCGGCGTCGGCCGCGTCGGCGGTCCGGCCGCGTACATCTGGTCCGACGACCTCGGCAAGAGCTGGAAGCAGGGAAAGATCCCCGAGCTCGGCACGATGGCGTTCGATGTCAAGTTCCTCGACGACAAGCGCGGCTTCATCGCCTCGGCGACGCACGCCGATGTCTCGCAGTCGAACGGCCTCATCCTCGCGACCGAGGACGGCGGCTCCACCTGGAGCGAGGTCTACCGCTCGACGCGGCCCTTCGAGATCACCTGGAAGTTCTCCTTCCCCACGGCAGAGACGGGCTACTGCACGCTCCAGTCGTACGACCCCGATCCGACTCGGAAGGATCGCTTCGTCATCAAGACCTCCGACGGCGGAAAGACCTGGTGGGAAGTCCCGCTCGTGTCCGATCACGCCGTCCGGCCATTCGGAATCGCCTTCGTAGACGAGGACCGAGGCTGGGTCGGCGCGATGCCCAACGGCTTCAAGACGCTCGACGGCGGACTGACCTGGTCGCCCGCCGCGTTCGGCAACGCCGTGAACAAGATCCGCATCCTGCCGACGGCGGATGGCTTCGTCGCCTACGCGATCGGCGTGGAGGTCCACAAGGCACGCAACACGGCCAACCCTCGCGCGGATGAAGCAGGCGAGCCGTCGGCGGTCCGTTGACGGTTCGTCACCCCTGTCCGGGGGGCGGTCCGCTCGATTTCGAAAACCGAGCGGAATCAAAGACTGAAAGCTACGCGGGCGACATCCAAACGACCTCGCCTCGACCGCAGCGACCCGCAATCGCGGTCAGCAGATCTCAACGGAGTCCACACATGCACTTCGCCGCCCTTGCCTCCCGTCGACCCATCTTCCGCAGCCTCGCGGTCATGGCCATCACGCCGTTCCTCGCCCTCAACGCCTGCGGAATCTCGTCCTCCTCCGCAACCACGACCCTGACCTCGACGGTCGCGGGCGGAAAGTCCGCCACCATCACCACCGAGAACGGCAAGATCGAGGTCATCAAGGACCCAGCCGTGACCGGCGTGCAGATCAGCGCGGAGATCCGCTGCTACGGCAAGGACCAGGCCGAGGCGGACGCGCGCCTCAAGGCCACGACGCTCGTCGCCGACAGCGATGCGAACGGCGAGGTCGCGATCTCCGTGAACGCGCCGAAGCGCGCGGGTGGCAGCTGGATCAACATGAACTCCGATGTCATGAACATCACGGTTCGCGCGGCCGATCTCTCGGGCATCGTCGCCACGACCTCGAACGGTTCGATCACGATCGGTGCGTTCGCGGGCAATGCAAGGCTCGAGACATCGAACGGCCGCATCACGGTCGAAGGCCACAAGGGCCCGATCGACGCCCTGACCTCGAATGGATCGATCGACATCACCGGTGCCTCCGCCGCAAAGGCCGAGACCTCGAACGGGCGCATCACGGTCTCGCTTGCGGACGACGCCACGGGCGACCTCGTGCTCAAGACCTCGAACGGCTCCGTGACCCTCGATCTGCCTGAGGCCTGGCAAGGCACCGTGAGCGCCGAGACGAGCCTCGGATCCGTCAACCTCTCTGGCGGCACGGTGGCAGGAAAGGGCGAATCGAAGACCATGAAGGTTGGCGACGCCTCGAAGGCGACCGCGACGATCGAGACAAGCCTCGGCAGCGTGACCGTGCGCCAGGCCAAGAAGTGACCACGCACATAGCGAGCAGAACATGAACGCAGCAACGAACTCCTCCGGCGACTTCTCGATCAAGGGCCTCGCGATCCGCGGGCTCGTCAAGATCCACCCTGGTCCCGTCTGCGCGCTGCGCGGCGTCGACCTCGAGATCCCCGAAGGCATGTTTGGTCTGCTTGGACCGAACGGCGCGGGCAAGTCGACCTTCATGAACATCGTCGCCGGCCTGATCGAGCCGACCGCCGGAAAGGTGTATCTCGACGGCGTCGATGTCGTCGAGAACCCGCGCCACATGCGCGAGCGACTCGGCTATCTCCCGCAGGATTTCGGCTTCTACCCCGACCTCACCGGCCGCGCGATGCTTGAGTTCCTGCTGAAGATGAAGGGCGTCACTGGCCCGCACGGTCGGCGCGCGCTCGCCGAGGATCTCCTCGAGCGCGTCAATCTCACGAGCGCCGCGAAGCGCAAGGTCGGCGGTTACTCCGGCGGCATGCGCCAGCGCCTCGGCCTCGCGCAGGCGATCGCGGGCAACCCGCGCGTCCTCATCGTCGACGAGCCGACCGCGGGCCTCGACCCGGAGGAGCGCCAGCGTTTCTATCGCCTGCTCTCCGAGATGAGCACCGGCCGCGTCGTGCTGCTCTCGACGCACATCGTCGACGATGTGTCGACGCTCTGCCCGCGCCTCGCCGTGATACGCGCGGGCGAGGTCGTGGCCGACACGACGCCGAGCGCCGCGCGCGGCGCGGTCGACGGCTACATCTACGAGGGCTTCGTCGCCGATCCCGATCTGCCCGCATTCGCCAAGGCAAACCGCGTCATCAGCGCCGTGCTCAACGAGGGCCGCAACAACCGCGTTCGCGTGTTCGTGGCGCCGGGCCGCGTGCCTCCCGCGGGCTTCTCGCAGAGCACGGGAACGCTCGAGGACGCGTACCTCGTGCTCATGCGCTGCCCGAGCGATGAGATTCCGCCTGCGCTCGCGCGCAGCGCTGCGCCCGCGCTTGCCGGAGGTGCTGCGTGATCGCACGGTCTCTCGCCTTTCCGCTCCTCGAACTGAAGAACAGCTGGAAGCGTCCGATCCATTGGATCATGCTGCTCGTGTTCGGCCTGATGTCGTTCGGCTTCGTGGCCGGCGGCGTCCAGATCAGCACGGGCAGCGCGGACACGGGCGGCGCGAAGGTCGCGATCAACTCCGCGTTCAACCTCGCGTTCTCCGACATCCTCCTCTTTGCGCTCATCCTGCCGTTCTTCGTCGCGGTCGTCTGCGGCACACCGGTGCTCGGCGACTTCGACCGCCGTATCAACCGGCTGATCGCCGCCACCCCGATCTCGCATGTGGGCTACGCGTTCTCGCGTTTCCTCGGTGCGCTCGTGGTGCTCGCCGCGATCCTCGGGCTGTGGCTCGTGATCCAGGTCGGAATCTACGAGCTCTATCCGATCGACCTGAACGCGCGTGTGCGCGGCGACTTCGACCTGTGGCACTATCTCGCGCCGATCCTGATCATCGTGCTGCCGCTCACGGTGTTCATCGGCGGAATCTCGATGTGGCTCGGCGTGCGCACGCGCCAGCCCGTCCTCGTGTTTGCGCTGCCGGTCGTGATCGTGATCTCGGGCCTCTTCTTCGTGTGGAGCTTCAACCCCGCGTGGCTGCCGAAGCCGGTCGACAAGTTGATGCAGTTCGCCGATCCGACGGGAGTCCGCTGGATGCTGCGGACATTCGTGGACGAGGACCGCGGCGTGTCGTTCTACAACACGGCGCCGTTCGCTCCCGAGGTTCCGTTCCTTCTGAGCCGCTTGGCACTCGTCGCCCTCGGCACCTTCGCGGCGTGGGCGACGGGCCGTCGTCTTGCGCGCACCGAGCACGACGACCTTCGCGTCGGCGACCCGCGCATCCTGCTCGCGGAGGCGCACGCGAACGCTCCGCGCCTCGGCCAGACCGAGCACGCCGCGATCGCCGCGCGCGGCCGTCCGCCCGAGTGCACGGTGCGCGCGCCGGGCTTCGTCGGCGCGACGATCGATGTGCTGCGCGCCGAGACGCGCGCGCTCCTCAGGTCGCCGGGCGTCTGGCTGTTCGGCCCGATCATCCTGCTCCAGTCGTGGGGCGCGACGGCGTTCCGCGAGGGTCCGTTCGACACCGAGGCGCTCGTGACCACGGGATCCGCGGCCGCCGGCGTCTTCAACACGCTCACGCTCCTGCTCTGCTTCCTGATCCTCTTCTACACGGTCGAGAGCCTCGTCCGCGAGGAGCGCTGCGGCCTCAGCGGCATCTTCCGCGCGTCGCCTGTGCCGACGGCGTCTGTGCTCGCGGGCAAGGTGCTCGCGAACGCAGCGATGGCGCTCGTCATCATCGTGTGCGCGTCGCTCGCGATCGCGATGGTGCTCGGCAAGCAGTACTTCGACACCGGTCTTGAGATCGACTTCGAGGTTCCGGTCCTGTTCCTCATCCTCGGCGTGCTGCTCGCGCCGACCCTCATCGTCTGGGGTGCCTTCGTCTCGTTCCTCTACGCCCTGCTGCGCAACCGCTTCGTGGTGTACGGCGTCGCGCTCGGCGCGCTCATCGCCACGGGCTTCGCCACGCAGTTTGGCTACCTGAACTGGGTGACGCGCTGGCACATGTGGAGCAGCGTGCAGTGGAGCGAACTCGACCGGCTTGGATTCATGTGGCCTGCGATCGCGACGAACCGCGTGCTCATGCTCTCGCTCGCCGCGTTCTTCATCGTGGCGACGCTCCAGCTCTGGCCGCGGAGGCTGCCCGACATCCGCGCCGTCGCCGACCGCACGAAGCCCTGGCCGCTCTTCCGCGCAGCGATCGTGCCTGCGATCGCCGCCGTTCCTGTGCTGGCGATCGGAACCTACGCGGGTCTCTCCGTGCGATCCGGCTATGAGGGCGCGCCGCAGCGCGACGCACAGAAGGCCTACTGGAAGCGCAACTCGGAGACATGGGAAGACGCGCCGTTCCCCGCGCTCGAGAAGGTCGACGGCGAGGTCAAGCTCTATCCCGAGACGCGTTCGCTCGAGGTCGCGGCGACCTATGTGCTGCGCAATCCGCACATGAAGCCGATGGCCGAGGTGCCGATCACCGTCGGCTCGCACTTCGAGTCGAGCGACTGGACGGTCGATGGCGTCGCGACCGATCCCGCGAAGCGCGACCAGCCGCTGCCCGCGATCGAGAACCGCAGCGGCCTGTATGTGGTGGTCCCCGCGACGCCGCTCCAGCGCGACCAGACGGTCACCATCTCCTTCAAGCTGAAGGGCGAGTTCCCGAAGGGTTGGTCTCGGGGCGGCGCGGGCGCAGGCGAGTTCCTGCTGCCGTCAGGCGTGGTGCTCACGAGCTTCAGCACGAGTTTCCTGCCCTATCCTGGCTTCGTCGAAGGCGTGGGCGTCGACGGCGACAACAGCCGCGATGCGCGCGAGTACCCGCTCGATCACTGGAAGACGCGCGTCGACCCGGCGTTCGGACCCGCATGGGACACCGATGTCCGTCTCACGGTCGAGGGTCCGTCCGACTGGGTCATCAATGTCGTCGGTGTCGAGAAGGAGTCGACCGAGGCGGATGGCCGCAGGCGCACCGTGTGGGAGACCGAGCGTCCGGTTCGGTTCTTCAACATCGTGGGCGGTCCGCTTGAGATGAAGGAGGGCGATGGCGCCAAGGTCTACTTCTCGCGCCGCACGCCGCACAATGTCGACACGATGGTGAAGGCGCTCGCCGCCGCGCGCAAGAACTACGGCGCGTGGTTTGGCGAGTATCCGTGGACGAACCTTCGCGTGACGCAGTTCCCCGGTCTCGCGGGATACGCGCAGGGCTTCCCGGGCAACATCTCGTTCTCCGAGGGGATCGGCTACCTCGCGAAGCCGCTCGGCGGCGACGAGGGCGAGGATGGCGAGGATGCAGACACCCTCGACATCGCGTTCTACATCGTCGCCCACGAGGCCGGCCACCAGTGGTGGGGCAACATCGTGATGCCTGGCGAGGGCCCGGGCGGCAACATCATCAGCGAAGGTCTTGCCGAGTTCAGTTCGCTCATGCTCGTGCACCACGAGCTGGGCGAGGACCAGGGCCAGGCGCTGCGCCGCCGCTGGGAACGCGCGTACGCGTTCGGCCGGAGCCCCGACGACGAGCGCTCGATCAATCGCACCGACGGCACGCGCCCGGGCGACCAGGTGATCACCTACAACCGCGCTGGCTTCGTCTTCTGGATGCTCCGCGATTGCATGGGCGAGGACGCGATGGTCGCGGGCCTCCGCGCGTTCGTCGCGAAGTGGCGCGACGGCGTCGAGACGCCCGAGGGCCTCGACTTCCCGCTGATCGAGGACATGGTCGTGAGCCTGCGCGAGCACGCGCCCGACCAGGCGAAGTTCGACGCGTTCGTGGCCGACTGGATCCTCGGCACCAAGTTCCCCGAGCTCGAGGTGGCCGACGCGCGCATCGCCGACGGAAGCACCGAAGGCGCCTACGCGACCGAAGGCTCGCTCCGCAACATCGCGACGGGCCGCGGCGCGTCCGCAAGCCCGGTCGAGGTGGTCGTGCGTGTTCTCGGCGAGGAGCCCAAGGAGGAAGGCGCGACCGCGCCGTTCCAGGATGTCGTCGTGCAGTTGAACGGAGGCGACGCCTCGAGCTTCCGCGTCGAGACGGCGTTCAAGCCCGTGAAGATCGTCGTCGACCCGAAGGTCAGCCTGCTGTTTGCCGGGCGCCAGCGCTGCGAGAAGAGTCTCTGAGCACGGCCATCGCGGCCTCGCACGCGCGCGGGTTCGGGACATACATCAGCGAGTTCGCCTCGGTCGACTGTACGCCGCCCTGGAAGCGGACATGGCCGCACTTCGGCGAGACGATCCAGCAGAAGACCTCGGTGATGTCGCGTGCCTCGATCGAGAGCACCGAGCGGGTCGGCCAGGTTGCGAGCAGGATCGCGCGCTGGTCGGTCACCACGCAGGCCGAGCGCGCGGCCTTGCGGCGTGCGTCCCGCATGGTGAACCATTCGGGTGCCGTCAGGGCCTCCGCGCCAAGGCACGCGCCCGCCATGCCGACGAGATTCGCCGCGCCGTCCCATCCGAAGATGAGCGTGGGGATGAGTAGGAGGATGCACCCGGTCATCAGGACCAGCGCAAACGGCACGAGAAACCACACCATCCGCGCGCGCAGGTCACCCGCGTCGTACATCGACATCGGCACGCCCGCATACGCCACGCGCTCGCCCGCGCGCAGCTCGGCGCGAACGGCGTCGGCTGTCGCGGCAGGAAGGCTGGCGAGCGGATCGATCGCGATGGCCGGGGATGCGTGCGTCACGGATGCAGCGTACACCGAACCAGCCGCGATACCAGTGCCAGGCTTCCGTCAGCCGCTCAGCGGGCTTCCGTGCAGTTCCTTGAGTCTCCGCACCGCGAGCTCGAAGGCGCGCGGGTCGGGCATGAACTCGAAGTTCGCGACGCTGTTTCGGCCCGGTAGATGAGGTATCGCGGGCTTCGTTCGGAGGATGACGCTTCCGAATCCGCTCCGCCGCGGCCTCGACGAGACCGCGACGATGTCGTCCGGGCTCCATGAGTAGAGCGGTGGACCGCCGCCCGGGGTCAGCCTGAACACCCGTTGGTTCGTCACGCAGTGAAGCTCGCGTTTTGCGTTCCGCGCCGCACGGAACGGCGTGAGCGTGATCAGGAACCCGAGCGTCGTGAACACGGCGGAGAGCGCGAGCATCAGCCATGGCTTCTCGATCTCGTTCGGCGGCGGGCCGACGATGTCGGGATAGATCGCCTGCACGCTGACAAAGGCGAAAGTGCCGAAGAGGCCTGCGAAGAGCAGTCCGACAGGCACATAGAACAGCGAGACGATCGCGACGCGCCTCGGGCATGGAAGCCCGAGGTACCAGACCTCCTCGTCTTCCCGCAGTTCTGCCCGCAACGCGGCGTCGAGCTCGGCGGTGAGCGGGAGACCGGGCGCCGCCGTGCGACGGGCGACAGCCTCTTCGGGCGTCTCGAGTCGCGGTTCAGAGAGCACGGTCGCCGCATCAGGCGGGACCTGAGCCTCGGCTGCCTCGGGTCGCTGGCCATCAGGCTCCGCGAACTTGTGTTCAGTCACAGCAGCGGGTGGGCCGATCCGTCGGCCGAGCGGTTGACCGAGCAGTTGGCCGACCTCGCGCCCCGGACGCTGGCCGAGAGGCCTGCCCAACGGCTCGCCGAGGGATCGAGTGTCTGCGGGATGCATGTGGGAACAGTCGATTCCCGCCCGCCGGGATCAACGCCGGATCCGCGGACGGGCACGCGCGCGCCGCGCGCGCAGGGGCTGTGTGACCTGCGCGGGCGTGACGGAGGGTTGTCGGACCTCTCCCGACGGGCGGCATCAACCGCGGATGATCGCGGTGTTGGCCTTGCCCTTGACATCCGTCAGGCGGAAATCGCGGCCCGCGTGGCGGTAGGTCAGGCGCTCGTGGTCGAGGCCCGTGAGGTGCAGCACCGTCGCGTGCCAGTCATGGATGTCCATCACGCCGTCGACGGCGGTGTCGCCGACCTCGTTCGTGGCGCCGTGACTCAGGCCGCCCTGCACGCCGCCGCCGGCCATCCACATGGTGAAGCCCTTGGCGTTGTGGTCGCGGCCGTCGCCGTTCTGCGCGTACGGCGTGCGGCCGAACTCGCCGCCCCAGAGGACGAGCGTGTCGTCGAGCATGCCGCGCTGCTTGAGGTCTGCAAGCAGCGCGGCGATCGGCTGGTCGATCTCGCCGCATTGCTTCGCGAGTTCCTCGCGCAGGTTGCGGTGCGTGTCCCAGCCGCCGTGGCTCACCTCGATGAAGCGCACGCCCTTCTCGGCGAGGCGACGCGCCAAGAGGCACTGCCGCGCGAACGCGTCGGTCGGCTCCTTGCCGACGCCGTACATGTCGAGCGTCGCCTTCTTCTCGTCGGAAAGATCGACGAGGTCCGGCACCTCCGCCTGCATGCGGAACGCAAGCTCGTAGCTCTCGATCACGCCCTCGAGCTCGCGATCCTGCTTCTCGCGCTTGAGGCGCTCCTTGTTGAGCCGCTGGATCAGGTCGATCTGCTCGCGCTGCGCCTGCGTGCCGTAGCGGTCGTTGTCGATGTGCGGGATCGGATCGGTCGACTGGTTCGCGCGGCCGTTGCCGAGGCGCACCGGCGTCGCCTGGTAGCTCGCGGGCAGGAACGCGCTGCCGTAGAGCTGCGCGCCGCCGTTGTCGCCGCGCGGGTTGATCGCGACGAAGCCGGGCAGGTTCTCGTTCTCGGTGCCGAGGCCGTAGAGCGCCCACGCGCCCATCGACGGACGCACGAACTGGAACGAGCCCGTGTGCAGCTGGATCGACGCCTGCGCGTGCGCGGGAATCTCGGCCTTCATGCCGCGCAGGAGGCAGAGATCGTCGGCCTGCTTCGCGAGGTTCGGGAAGAGCTCGCTGATCCAGAGGCCCGACTTCCCCGACTGCTTGAACTTCCACGGGCTTCCGAGCAGCTTCGCGTTGCCGCGGAAGGTCTTGCCGTCCATCGCGGTGAGCTCGGGCTTGTAGTCGAAGGTGTCGACATGGCTCGGGGCACCTGCCATGCAGAGGAAGATGATGCGCTTCGCCTTGGGTGCGAAGTGCGGCTTCTTCGGCGCGAGCGGGCTCTTCGAATCGTCGTCGCCGACGAGGAGCGACGGAAAGCCAGACGCGCGCGAGGCCATCGCCGCGAACGCGACCGAGCCGAAGCCGCAGGCGGCAAGTCGGAGCATCTCGCGCCGCGAGAGCGCGGTGGGAAGGCGGTTGTTGCAGAGGTCGGACATGGTTCCCTCAGGGAGATCGGTCGGTGAATCTAGTCGACGGAGCGGAACTCGCCGCTCAGGAGAAGCGCCTGGCAGAGCGCGGAATACTCAGGGTGCCTTGGCGAGGCGGTCCCGCCGCCGGCCTGCGCTGCGCGCGCAGCCTCGAGGCGCGCGCGAGCACGCTCGCGCATGCTTGCGCGACGGTTGTCGGGTGTCGCCGTGTTCTTGTTCGACGCCGCCTGCTCTCGGCCGTACGCCGCAGTGAAGTCGTCGAGGAAGTCGCGGCAGGCGCGAATCTCCGCACCCGTCGGCTTGCGACCGAAGGCGAGCTCGAACGCAAGCGTGATGCGCGCCGCCTCGTCGGATGCGCTCTCCACGACGCGTGCGGCGAACGCATCGGAGATGCGCGCCATCTCCGCGCTGTTCATGAGATAGAGCGCCTGCGTCGGCACATTGGTGACATCGCGCTGGCCTGTGACGAATGCAGGTTCCGCGAAATCGAACACCTCGAGCGATTCCGGCACGCGATCGCGAACGATGGGCAGGTAGACGCTGCGGTAGTTGTCGGAGTTTCCCGAGATGAATGACAGAAGCCGTTCCTGCTGCGGCCCGCGCATCCCGCCTTCGGCGAACGCGATGCGCGATCCGGTCGGAGCGCGCAGGTCGAGGAGACCGGCCGCCAGCAGCATCGAGTCGCGAATCGCCTCGGCCTCGAGCCGCTTCTTCGGCATCCTCCAGAGAAGCGTGTTGTCGGGATCGATCGATGCAGCGTTCTCGTTGAACGCGCTCGACATCGCGTAGGCGCGCGAGAGCATGATCTCCCGCACCAGCTTCTTCGTGCTCCAATCGTGCGCGATCAGCCGCGACGCGAGGTGATCGAGCAGCTCCGGGTTCGTCGGCGCCTGGCCGCTCATGCCGAAGTTGTCAGGCGTGGGCACGAGGCCTTCGCCGAAGAGGTGCAGCCAGACGCGGTTCGCCCACACGCGCGCGGTGAGCGGGTTCTCCTCGTCCGCGATCCATTGCGCGAACTCGAGGCGTCCGCTTCCGTTCGTGATCTTCGGCTCGTCGCCGTCGGACAGAAGTTTCACGAATCCACGGGGAACCGTCACGCCTGGCTTGTCGAGCTCGCCGCGATCGAGCAGGCGCGCGTTCACCGAGCGCGTGCGCTCGGCGGCACCCATCGCGAGGAGGTTCGCCTCGGTCGCCTTGCCTGCGTCGTCGTAGCGCTCGAGGATGCTTCCGAGATTGCGGTTGATGCCCTCGGCGGCGCGCGCGCGCACAAGCTGCTGCTGGAGGTTCGGGGGCTCTTCGCCGCGCTGGCGCGCCGTCCGCGCCTGCTCGCGCAGTTCGGCCGCGCGTGTGGTCTCCTGCTCGGCGCGCTCCTTTGCCGTCACGAGCAACGAGCGTTGCTGCGAGCTCATGGCGGGGCCAAGCGGCACGCCCGCCTTCGCCGGCAGTTCGACGAGGCCGGCGGGGTGGTTGTTGCCCTGCGCCTCGAAGGTGCCGTAGCGCGTCTCGGTCGAGAGGAAGATGCCTGCGACCGCGTAGTAGTCCTTCTGCGGGATCGGATCGAACTTATGGTCGTGGCAGCGCGCGCATGCGACGGTGAGGCCGAGCATGCCCTGCGTCACCGCGTCGATCTGCTCGTCGGCGAGATCCATCTGGAACTGAGCGCGGCCACGCGCGTTGTGGCTCTTGGTGCCGACAGCGAGGTAGCCCGTCGCGATCAACTGCTCGGCGCGTTCGGCGTCGGTCGCGGCAGGCATCAGGTCGCCTGCGAGCTGCTCGACGAGGAACCGGTCATACGGCTTGTCCTCGTTGAAGCTCTGAATCACATAGTCGCGGTAGCGCCACGCGTGCGGGTAGAAGATGTTCGATTCCTTGCCGCTCGACTCGGCGTAGCGCGCGACATCGAGCCAGTGGCGGCCCCAGCGCTCGCCGAACTGCGGACTTTCGAGCATCTTGTCGACCGCTCGGGCAAATGCCTCGGGCGACGGGTTCTTCACGAATCGCTCGACATCCTCCCTCGACGGCGGAAGACCGGTGAGATCCAGGCTCGCGCGGCGCAGGAGCGTCGCAGGGTTCGCGTCGGCCGCGGGGGCGAGGCCCTTCGCCTCAAGTCCGGCGAGGATGAAGGAGTCGATCGGCGAACGCGACCAGGCGGCGTCCTTGGTCGCGGGGGGGCGCGGTGCGGTGAGCGGCTTGTAGGCCCAGTGGTTCTCACGGCCGTTGGCGATGTCTTCGGCGGTCCAACGGAAGGTGGTGCCCGGCGAGTGGCCGGGAGCCGCTGCGGCGCCTTCGACGCGCGGATCTGGCGCACCCATCGCGACCCACTCCTCGAGCAACGCGATCTCCGCGTCCTTGAGCTTCCCCGCGGGGGGCATCTCGTAGTCACTGTCGAGGTATCGAATCGCGCGGATCAGCAGGCTCGAGTCGACATCGCCCGGCACGACGGATGGGCCGGAGTCGCCGCCCTTGAGCATGCCGTCGCGCGTATCGAGGCGAAGTCCGCCCTTCGACTTGCCGCTCGAGACCGAGTGGCACCCGTAGCAGTTGGCGATCAGGATCGGACGGATCTTCGACTCGAAGAACTTCAGCTGCTCGGCGGTGAGCGGAGCGGCGGCGGTCTCCGCCTGCATGCCGCCTCCCATCTCGTCCTGTTCCATCTGGCGTGACGGCAGGGCGCAGGCCGCCGTGGCGATCGCCAGCGCCGCCATCGTCGGGAGCGTCGAGGTTCGCACAAGCGTCGAGAGATTCGGCATCGGGAGAAGAACGCGATTCATGGGTTCGGGATTGCAGCCAACGGGAGCCCCCAACGGACTTTCGGCGCGAAACCGCATCGTCTCGCAGGAATCGACGGCGGGGGCGAGAACCGTGAGGAAATGGAGGCGGTTTCCTTGCAAAGTCGGTACTTCGGGCGATCCTTTGGGCAAGCGTCTTCCCGCCGCCCGCCCGGAGTCCCCTCGGAGCGGTCTGGCCCATTCCGTCGAGAAACCAGAGGATCCCGCCATGCGTCACCTTCGCCCCGTCGCCACCCTGTCGGCCGCCATCGCGCTTGCATCAAGCGGCGTCGCGCTCGGGCAAGCCACCGATGACTGCGCCTCCGCGCCGATGCTCAAGAGCTACGGCACCTATCCATTCGACACCAATGGAGCGACGACCGACGGCGCCGCCGATGTCCTCTGCAACTTCTTCAGCAACCAGAACATCTACAACGATGTGTGGTACCGCTTCACAGCTCCGGAGACTTTCATCGTCGAGGTGTCGAACTGCGCGCAGAGCACGCTTGACTCGAAGATCGCGATCTACGGCGGCAGCGACTGCAGCGCGCCCGTGATCGCATGCTCCGACGACAACTGCTCGCTGCAGACGAAGGTGAGCTTCGGTGCAACCGCCGGTCAGACCTACCTGATCCGCATCGGCGCCTACTCCGCCACCGGATTCGGCGCGGGGACGGTCACGATCGGCGCGCTGCCGCTCCTTGGCGACATCACCGATCCATCGACGGGCATCCGCTATGTCGCCGTGACGGGCACGACCTGGACCGCGTCTCAGGCGCTCGCGGTGGCGCTCGGTGGAAACCTCGTCTCGATCGGCGATCAGGCAGAGCAGGATTTCGTTCAATCGAACTTCGGCAATCTCGGCGGCGTCGATCGCCGCATCTGGATCGGCTTCAACGACGAGGCCGTCGAGGGCTCGTTCGCATGGAGCGACGGCACTCCCGCGAAGTACACCAACTGGAATCCCGGCGAGCCCAACAATTCGGGCGGCGTCGAGGACTACGCGGAGCTGCTCGGATCGAACGGCCGGTGGAACGACCTCAACAACGCCGGCGCCGGATTCGCGCACCTCGCTGTGATCGAGCTGCCGGGGTCGACGAAGAACCCATGCCCGGCCGATCTCGATGGCAGCGGTGATGTCGCTGCGCCCGACCTCGGTGCGCTGCTGAACTCGTGGGGAACGCCGATTTCCGATCTGAACGCCGACGGCGACACCAACGCGCAGGATCTCGCGATCATGCTCGGCGCGTGGGGCCCGTGCCCGTAAGCGGGAGTTTCCTCAGCCCTTCGCGAAGTTCGCCTCGCCAAGCGAGGCAATCTGTGCGTCGCGCAGCGAGGTGATCTCGTCGCGCACCCCGGCTTCCTCGCCGCCATCGGCGAGCGCGAATCCCGCGCGCAGCGCGTCGCGCTGGAGGATCGACTCTGGCGGTCGCGAAGGCGAGTAACGACGGTCGTCGCCGTCGACCCGGTGCGCGAGTCCTCGGCGCTCGAAGATGATGAGCAGCTCGCGTGCAGTCGGCGCCGGAATCGAGCACTCGCGAACGAGCGTGTCGGCCGAAGCGCCGCGACCTTCACGGAAACGGCCGCAGATCGCGCGGAACGCAGCGATCGCCTGCGCCGGCTCGAAGACATCGGACGCATTCGGCGGAGCCGCGAGCGCGCGTCCGTTGCGGGAGAATCCCTGCAGAATCGCTGCGGTCTGGAGGCCGAAGAGCACCACCAGCCACATCAGGTACACCCACATCATGAAGAGCGGAACGAGTCCGAGCGATCCATAGAGCCGGCTCGCGGAGAAGCTCCCGGCGAGCGAGGCGCCAAGGAACCGCTTGCCGATCTCGACGAGCAGCGTCGCCACGAACGCGCCGAGCAGCGCGGCGCGCAGGTCGACCTTCGCATTCGGCACGGCGACATACGCGGCGGTGAGCAGCGCCCACAGCGACACGAACGCGCCGAGAAGCGACACGAGGTAGGTCGCGATGCTGCCGAGGAAGCTCTCCGTGCCGACGAACTGCGTCATCGCCTTGAACGCGAGCGGAATCGCCGCGAAGAGCACGGGACCCGCCGTGATGACGAACCAGTAGATCAGGATGCGTCGCACGAACGGTCGGCCGCTCGGCGCTCGGAAGATCGTGTTGAAGCTTGACTCGATCGCGACCATCGTCCAGACAGCGGAAAAAACGACCGCGAGCGCTCCGACGAGGCCGATCGCGGAGAGATCGATGCTCGCCGCCTCGCGGGTGAGCGACTGAAGCCACGCGCCGAGCGGGACCTCGGCGCCTTCGGTGCCCTCGGGCGGCTTGATCGCGACCTCGTGCATTCCCAAGGCGTCGATCGCTGCGCCGATCTGCTCGTCGAAGCGCTCACCCAGGATCGCGCGGGTGACGATCGTGGCGACCACGAGCACCGGAAGCAGCCCGAAGAGCGTGCGGAACGCGAGGTTCGCCGCCATCGCGGGCGCCTGCGACTGCTTCAGCTGCGACACGGCGAAGCGGAGGGCGGGCAGGAGATCCTTGATCCAGTTCACGAAGCCGCGCGCGGGATCCCGCGCGGGAAGCTGAATCTTGCCTACCGAGTTGGTCGTGCCATCCTGCATGCGGACATTGTGCCGCAACCTGCGGCTGCCTGTTGCCGATCAGTTCCACGAGCTCAAGAGGCGCGCAAGGTCGCCGCCATCGACCGTGCCGTTGCCGTCGATGTCACCGGCGCCCGAGCCGCCCCAGTTGTTGAGGAGGATCGCGAGGTCGCCGCCATTGATCGAGCCGTCGCCGTTGAGGTCTTCCGGCGCGACCGGCGGGGCGGACGGTCCCTTCGACGCGACGGTGACAGAGGTCGGCGAGCCCGCTGGACCCGGCTTGAAGAGGCCGATGGTGGCGCTCGCAGCCTGCGGCGGGCGGTTGGCATCGAACCAGAAGTTGTACATGGTGGCAAAGCGCAGCGCGTTCGAGGTCGCGCTCTGCGAGTGCGTGCCGCCCGTCCAGGTGACGGCGCTGCTCGAGACCGTGCTGGTCCAGTCGGTCGCCGCGAACGGATCTCCCGAGTGGTAGTTGATGTCCTTGAAGCCGACATTCGTGATCGTCACGCCCGTGGGCACGGGGATCGAGAACGAGCGGCCCGAGCGATCCGAGTTGAGGTTGTGCACGGCGTACTCGTAGCGCCAGGTGCCGTTGCCGTTGTCGCGCACGCTCACGCCCGCGATGAAGCGGCCGTCGTTGGGCACATCGACATTCGCGATCGACGCATTGCCATCGAGGAGTGGCCACGCCTCGATCGCGGGCTTCTGCTGGACGGTGGGACCCGTCAGCGTGAGCGTGTAGGCGCTGCCGGACATCGCGCCGACAGTGAAGGTGCGATACGACGCGTTGTTCATCTTGTTGCCGGCCGTCGCGTCCTGCTGGTGCACATACTGCGCCTCGAAGATGTAGGTCGCGCCCGAGTTGAGCGAAGGATTCAGGTCATTCGCGTTGATCTGCAGACGGCGACCGATCGTCGCGGCCGCGCCGGGCATGCCTGAGTTGTAGGTGCCGGGGAAGACGCCGGTCGCGGCGTTGATCTCATGGCGTGCGCCGAGACCGCTCTGGCTGCCGTTGAGACCCGAGCTGTACGGATCGGAGCAGCCGATGCCGAGGTAGTTGCCCGTGCTCGAGGCCTGGCAGGCGCCGCAGAGCGTCTGCTGCAGCGCGGTGAAGCCATGCTTGCCCCAGGACATGCCGATCTGCTCGAAACGGCCGTTGCGGTACTTGAACGCGTTCATCGGAATGAACGGATGCCGATTGTCCGGCGAGGCAAACCACTCGAGCTGCGCCGTGCCGATGTTGCAGCTCGTCGTGCCGATGGCGTAGGCCATGGTGGTGACGCCACCCGAGGTCACGCCGCCGTAGCTCGAGACATTCGGAATCGCTCCGACGATCACATCGGCTCCGACGCTCGCGGTGCCGCCGTCGCCGCCGCCGTCACCCTTTGTCGATCCCGCGGAGGCCGTGAGTTGTCCGAGGAGGATGGCGGAGAGGCCAAGAGTCGAGGCGCCGAGCAGGATCGTGGTCTTCATGATTGGTGTGTCTCAGTCGGGTGTCGCAGTCGTGTATCTCAGTCGTGTACTTCACGCGCCTCCACCGATCCGGGGAGCGCGCGATCGACGAAATGTACCGCTGAAGCGCGTGGATCCAAGAGTCGGAGCGGGTCGACCGACGATTATCAGGCAGGAATCCTTTGGGCAGGGCCCTGGAGAAGTTTGATTCCTGCCCCGAGTCATGTCCGCGAGTCCCATTTCTGATGCGGCGGTGGAAGGGGAAGGGTGATTTTCACGCCTAGGATGGCAGCCACTCGCCGGGTTCGGCGAGCACGATCGCACCCAAGGACCAATCGATGTACCTGTCCCGTCTTTCCCTGCTGGCCGTCTCCGTTCCGTTCGCCGTCTGCCTCGCCGCCTCCGCGGCAGATGTCCGCATCAGCCAGGTCTACGGCGGTGGTGGAAGTTCCAGCACTTCGGCCACCTACAAGAAGGACTACATCGAGCTGTTCAACTCGGGCTCGACGCCCGTCAGCATCGGCGGATGGGTTCTCGCGTATGGCTCCGCCACGGGCAACTGGGCGAGCTCCACGAGCAACTTCTTCACCTTCCCGAAGGGGACCGTCATCCAGCCGTGCGGCTATCTGCTGGTTGCCTGCGGCGCCGCGGGCACCGGCGGCGCGGATCTCCCCGTGACCGCGGACTTCGTCACCACGAACATCAACGCGAGCGCGACGAACGGCAAGATCGGACTGTTCAACGCCGCGATCGCGAATGTCGCATGCGGCAGCGAGGCCGCCGGAACGCTCGTCGACAAGGTCTCGTACGGCACCGCCAACTGCGCGGAAGGCACCGCGGTGGGTGTGCTGTCGAACGCGACCGGCGCTGTCCGCAACGGTGGCGGCACGGCCGACACCGATTCGAATGTCGATGACTTCACGGTCGTGACCGCACCTACCCCGCGCAGTTCGCAGTCGCCCACCAATCCGAAGTGCGGCACGCAGCCGCCCGCCTGCCCGGCCGATCTCGATGACAACGGACAGGTCGACGCGTCGGATCTCGCGGCGCTGCTCGGCGCCTGGGGCGGCACCGGCACCGGCGACATCGATGGCGATGGCTCGGTCGGCGCATCGGACCTTGCCGCGATGCTGAACGCATGGGGCGCGTGCCCGGCGTAAGCGCTGGGAGCGGTGGGGTCTTCAACCGACTCGCAGATGGCTGCGTCGCAACCCGACGCAGCCATCTGCACTTTTCGGCGACGCCCATTCAAGGGCGCACATCGGCGCTGACCGAGCAGTGCTCAGCGACCCGTCCTGTGGTCGCCGCGTCGTCGCCGTTCGCGCGCGAGGCCTGCGAGGGCGAGCAGGGCTGCCGCACCGGGAGCCGGAATCGGCTGAATCCACATGAGCGCCTCGTTCTGCCCGGTCGACAGGTTGAACCCGAAACCCGTCACATAGGTGTTGATCCCGTCCGAGTAGATGTCGGTCGCCTCGCTGGAGAGGAACTCCGACGACAGGAGCGAGTGCAGGTCGACCCATGACGACGCGGTACCGCTCCAGACGCTCGCTCGGGAGTACCCGTCGAGCCCGACGGCGCCGGCTTGTTGCGAGCCGAAGACAGCCCGCGCCACCGAGTCCGTGACGCCGAGTGGGCTGAGGTCGACCCACGATGCTGCGCTTCCGCTCCACAGGCTTGCGCGCTGCATGCCATCGACGAATGCGCTCCCGACCTGCTGCGAGCCGTCGGTGCCCCACGCTCGCGAGAAGAGCGCCCCAGTCGGATTGAGATTGACCCAGGATGCGGCGGTGCCGGTCCAGATGCTGGCGAGCGGGGCGCCGCTCTCTGGTTCGACCCAGCCGACCTGCTGCGAGCCGCTGATGTCCTCTGCGCTCGACGATCGGAAGCCGGTTGGCTGGAGGTCGACCCAGGACGACGCGGTGCCGCTCCATAGGCTGGCGTGCCGGAGGTCGCCGACCGATGCGTGCCCGACCTGACGACCTCCGTCGCCCGCCACGGCATACGAGTTGGTCGTGCCAGCCGGGTGGAGATCGACCCACGACGCAGCAGTGCCGCTCCAGACGCCGGCGCGCGCCGCCGTGCCGAATCGCGCGTAGCCGATCTGCAGGCCGCCATCGATGCCGCCGACCCACGAGGCAGATGAACCCTCCGGTCCGAGCTCGACCGTCGAGCTGTCGCTCGCATTCCACAGGATCGCGTACTCCGATGAGCCCAAGAACGCAGCTCCAACCAGCGTCGCACCGTCCGAGGCGCTGGCGACCGACCCCGAGTAGCCGCTCGGGTGGAAGTTCCTCACGGTCCATTGCGCGTTGACCTCGGAAGCGATGCAGACCACGGTGGCGATGCTGCACATACCGCTGGCCAGGACTTGGTTCTTGCTTCTCATTGGTGTTGCTCCAGGAAGTGCCGCGATGGATTCGCGGGCATGGCACTCATGCGGACGCGCTTCGCTGCAGCCGACGGCTGACGCGACGCGAAGCGTTCCCCGTGAATGGGCGCAACATGGAGCCTGCCCTTGTCAGGCTGCGTCGAGCCACGACGGACTTTCGCCCGGCGTCTCGCCTGATCAGGTCAGGGGTTTGGTCCGTATACCGACGCCGCGCAGACGCTTCGTCGTCTCCCGCTTGAACGAAAGAGTCGTGCTCGGCGAAGCAGACCACGACTCTGAAGTGAAAGCGGGAGACGGGACTCGAACCCGCGACATTCAGCTTGGGAAGCTGACGCTCTACCAACTGAGCTACACCCGCGCGACGACCTCAGTATAGCGCGGCAGATTCCGTCCGATTGACCTCGGCGAATCGAGGCTCAGTTGCGGCAGGGGCCCCACGCCGACAGCATGATCGTGAGGTCTGTTCCGGTCACCGCGCCGTCGCGGCTCACATCCGCGCTTCCCGGTCCGCCCCACTGGCCGAGCAGCTCGCCGATGTCTCGGCCGTCGACGGCGCCGTCGTGATTGATGTCCGCGATGCACTCGCAGGCGTCAGGCACATGGTTTCCATTCAGGTCGGACAGCTCGCCGGAGATCACCTGGCCGTAGTCAACGATCCCATCCTCGTTGCAGTCGGCGGCCCACTCGATGATCGCGCCGTTGATGAAGCCGCCCATGTCGTCGAACATGGTCGCCCAGGTATCGACGATTCCACAAGGGACTCCCGTGCCAAGCGGACAGTAGTAGGCCGCATATCCGAGGCCGCAGGGACCGTTGCAGCGGCAGTCGTTGGGCTGGTTCTCGCACGGCGTACCCGATTGCGCCCAGCGGTTGAACGAAAGTGGTGTGCCGTCCACCCAGCGCCAGCCACCACCTGGCTCCGAGTAGTCGGATGCGGTCGTGTCTTGGATCAGCCCGATCCAGGGGCCGTGCCGTTGACCCGAACTGGGCCACCACAGTTCGGGCTGCGATGCGATGTGCCCGAACACGAAGCTCGATTCGGCGGCGGTGTTGATCGAGACCAGGTCGCCGCCGCTCGCGAGCGCGGCAGCGCGCGCCGCCGAGAACGAGACCGAGGGCGATACGAATGCGCCGTACCAGTGTCCGTTGCCACCGTCCTTGACGCGCCATTCGACGGCGTCCTGCGCCTGAGAAGGCCAGGCGATTCCGAGGATCACGGACGAAGTCGCAAGGGCAAGCGATGTCGGGCGATGCATGGGCTTTCTCCGCGCGCGGTCAACTCCACGCCGCGAGCAGCACGGCAAGGTCTTGCGGGCCAACCGAGCCGTCGCCATTGAGATCGGCAGGGCACGGCTGTCCCGATGCACATGGCCCCCATGCCGAGAGCAGGATGGACAGATCCGGTGCGCCGACGCCGCCATCGCCGTCGAGATCTCCCGGGACAGACGCCGGTACGCGCGTCACGGTGATGTTGTCGATGCGGAAGGTGTGGTCGGTGAAGCCGAAGAACATCCCGGGCTCGAGCGTGGTGAACGCGATCGAGTTCACGCCCTCGAGCACGTCGCGGAAGGTGACTCCGGCGGGAAGCACCGGCGCGTAGGTGACGGGATCTTCCGCGCCGGTCCCGCGCCAGCCGGGCGGAAGCTGCGTCGCGCGTGGATCAAAGGTGATGCTGAAGGTCGTCCACTGCCCGTGCGTGGCGGTCGAGATCTGGGCGAACTTGTACCAGACGCTCACCCACGGATAGCCACCGGTTGCAAGCGAGGAGTTGCGCAGCTCGACGAGCCACGGCCGGCTCACATTCGTCCCGAAGAACTTGAGGTTCTCGACGCGCAGGTCGATCTTCAGCGTCACGCTCTGCGAGGTCGTGAAGTCGCCGAGGAACGCAGGGTTCGAGGCGTTGATGTACGGAATGCCGAAATCCTGGAACACAGTCCGCATGTTCCAGGTTGGGTTTCCATCGCTCGGCACGATGGTCGTCGCTCCGCCGAAGCCGTCATTCCCGTTCGGACCGAACCAACCCTGCGCGTTTCCCTTGTTGAAGGTGACGACGGTGGTATCGGCATGAGAGTTCGGCGCGAGCGACGCGGCGACGATGAGCGTGAGAGTGGTGGAGCGCATCCGGGGGCTTCTCCTTCGGGTCTGTGCACGAGCATGGCGCTGAATGCGCGGTCGGCAAGCAAGACGCCGCCAAAGGTCCGCGATTGTGCCATGTCGCGCTGCTTTCGGGCACGCAGATCGCGGATCAGCGCGCGGCGCGGGCCGCTGCGGCGCGTTCTTGAACCGCCCGATCGATCCCGACTCGGTCGAGGTCCCAGGCCGCCTCGGCCGCGAGGCGCTCGTCGAGGCCGGATTCTCGCAGCGATGCGACGAGATCCCGAGGTCCTGCGACGAAGGCGGTCTCCGCGACAGCCCGCGCGCCGGCATCGCGCCAGAAATCTCCGAATCCGCGCAGGAACACCGTGCCCGGGAGCAGCAGCGCAGGTTGCGTGAGCGGTGCGCGTGCGAGCTCCTCGTCGAGCAGATCGAGCACGATGACCGGCCTCGGCGCGCGTGAGCGCAGCAGCAGCAGGTCGCGCGGCGCCAGCGCGCCCGTCGCGCGGCCGTTGACGATGAATGGACTTGAGAGGACGAGGGTGTCGGCGTCACGCGCCGCGGTGACGAGCGCATCGAATCCAGAGAGAGCGGGCGCATCGCGTCTCGACTCGGCGCTCGCGCCGAGCCATGCGGTCTCCTTCGCGGTTCTGGAAGCGCTCCAAGCCCGCGATGCGATCTCGCTGCGCGTGGGTCTCGCGATCACGACGCGCTGGTTGCGGAAGAAGCGCTCGGTCAGCGCATCGATGGCCGTCGGAACGGTCGGAAATGGCGCGATTTCCTCGCGCGAGGACGAGATGCGCGCCGCGAGGCGGGTGATGAGCTCGTCGGTCGCGTCGGTCGTCGTGGATGGAAGGGGGGCGGCGGAATCCTGGATCAGCGTGCGGGCACTCATGTCGGTTCCTCTGATGGAAGGAGGCTCCGGTCTCCTGCGCCGCGCGTCCCTTTCGAAAGTCGAAAAGCACAAGACGCCGGCGCTGGGGCCGGCGTCTTGGGGTGAACTGGTGGAGACCGTTCAGAAGGAACCAAGCGCCGGCGCGACAGCACACACATGCTTCTGCATGTGCATGTGCATCGGGCGGCACTTGATGGTCTTCGGGCGGGTCATGGAAGCGGGGAGAATAGGCTCGGATCTTGGGAAGTCAAGCCGGGTGGCGCTGAAATCACGAACCTCGCAGCACCTGCTCGTCGAGCGCGCGCTGCGCCTCGGACTCGGCCGGGGTCAGCAGCGCGGTCTGCTTCTTGGCCGCGGCATCCGCCTTCTCGCTCGTCTCGTAAATGCCCATCTTCTCGCCGAAGGCGGCGATGATGCCGTCGCCGACGCCGAGGATGGCCCAGCCGGCGATCAGGCCCGCACACACCGCTTCCTTCGAGTCGACCCAGAGCTTCCAGCCGAAGGAGCCGATCTTCTCGTGGTAGCGGCCTTCGAAGAACGCGAAGATGCACGCGCCGATGAACATCATCACGGTCGATTCCGGCGGCAGCACGACGCCGAGGCCGATCGCGACCGCGCTGAGCGGGAAGCGCCCGCGCGTCGCGGTGCGCAGCACCTCGAAGATGAGCGCGATCACCGCACCCGCGAGCATCGCCCACGCGGCGGAGACCGGCAGCACGCCCCACAGCTTCGCGATGCCGTCGGCGCCGGTCTGCACGAGCGTGCCCTTCGACTGGCCCATGCCTCCGATCACATCGGAGATCGCAGCCCACTGGACCGCGCCCGGCACCGCCCAGTTCGCGGTGATGTGGTCCTTGATCGAGGTGTCCTCGGCCTTGTTCGCGAGGAAGAGGATGTAGAAGAGCGGCGTCGAGGCGAGCGCGCCCGCCACGATGCCGATGCAGTGGCCGATCGCCTGCTGGCGCGGCTTCGCGCCGAGCATGTAGCCGGGCTTGATGTCCATGAGCAGGTTCGACGCGTTGCCCGCGACCTCGGTGGTCACGCCCGCGGTCATGAGGTTCGTGGCGGGGTTCGCGGGTTGGATCGCGCCGAAGGTGAACTGCGTGATCTTCGAGAGCGATCCCGTCGGCGTGGTGCCCGTGAGCGCAGTCGCGTTCGCCGCGATGAGCGTGAGGACGATGATCATCGGGATCGAGAGCGCGCCGATCCACCAGTCGACGCCGAACCAAAGGTAGTTGATGTAGATGATGACCGCCGACACGATCGGGATGCCGATGATGCTCCACTTGATCGGAAGCTCGATGTCGCGCAGGCAGTCGTCGGTCTTCGACTTCTTCATGAAGAGGCCGGTGAAGGCGCTGATGAGGAGCTTGGGCTTCGCGAAGAGGCCGACCATCGAGGCGGTGACCATCATCGACACGCCCCACCAGAGGCACCATGTGTTCGTGAGGTGCGCGCGGCCGAAGACCGCGTCCGCCATGCTGTAGCCGCCGTCGGGCTGCGCGATCTTGCCGAGGTTCTTCGGCAGGATCTCGCCCGCGTGGATCATGATCGGGGCGATCAGGAGGTAGTTCGCGATCATGCCGATCATGACGCTCGACGCGATGCGCATGCCCATCAGGCCGCCCGCGCCGATCATCGAGAGATCGAAGGCGAACGAGACGCCGAGCTGCTTGAAGTTGATGCCGCTGATGTTCGGCACCCATGAACCCGGGGTGGATGCCGCGCGGGTGTAGATCCACTCGTCGAGGTGCTCGGGGATCTTGACGAGGGCGTCCTTCGCCTTCGCGGTGCCGAGCACGAGGATCTGAAGCACCGCCATGTATCCGCTGGCGACGAAGATCTGCAGGATCGCGCCGATGGCCGCGGCCCACGCGAGCGCCTTCGCCTTGAACATGCCCGCCGACACGCCGTCCGCGGAGACGGTCGTTCGCTCGACCGGCATGTCGTTGACCATGTTCTTCGTGCCGCCCTCGGGGGCGTCGGGGTAGAGCGAGTCGAGCACGACCGCACAGGCGCGGCCTTCGGGGAAGGGCTGCTGCTCGTCGTTGATGAAGCGACGCTTCATCGGAAACGCGACGAGCACGCCGAGGATGCTCGCGACGACATTCCAGACGAGCATCTTGTACCACTCCATCGTGCCGTTCGTCACGAACATGTAGGCCATGATCGCGGAGATGAGCGGGCCGGTCATGTAGCCGGCGGCGGTCGCGATCGACTGCACCGCGTTGTTCTCGAGGATGGTCATGTCCTTCGAGAACCGCGCCGAGGCGAGCGCGCGGAAGATGACGAACGAGAGGATGACGCTCGTCACGCCGACGCCGAGCGACCAGCCGGTCTTCGCGCCGATGTAGAGGTTCGTCGCCGAGAGGATGCCGCCGAGGAGGAAGCCGGTGAGGGCGGCCCGGATCGTCAGCTGCGGCATGTCGCCGCGGAAGACGTTCTCGAGCCACCAGCGGTCCTTCTGCTCGCGCGTCCAGGTGCGGGTCTGCTCGTCGGTCAGGTGGGGCA